>NZ_VNHY01000001.1:360068-720136 GCF_008124865.1 Fodinibius salinus | reverse complement strand
AACTAAATTGTCACAGGCATATTGCTCGTTAGTAGGAGTAGATAGGCCATAACCGTTGTTTTCGATCATGAAAATGACCGGCAATTCCCATACGGCAGCAAGGTTTAGTGCTTCATGAAATTCACCTTCACTGGTAGCCCCATCGCCACAGAAACTGCAGGCTACAAAGTTATTATCACGCAGATTCGAGGATAAGGCTAGTCCATCAGCAATGGGCATAGTGGCAGCCAGATGGGAAATCATTCCCACAATGCGTTTTTCAGGTACCCCAAAGTGAAATGAGCGATCTCGTCCACCCGTATAGCCATCGGCTTTACCCAGCCACTGACAAAAAAGTCGGTACAAATCTACGCCGCGGGTTGTAAAAAGTCCCAGGTTACGGTGCATGGGCAGCAGGTAGTCCTCCTCATGGAGAGCAGAAGATACCCCTACCGAGATGGCTTCCTGTCCCATACCGGAAAACCATTTACTTATTTTATTTTGACGCAATAATTTGAGCATTCGCTCCTCAATACGGCGGGGAAGCAGAAGGTCTTTATATAATGAGCGTGCCTGTTGAGCAGTAATTTCTTTTTGCGGTTCGATCATTTAAAAGTGCTGATAATTATGTAAGTTTGCCGTGCGATAATTATGCCAAACATCTTAGAGTTGTAGAATAATTGCAACTAAATTTATGGTTTATTTTTAATCGTAACGAACGGTTAACAGATATCAGATGTATCATAATTTGAGCAGGTTCTTTCGATAAGTATTTATTTACTCATTCAAATTGACAGTTTCTAATTATGGCAACAGAAGCACTTGGACGACAAATTTTGGTTGAGCTTTATGATTGTGCTTCCGATAAAATTAATGACACAGATTTTATTAAAACGACTATGCTGGAGGCTACGCGTGCCTCGGGAGCAACCATTATTTCGCATGATTTTCATAAATTTAGTCCTCACGGGGTAAGCGGCGTGATCGTGATCGCCGAATCACATGTGTCAATCCACAGTTGGCCTGAATATGACTATGCTGCCGTTGATATTTTTACCTGTGGCAATACCATTAATGCAGAAGCTATTCGAGATTCCCTTGAAAAGGAATTTGAGGCTCAGCATATCTCAGAAGAAGAAATTGAACGTGGTGTGTTGAATGTTAATGCCGGTAAAAAGCAGCTTTTTGATCCCCGTCACTCAGCATCAAAAAACTAGCAGTATAATGATTGACGTTTCGAATTTAATGGCTCCTACGGCCAACATTTATAGTTTAGTCAGAGGATCATCTGAAGGACAGACGCCGCTCAATGCGTTTGATAATGCACTGCTTAATGCCGGTGTAGGCGATACTAATCTGATGCGCATGAGCAGTATATTGCCTCCCGATGCGCAACAGCATGACATTGCAGATTTGGATTTACCGGCCGGTGGATTCTTGCCGCTGGCATATGCTGCCATTGATTCGAAGAGACCCGGCACAGTCATTGCTTCGGCGGTAGCGGTGGGCATCCCCGAAGATGATGAGGCGCCGGGTGTCATTATGGAGTTTGAGGATGAGGATGAGCTGCTTACGGTGGAGCAGAAGGCTCGACAAATGGTCGTCAATGCTTTTGAATCCCGAAATCGAGAGCTGAAAGAAATTAAATCGATTGGGATTGATCACAAAGTTAAAGAGTGTGCTTCTGCCTTTGCAGGTGTGGTGTTGTGGTATGAGTGACGAGCAAAAAGTGACATTTATATATTTTCATCACTCGTTGTCTATTATCAATATCTAATTTCAAAATAGAAAGTACATGTCCTTGACCTTCAATGAGTTTTACAATGGTCGAACAGGCCTAACAGTTGGTGTGCAGAAGGTACTTTTTTCTGAGCAGACTCCATATCAAAAGGTGGAGATATTAGAAACTGATACCTGGGGAAGGATGATGGCGATAGACGGGATGGTCATGCTCTCAGAAAAGGATGAGTTTGTCTATCATGAGATGCTGACTCATGTGGCACTTTTTTCGCATCCCCATCCCGAGCAGGTGCTTATTGTAGGGGGAGGAGACGGCGGCACGGCTCGTGAAGTAATGCGTCACCAATCAGTACAGCAGGTAGATATGGTTGAAATTGATGAGGTGGTGATTCGTACATCAAAAGAGTTTTTGCCGGATGTGGGAGACTGGGGAAACCCCAAGCTAAATGTTCTGATTGAAGACGGCATCGAATTTGTTAAAAATATCGAGGATCCCTACGATGTGATTATTATTGACGGTTCAGATCCCTTGGGTCCGGCTGAAGGGTTGTTTAAAACAGATTTTATGCAGGCATGCTATGACGGATTGAAAGATAATGGTGTGCTGACTGCCCAGACCGAAAGTCCATGGGTTCAGGATTATCATAAAAGCATGAAGCAAGTGTTTGCTGCACTGGATGATATCTATGAGGTCTCAAAAATATATCTGGCTTATATTCCGCTTTATCCTGCGGGCATGTGGTCGTTTGCTTTTGCCAGCAAAGGTGCCAATCCACTTAGCCAACAAGCCATGCAAAGGGTAGAGCAGGGGCTCCCAACTTTTGGAAGCAAGCTAAATTACTATAATGAGGATATCCATCAAAGCTGTTTTGCACTCCCGAATTTTGTAGCGGATATTATATGAGAGTGCTAAAAATTACGGCTATATTTCTTTGGGTGCCAAGGCAGTTCTATACTTGATATGAGATCACTTTTAAGATTCCAACAAAAATATTGATCATAATTTTATTTTCCATTTATGTTAAACACCATTGAGTATATCAACAATTTGTTATCAAGCTCCGGTGCTACAGCTAAAGTAAGAATATCGAGGTGGGCACTTGCCAGCCTGATGTTTGGCGTAATATCGGCCTTGTTTTTCGTGGGCACGGGCTATGGATATCAGTGGAGCTGGTGGGAGCTGGGCACCGCCTTTACGTGGATCATGCCGCTGAGCACGATGCTGGGACTGATGGGCTTTTCGCTGGGATTCTTCTTTGGATTCTTGAAGTGGAGGAATCCCCAAAAAAGAGGAGTTGTTGTAGCTTTGATCGGTTTTTTACTTGGATTGTCGGTGATGGGAACGGCCATATACTGGCTTAATGAAGTGCAGAAGTATCCGCCTATCCACGATATCAGTACCGATATCGAACATCCGCCTACATTTGAAGCGATTGTTCCGCTGCGGGCCGATGCTCCCAACGATACTACCTATGGTGATCAGGAGAAGGCCGATATCCAGCGAGAGCATTATCCGGATATTCAGCCACTCTATTTGGATATGGGATATGATGATGCCTATGCTCGTGCGCTGGCAGCAGCAAAACGGATGCCCTGGGAGCAGGTCGTGACCTCAGATAAATCAGCAGGACGAATTGAAGCTGTTGATAAACTTCCTTGGTTTGGATTTAAAGATGATATTGTAATTCGCGTGGATACAGCAAAGACTCAAAACAAGACTAAAATTGATATCCGTTCAGTATCCCGCATCGGAAAAGGGGATATCGGCGTTAACGCCCAGCGCATTCGGAATTATCTGAAGTCCGTTACTAACCAGTGAAATTGCTTATATGGCGCTTGCTCTATGCTAACAGTGAGCGGATTTTCAACCCCATTGTGATAGTTCCAATGATTATAAAAGCATAGATACTAACACGAACCCAAAAGTGAGCCCATGAAAAGGTTATGGCAAAGGCTTCTTCAATAACAACTAACAATCCCCAAAAAGCAAAGACCGGTGAAAAAAGTATGTACCCATCGAGCAGTATGATACTTGCAAAAAGATCATGAATGGCTCCACTCACAATAAATGTACATACAACTACCAAAGAGCGAGGCAAGAACTTTGCTAATGGTTTGTAGCAATAATAATAAAGGTAATAGCTGAAAAAGGGATTCCAATAACGCCAAAAACCAGCAAATGTTGACGAGCCGAAAGAGCGTCGAAACATGGACGCGATACCAGCTAACTGATTAACTGAATGTCCAAGCCTTCGCTCTTCATATTCTCTATATGTTGGCTTTGATGTTGTCATTTTAAAGTAGATGAATGTGATATGTTGGACCGTGTAACGATCTTACACTGCGCCTATGGATCGGTATCTACGGTTAACACTCCGGTTATATGGCGTTATTACTGATTCATACATTAAACTGCCTTAGATGATGATCTGGGTGTTTATAAGCTAAATAGCCGGCTTGCTCTTTTGTTACTTTTCCGAAAATGGTAGTTCAAAGTCGTGATCTGATAATCGTGGATATTTTTTAATTAAGGAAATCCACTTCTTTTTTTTCGGAATTGAAATCATTGTAAATAGTTTATTTTACTTTAATTCCATCAACTGCAGGTAAATATCGTTTCAGTGGGCTATCATCTTTTACAAATCCTTTTAGAATCATCTTGCCAAATAATCTGCTCAAGAATAGTTGTTTGACCGTTCTCTTGCCTAATGTCACTTCGTCCCACATTATATACAATGTCTTATCATCTGTTTAATATTCATTTTACCCCATTGTGCCTCACTATTTTTATTAAGAGAATTGATTCTATTGATTAATTCATCCCTTGTTGCTTGATCGAATATTGTTTTCATAATTTTCAGACGTTTGAGGATTGAGCAAAAAATAAGCCATATAACAACCTTGCGTACATGGGGTACGCCAATGTTTTGAAATTGATTACTACCGAAAGGTTAGCTAAAAAATAGGATGGGGGCAAGATTTGGCGCGGCTTGTCCGTTTGAAGTGCTGGTTATAGAACCGCTACATTTCTGTACAAAACTTTTCTTTAATCTTCTGATTTCCCATTTGTATTTCTTTTTGATATTCAATGGAATCAACTCGTGTGATTTCAAACTCTCTGATATATTCGCCTAGATGACCATAAGTCCCTTCCTGACTCTTGGTTCCTTGAACTTCTAAATAGACATAAGGACCAAGGTTGCTGTTATCTCCCTTCGCCTTTACTAATGAATCATATTTGTTAAAAAATACGGTATCCCCAGTTACCCACCACTGTTCGTCTAAATTGTTACAAGGTTCAAATTGACTCCATTCCCATCCTCCGGTATAGAATCCTTTAACAGGCACTTCTTCTTGACAAGAAACAGCCAAAAGACAAATTATATAAAAGGTCAGTGGATGTTTCATATTAGAGTTTAAAAATGGTTACCATGCCGGGACACCGTGTTTTTCTGCATAATAAAAAAGAATATCAAAACTCCCCGGGGCATATCCGAGTTCCCGCAGTAATATAGCAACCTGTCCTCGATGGTGGGCTCCATGAATAATCGAATGGTGAAGTAATTCTCCCAAAGGCATTGCACGTTTTTTGTCGCCTTCACCACGATATTCAATCGTATGATTTAGCTCCTCATCTTCTAATTGAGACAAAAATTCGCGCATATAACGTTCAACTTTTTTCCAGTCTTTAAGCAGTGGTTCAACTGTGGGGTAATCCTCAGCTTTAAGGCTTGCCCCACGCGGGTGGCCACCACAACGACTAAGCCAGCCCCACTCGGTGCTAAGCAGATGAACCATTGTATTTCTGATAGAACCGTATCCTCCAGCAACAGGCTGGGTAAATTCTTCAGTTGTGAGCTGGGAAATCGTGGGCAATATTTTTTTATTTGCCCAATAGTTATAGTCGTAAAAAGTTTCTAAATCCTGAACAGTCATTGCTATTTGAATTTATAATTTGATGATTGCTTACGCCTAATAATATTGCGTTTAACGAGTGTGCAGCCCAGCGTTGATAAAAAAATGTACTACAGAAATTGAGCAATGCAAAACGGGCAGTTGATGCAGGGCATATCTTGATAAGGCGGATTATAGAGTGCGAGTGATAACATAGTGTTCAATTTGGGAGACCGAGTAAATAAATCTGACTGGTTTTTCCTTCAATGGTCCCTTTTTCCCACTTATAATTATGAGATTCGATGTCACTTAACAGTTCGTCTAAATCATTGAGAGTATATGTTCTTGCATTTGAAACGGCTCCATCCCATCCAAAACAGATTGGGACAATAGGAATAATGTAGGTAAAAATAAGTTGTTGCCAAGTCATGGGCCTTACCATAGGAGTAATAAAAAAAGTCATGATAAAGTTAATAGGAAATACGATCCACCAAAGCCCAATAGGTGTGCTATTATCGCTAACTTCAAAGATAAAGATAGGCAGGCCGTTATTTTGAACGGATGCTAATATCTTTCTTGCTTCTGTTGGTTTCATATGATGAAAGCTTCCAATCATCGTTCTGAATCCGCTCATTTCGCCATCAATTTGAGTAGCATTAGTGGGGCTTGTCAGATAGGTGATATTATTTGCGTCTTGACTATTCAGAACATCTGCTCTTTTAAGGTCGGGATAAAGGTCTGTTAACGTTAAACTGATGTTGTGCATATCATATTTATCATGAAGAATCTGAAGAACTTCAGGCATTGGTCCCCCGCTTCCCGAACATAGATCCAGAATAGTTGATGAATAAGAGTCTCGAAGTGGGTTGGCAATTAATTTAGCAATTTTATGACTTGTTCCGAGTAAATCGTGCATAACTGCGATCAATCGCATGATGCATCTACGCAACCAGTCTGGGAACCAAGCAAAATCTTCAAATTCAAATAGATGAATGCGTTTCATTTTTTAAAAAAACTTAAACGACTTAATCATAAATTCAGCTCTGTAACGACTTTACGGCTTACTATATCGTTTACATAAGGACGGCACGAATTATGTTGAGTTGTTAAATAACGAATGGAAAGCTAAAAAGCCAAAAGGGGCAGACCTTGACGTGCTAATGCGATAGTTATGATACCGGTTTTCAGATGAGTGCAGAAAATATTAAAATGAACAAAATGATATGATAATTGCATCTTTATGTTTGTTATAAGCCCCTAAATTAGTAACCGTAGTAACTATTTTTTAATAAGTCCGTTTTTAATTTTAGATTCGTTATTATCCTTTAAACATATAGTAATATCTTCCAAGGGCTGAATTTTATATGAGTAATATTGATTCCAATTTTTTGCAATCGGTTTTTAACTCTATCCCGGATGCTATAGTTATAGCAGATAAAGAGCGAAATATCCGTTCGGTAAATAGTACTTTCGAAACCATTTTTGGTTTTAGTGAGCAGGAGGTAATCGGCCAAAAAACAAAAATGCTATATGCTTCAGAAGAGGATTTCAAACAAACAGGACAAACCAAATATAATCCCACCTCTGATATTAATTCAGTTATATATGAATTAGATTATAAGCGCAAAGATGGAACGGTCTTTCCTGCAGAAACGGTCGGAAGTGTTGTAAAGGGTGATGAAGGTAACACGATCGGCTATTTGGGCATTACCCGGGATCTTACTACTCAGAAAAAAAGAAAACATGAGCTCCAAAAGCTTTCGGAACGGCTTCAACTGCTGGTCGAAATAACGACCGGGACTCATGAAACCATTGAGGAAGCAATTGAAGAATCGTTAAAAAAGATGACCAAGGTTTTAAACCTTGAGGTCGGAATTATTAGTCGCATATCCGGTAATGATTATACGATTGAATATTTCTATCCGCAGGACAGTGATTTGGAAAAAGGTATACAATTTGATCTTGCAAACACCTATTGTGATATAACGTATAATGCTGATGGCGTTGTCGGTATCGAACACATGACAGAGTCTGCTTATGAAGGTCATCCGTGTTATGAGCAGTTTGAGC
This sequence comes from Fodinibius salinus, assembly GCF_008124865.1. Taxonomy (NCBI): domain Bacteria; kingdom Pseudomonadati; phylum Balneolota; class Balneolia; order Balneolales; family Balneolaceae; genus Fodinibius; species Fodinibius salinus. The sequence continues at coordinate 712,453 of NZ_VNHY01000001.1, read as the reverse complement.
TGGAATCTTATATTGGAATTCCACTATCTGCTAACGGCAATCGGTTTGGCACAATAAACTTTTCATCCACAAGTCCAAGAACGGAGCCATTTACCAAGGCTGATAAAGATATGCTTCGTTTATTTGCTGAGTGGTTGAGTGCCATGATAGAGCGAAAGAAGACGGAAACCAAGCTTCGTGAAAGCCGGGAAAAATTTCGGCTTATTTCTGAACACTCAGCAGATTTGGTTTGCTTGCATAAGCCGGATGGGACCTATGAATATGTGTCCCCTTCAGTGACTGATATTCTTGGATATACGCCGGATGAATTAATTGGCGTAAACCCATATACCCTTTTTCATCCGGATGATTTAGAAAAGGTTGAAGCACAATCTCATAGCCTAGCTAAATCAAATCAAAAAATCACCAGTATACAATACCGGATAAAACGAAAGGATGGGACATATATCTGGTTTGAAACTTCAACAGAGCCGATAACAAACCAACAAGGAGAGGTTGTCAAACTGCGTACCGGGTCACGAGATATTACGGACCGAAAAAAGTTGGAGCTCTTACTACAAGAAACAAATAAATTGGCCGAAGTAGGAGGCTGGGAATACGATGTTAATAATGATCATCTATACTGGACCGATGAGGTATATCGGATTCATGAATTACCTGTGAGTAAAGAAATTGATATAGAAGAAGCAATAGATTTTTATTCTCCTGGTTCCCGGCATCAGATTCAAGAAGCTGTAACAAGAGCTGTTGAAGAAGGAATAGGGTATGACATGGAGCTACCTATTATTACTGCCAAGGGTAATCGGAAGTGGATAAGAGCTATTGGCAAGGTCGAACAAGATGAAGAAGGCAACGTTTATAAAGTTTATGGCGTTTTTAAGGACCTTACAAAACGGAAAGAGATGGAAGAGGCCCTTCGAGAGCGAAATCAGGCTCTTGAAAAGCTAAATGAGACAACCAACAAAATTTACTCGGTTCTCGGGCATGATTTAAAAACGCCGTTAACCAGTATTATCGGGTTTTCTGAAGTTATTTTGTCAGATCTTGAAAATGTTGATATAGATCCAGAGCTGAAGCAATATCTTTCCCATATTAATCGGTCCGCTATACAAATGGGAGGAATGCTTGAAGATTTATCTCGTTGGGCACAGTTTCAAACAGAAGGTTTTGAGCTGACCATTGAAGAGATCTCCGTTCATGAAACAGTAAATGATATAAAAGAATTATTAGGTCCCACCGCTGAGAAAAAAGGTATTGATCTTACCTATGACTGCGGGAATGAGGAATTGCTTGTAGAAACGGATGAACAAATGGTCAAAACAGTTATCCGTAATTTTATAAGCAACGCAATTAAATTTTCTTCTGCCGGTGATGAAATACAAATAACCTGTTCATGTAGTAACGACCATTGGGAAATATCTGTGCAAGACGAAGGGGCCGGAATGACTGAGGAAACACAGGAAAAGCTTTTTAGTTCAGAACATCCAAACACACGCGGTACAAAAGGTGAAAAGGGGAGTGGAATTGGTCTTAAACTTTGTCACCATTTAGTTGAATTACAAGAAGGTGAGATTATTATCGAGAGTACATTAGATGTTGGGTCAACGTTTACAATGCGAATTCCGAGGCATTGAGTGTCTAGCACATAGTTAATAAAGCTATAAAATAAGTTAGTTCAACAGCAAATGGTGATCTTACAGTGTCGATTAAATATTGATGCACCTAGCTAGTTGAAATTTTATTCTGACAATTACTCTTTGTTTAAAAGTTTCTTTTCAAGTTTTGTTAAATTTTCTTTGTCCGGACCACTAATCGAACCGGATTTACTGTTAAAATTGCAGCAGCTTTTTCAATGACTGGCAGTTTGCATATTAAAAGGACTGACGAGAAGTGATGTTATCAACTACCAGCATATGGATGGATTATTTCAACGGCGTAGAGAATAAGTAAACTGAAAACTTTGACCAGATTGGACACAGCTGCCACTTCAGACTTGCACTGGGTGATCTTTGTACCCCTAACGACCTTGTAGATTAATGGGCACACGGTTTAGCGTTGAATCAACAACACAAAAGAAGATCCTCAAAATAAGATAACAGTGGCCTGCGCCCCGAATTCTTGCACGTAGGGGTGGCTACGAGGCGCTGCCTGTTCCAACCTTTTGGGAGCCACTTAATGGGCGGTAGAGTTCAACGTTAATGTGCTAAAGGTTTTGTTATCACTTCTTCGAAATGTTCAATGACAGTTGATAACTTCTTTAGTTCTTTTTGATTGACAATAGATTGAGATTCATTGTCGAAATGTTCGTTATACTTACCAAGTGAATACGTATCTACTACTTCAGCGCCCCAAAATGGCATAAGATCTGAGAGTATTGATAGATTAGTTGCTCCACCGTTATCTCCTGGAGAGGCACTTAGCAAGAGTACTGGTTTATTCATGAATATTTCTTGATCTATACGAGTCAGCCAATCAATTATATTTTTAAAGAAAGCAGGTAACAGACCGTTATGTTCAGGGGAAGCCACGATAAACCCTTCCGCTTTTGTCATTTTCTGATATAAATTCTTAATGGGCTGTGGAATACCTTGTTGGTTTTCTAATTCCTTTCGATACATTGGGATGTCCATATTTCTGAGATCAACATAATTTACATCCTCTATGGATATGTTATTGATTGCTGCTTTTGTTAGTTGCGCATTAATCGAGTTTGAACTGTTACTTCCCGCAAATGCGATAATGTGATTATTCATAGTGCTGGTTTTTGATTGGACTTTATTACAGCACTAACATGTAAAGAGGCAGAGAGAAAGGACTTAAGGTATCTTAAGAAATTACGAATTTGTTATTTCATTACGGATAGAACTTAGAAACTCTGGTGTAATACCCAAATAGGATGCTACCATATACTGCGGTACCCGCTGTTCAATGTTGGGGTAAGAGGTGCGGAAATCGAGATACCGCTGTTTGGCAGGTTTACTCATATTATGAATGGTACGATCCAGCAAGGCGACATAGGCATTTTGAATTTTAATTCGGAAAAATCGTTCAATGGTAGGAATTTGTTTGTAAAGTTCCTCCAAGGAATGTCGCTTAATCTGAAGAACACAACTGTCTTCAATAGCTTGAACAAAGTATTTAGCCGGTGTTTGGGTCAGATAGCTATATAAATCATTAATCCACCACCCCTCAATACCAAACTGCAATATTTGTTCATTGCCATCTTCGTCAATATGATAGCATTTCAAACACCCGTCTGCTATGAATCGCATGTGTCTGGAGACGTCTCCTTTGAACAAAAGGATCTCGTCTTTTTTCAGTTCTTTACTTTTAAAATGCTTCTGAATTAAAGAGCGGTCAGAATTATCGAGTGAAACAGTCTCTTCGATATGGTTTATCAGTTTCTCTATAGCTTTAGTATTTAAATTGAAGTATAAAGTACTATGCGACCCACTATGCGTCCCGTCGCTGAAGTTATGGAGTGTAAGAGACCGAAGTTAAAGCTACGTAGGTGTACCACTTAACCGGCGTGCAGCCGCATGTTAAATTAGCAACAAAATGTACTACAGAAATGGAGCAATGCAAAACGGGCAATCGATCGAAAGGCACTGCTTATCCCGACCGCTGTCGGTTTACCAATGCGAAGGATATTAAAGTATATCGAACTCTTTTTTGTTACGATTAAGAGATCAGCAGAAAAAATGCTGAAAGTGTAATAAGAAATTTTTTTAAAAGTCTTTGGTAGGTAAAATTAAATTTATATAGGGGATCGCAATCCGTTTTGAAAATTCTGTTTCAATTTCTACATTTGTAGAAACAATTCTAAACATGTAGAAGTATATGGATCTTTCTCAAAAAGAAGAAGAACTGATGCAGTATTTGTGGAAACTGGAAAAAGCGTTCATGAAAGACCTGCTAGAGTTATACCCTGAGCCCAAGCCTGCTCCTTCAACGGTAGCAACTCTGCTCAAACGGATGACTAAGAAAGGTTTTGTGGATTATGAACAGATGGGGCGATCGCGGCAATATTATCCGCTGGTTGAGAAATCAGATTATTTTTCGAAACATGTAAACGGGCTCATCAAGAAGTTTTTTAATAATTCAGCCGCCCAGTTTGCCTCTTTCTTTACGTCAGAAACCGAGCTTTCTGAGGAGGAATTGGAAGAATTAAAAACTATTGTTGAAAAAGAAATAGAGAGGAAAAACCAATGATCATCTATTTAGTGAAATCTACGCTACTGCTTGGGTTACTTTTCGGGATTTATAAGCTATTGTTAGAAAATGAAAAAACGCACTACTTTAACCGGTTCTTTTTACTTTTTTCTTTACTCTTCGGGCTTACGGCACCATTGACTACTTTTGAAATTTACCCCGAACAGGACATTGCCGGAATCAAGATGCAGCAAATGGAACAAGCTGTTAATGTCCCTGCTGAGGCAATAAGCAATTCAGTTGAATCAGCAATAGTCTCTGAGCCTGCTCCCTTAACCAACACTGAAACAGCTCCAGCTACACCTGCAGAAACAGGAGGAGCTATAAGTGCTACAGATATATTGTTTGGTTTATATGGATTGGTCACTCTATTTCTTTTGATCCGGTTTGCAGGAGGATTATTAGAAATCCGGCATAAAATAAAGGTTGGAAATCACCAAAAAACAGGTGCTGCCACTTTGGTCTTACTGGATAAGTCCATCACCCCACAGTCATTTTTCAGGTTTATTTTCCTTGGAAAAGAACAATTTGAAAATGGAGAGATTGGACCTAAAATCCTGGATCATGAACTGACGCATGTGCGCCAGTTCCATACTTTGGATGTTCTATTTGTCGAGTTTTTGAAAGTTATTTTTTGGTTTAATCCATTCATGTATTTATACAAACGTGCTATTCAATTAAACCATGAGTTTATAGCGGATGAATCCATAGTGAGTAAGATTTCATCGCCAAGTGACTATCAAAATATGCTGATCCGTGCCTGCGCTGGAAATAAATCTCTGAACCTAACCAGTAGTATCAACTTCTCACTCACCAAAAAGCGGCTGCAAATGATGTTTCGATCGTATTCACGCTTCCGGTTCGGTTCAAAGACTGCAGTGCTGGTGCCCATCCTGGCCTTGCTCACGTTTACATTTTGCAGTAAGGAGCGAGAAGACACTGCACAGCATTCTCAGACAACCTACAGTGATGTGGAACTACATTTTGATAGCAACCGCTCTGAAGAGCTTGGGAAGCCTATTGCCACTCATTATACTTCTTCCGGAGAGCCTTTCACGGGAACCCAAAAGATTTATTACACCGAAAATGACAGTCTACATATGGAAATGTATTTCGAAGACGGGATAAATACCGGTTCTGTCCAATATGAAGATGGGGATACTTATCGAATAAAGAATGGTTTATATCAGAACTTCCCTAAAATGCAGGAAATGTATGTCAATGATACCTTAGTATATAAAGATATTTTTCCTACCAAAAGTGAAGACGGAATGGGTCATATTCGCTTGTGGCATGATAATGGACAACTTTCAGTTGAAGTTTCTTACACTGGTGACCAGGTATACCAGGGGCTGATGACTGAATATGACAAAGATGGAAATATCATCAAGCAAGAGCGGTATGAGGATGGGGAAGTGATTGAAACAATAAAATAACAAAGATGTGAAAACCACCCGATTAGATTGAAGCCTGCCAGAAATAACATTAATGCTCAGTACGATTTGCCATAACTGTTGACCGGGGCACCTAAAGTGCCCCAGTCGCCAGTAGTTTCCTCCCGGTTTAAAATACAGGGTTCTTTTTCAGAATCTTGGCCAACGATTTCGGAGTTACCACCCAAGAATAGGAGCAGCAGATAGAAAAAAGAATCAATACCTACTTCATTTTAGAATCCTATCTGGAAATTGATGAGTATCTGCGAAAACTCTATGCTTTCATTGGTTGGCAAAATATAGTTGAACTGAATTTCAGAAACCTGAGTTGGCCAAATATTTAAGCCTGCGATAACGGATTCCGTATCCGGACCAGTGCCGTCAGCATCAAACTGATCCCAACGAAGCAAAATCTGGGTTTTTGAGCCGGCCATATAACCTGCTGTTGCATGAAAACCAAAAGGATTAAAATCACTATTAGTGGTTTCCAAGCTACTGTAGATAAATTCACTGCTCACCATAAACTTATTAATAGTCCACCGGGCATCTGCACCACCCAGAGAGCGAGTACCATCAAAATTATTAGTAATTCCACTTAGCGAAATATTATCATCTTCGCTTATCGCTCCGTTGACACCTAGAACCAGGTTATTATTGGGGGATGATTGCATATGGTATTCCAACCTTCCGGAATAGAGAAAATTATTATTATCATTGGAATTCCCCCCAAATCCGTTCCCGTTAAAAGCACCGGCAGCGTAGTGAATGGTATTGGGCAGTAACCAGCCACTTACCTGTACTCCTATTTGGCGTGAAGGAGCGAGACTGCTAACCACCCTGGAACGGTTAACAAAATCAATGGCAGCGGCACCGGTTAGCAATTCGTAACTGAATGGAGACTTGAATAAACCAGCATCTATCTGAAATCCTTCAGAGTACTTCCAATAAGCTTTTGCATCGAGTATGGTAGGTGATGTGTCAAATTTGGTTTGTACCAGGTAACCAAACCCATTATCCAGATCCCCCGAAACGTTTAATCGCAGGTTGGCAATTGAAAAACCATTATTTCCACCCATATTACGTTCCGGTTGAAAGTCTCCTACAAACTGTACTAAAGATCCAACACTAAAGTACTCCTTCTGGAAATTCTTTTTAAGCTTGTCATATAGTGGTTCATCATCAAATGATTGCGCTTTAACACTATAAGACCCGATTAATAGAAAAATTAATGTAATAATTGTTGTAGCGTATCTTTTCATAATCTGTATTCGATTTTTGGATTAACAAAAAACCGGGCAATAACGCCTGGTTCATTATATTCTATAAATAAAATTATAATTATCTCAGTTGAACCGAGATTTAGCTTTCTCAAAAGCCGATGACAGAGCATCCCAGCTTTCGTCTAATCCATCTTTTAAGTCTTCCCAGGCATCATCAGATGCATCCTTTACAGAATCTAACTGCTTTGAAACTTCTTTTCTTTTTTTCTTGAGCTCGTTAATCTGTTTTTTGATATCGTCTTCTACTTCACCTTTGGACTGGTCAGCCTTGGCTTCAAGCTTATCAAGTTCGGCATCCCATTCTTTAAGTTTTTCTGTAAGCTTGTCAATATATTTGTCTCTGTTACTCATATTTATCCTCTAAAATTTTTTATTAATGTAATTCAGATTTTTTCAATACCGCCATTTTCTGAAATTTACCTATCGGCGTAAACTATTCACCTGCGGTATTAGTTCCATATTTTTCGGATCAGGTTTTTTTGCGTTTGTCTTTCTTGTTGAAATATTTTTTTCCGTCAATTATTACAAATTAATTTAACATGACAATTTAAAATGCCCTCTAAAGATAAGCTGTCACTATTTGACGCTTGTGGAATGGCCATTGGTGGGATGGTCGGCGGAGGTATTTTTGCCGTACTGGGAGAGGCTATGATGACTTCCGGGAATGCAGCATTCATCAGTCTGGGGATTGGAGGAATATTGGCCTTGATTACGGGTCTCGTTTACGGCAAGCTTACGATCAAATTTGATGAGGCGGGCGGGAGTTTCATTTTTATGGAACATATTACCAGTTTCCGTTTTGCCGGGACAATTAGCTGGTTTTTAATATTAGGTTATGTATTTACAATTAGCCTGTATGCCTACACTTTCGGGTCCTATGCTGGTCGCCTTTTGGGCTTTGGTTCCGGTCCGAACTTCTGGTTGGGTAGCACCGTAGTAATATTCATAACTATTCTTAATTTATCGGGTGTCCGGGAGTCGGGAATCTCGGAAGACCTTCTCGTTTACACCAAGATAGTCATCCTGGCCGGTTTGATTGGTATTGGATTTATGACAGTCCACCCGGATAAGATCTATCCCATTGTCAATCAAGGTGTCGGTAATATCATACAGGCTGGAGCACTGGTTTTTGTAGCCTATGAAGGATTTCAATTGTTGACATATGACTATAATACCATAGAAAATCACAAAACTAATCTCCCGAGAGCTATTATCATTTCAATTACGGCCGTTATATGTATCTATATGTTAATAGCATTTGTTATTACGGGTTCATTGACCCCCAGCATTATTGCCGAGCACAAAGAGACGGCTTTGGCGATGCTGGCCAAGCCCGTATTGGGACAGACAGGCATTATAATCGTTTTGGTTGCGGCTGTCTTCTCAACAGCATCTGCAATATTGGCTACCATCTTTGCCATCTCAAGACTAGCCAAGCGAATCGCCGATGACGGGCAACTTCCTGATCAACTGACTGACCTGAAGCGAGCGGGGATGCCGGTATATTTCGCCCTGCTTATAGCAGTACTGGCGATCGTAGTACAATTTTATGGGAATCTCGAACAGATAACCGCCTTTTCGAGCCTGGTATTTCTCTTCGTGTTTTCCATTGTTAATTTTATGGGTTACAAATACGAGGTATTTGAAGGATGGAAACGATTTCTTCCAATATCAGGATCTCTGGGTTGTGCCTTCGCAATGAGTATTTTGATCTATGACATTTACAGTTCCGAGCCGACAACTCTTTATGTAGTGATAGGCATTTCTACCGCTCTGTTACTGTTAAGAGAGGCTTATATCTGGTTGCATTCCGGCTATAAAGGAGCAAATAACTAAGGCTCTTTCTGAGTTTTGTTGGTAGCATTTTAGATTAATATCCTTCTAACTTGACTGCTGAAATAAAGATCTCTGATAAAAGACAATTGTACCTATTTCTATTTCTTCTTAAATAGTCCAATTGCTCAAAACGTACGTTAAACACCTAACGACCTTGCGTATAAGTGGGCACGTGAATGAATGTTGAGCTGGTGAATAACGAACGAAAAGGGAAAAGCCAGAAAGTGGCAAGCCCTGGCCGCTTAATGTTCGGGTTAGCCATTCACGGCCAGGTTTGTGCCAACACCTCCGAATCTATACCTTTCATTCTCTTTAATGCTCGTCACTTAACACTGTTATGAAAACTTCTAATATTGTCATTATCGGAGGCGGCTTTTCTGGTCTGCTCATCGCTTATTTACTCCAAAAAGAAGGATTAAGACCTCAAATTATAGAAGCAAGAAATCGGCTGGGGGGACGTATATATACATTGAGATCAGATGATGAACCTCCCATAGAGATGGGAGCTACTTGGCTGGGGAAAAAGCATCGTCATTTACTGGATTTATTAGATGATCTAGGTATCGATATTTACCAGCAATATATGGGAGACAAAGGATACTACGAGCCTATGTCAGTTTCACCGCCACAGCTTGTTGATTTACCACCAAACGAAGAACCGAGTTACCGAATTGCAGGTGGAACGGACAACGTAATCCAAACATTGGAAGAGGGGCTTGACCAAAGACAAATTCATATAGACCAAGCGGTACAAACCATTCGGCAAACCGATACAAAGTTAGTAATTGAGACAGAAAATGACCTTTTCAAGGCTGATGTCGCAATTAGCACACTCCCACCTAAACTTTTGGTCGATAATGTTGATTTTTCTCCTTCTCTACCTGAGGAGCTTACGCATATTGCCTCCCAAACACATACCTGGATGGCGGAATCCATCAAAGTCGCTCTCACCTTTGATGAACCTTTTTGGCGAAATACAGATTCAAGCGGGACGATCTTTAGCAATGTGGGCCCTGTTAGTGAAATGTATGATCACTCAACTGATAACCAATACGCCTTAAAGGGATTTATGAATAATGATTATCAAGCTGTATCTCGTGAAGAGCGAAAGCAATTAGTCATTGAACAACTCCGCCGATTCTACGGCGGGAAGGTTGACAGCTACCAATCATATCGGGAATTGGTTTGGCAAAAAGAGCCCTTTTCCTACAGCAATTACGAACAACCTATTGTACCACATCAACACAACGGTCACGCCATATTCCAAAAAGCTTTTCTTGATAAACGGTTACTCATTGCAGGATCAGAAACCGCAACAGAATTTCCAGGTTATATGGATGGCGTGGTTGAAAGTGCTCACCGTGCTGTCCGTCAACTTAAACAATCTCTTTCCAGCTTATAAGTGATGGACTAACGACCTTGGCATAAGGGGCAGACGCAAGAATCTCGAATTAATTTGAAAATGATAGATTAGCTAATAAATGAAAGGGAGGCAAGCAGATGGCGTGACTTGCTGTGTTAATGCGCGAGATCTTTCTAAAAAGCCTGAGCATTCGGGGGGCACTTAGATTAGCGATAATCAACTATAACTGATCCAAGGAAGACCTCATGACTTACAGAGGAATCGCTCTTCATACTAATGGTATGGTAAATGTAGCAATTAATGGCTACGTAAAAGTAATTAGGGAGGCCAACCTACCCACCAGCTGCCGATTGTTGCAAGATCTCTTTGGCAGCTTTGACGGCCCCGTAAAGTCGGTGGCCAAGTGCTCTAACAACTGATATCGGGGGATAAGGACAGTGGCGGAAACAGAAAATATAGAGCACGCAATAATTGAGAAAGGCATCTTCACTTTCCCATGTTTCGTTTTGTGTGATAATAACAGGAAAGACTATTTGCCTAAAGAGATGGAGTCGGCATTTATCTTGTGTTTCCAGAGTCCGATTCCTAAACCAACCAATCCTATGAGGATACAGATGAGACTCCAGAATTTGATATCATGCCCATTGTTAATTACGTGGTAGATGGCCGTAAATATAAAAAGCGCCAAACCAGTCCATTCCCACACAGGTTTATTTTCAAGTCTATTATCGGAACTCATCACTGGGGTTCGGTTAAAAAGTACCTTCAGTTCATTCCAATCCCATGCGACGAGCATCAAATTGGCAACAAGCATCATGCCGGTTAAAACCGGTGTATAAGCAAAATAATAGGAGAGTGTGATCACAAATATATTGCCGATAATTGGTAAAAACAGCAGTGCTCCCAGCTTTGAGTAACGCTGTGTCATAAGCAGGAAGCCGGCGACCAATTGACTAATACCCAAGAATTGCCAATATAGTCCCGACTGATACATCGTTTCAAATAAATGCCAAGCCGTATCAATAGAATACTCAGCCCCACTTTCTGTTGTAAACCGTTTGCCTTTTACCTTGATTATACTGGCAAAGACAAAAGCCCCGCCAATGAGGTATCGCGTATAAATGATGAGAAGCTGTGTCCATATCTTATTTTTAATTTTCTGTATAAAAGAATTCATCAATTTCGGTCTTTCTTGCGATTAACAAACTTTGGCCCGCTCCAGTCTTCATCAACAGTCAAGGCTTTGATGTCCGCCAACCAATTTTGTAAAACAAATTCTCGGGCTATTTTCCCCACCTTCGTAAGGTACAATCAGTTACTTTTCCAGATAGTCTTTTGGTCGGTTATTTTCTGGAACTCGAGTACCAGCACCTTTTTCAGTATACTTTATTAGTGTTTAGGCATCTTGCTCAGAGACCACCCAGTTGCCATTCTTTGGACTTTGACCCACTAATCGTTTTGCGATTTTGGGGTGGATGCTTCGTCCATCCACTCCACATTTCCCGTATACAGTCTTCAATATAGTTTAAGGCTGTATTTTTAATGGTGCCATCGTGTGAGATTAGGAGTGTGAAACATTAGTGAGAAAACAGAAATATTAAATATTTCATGTCAGTTAGATTATTTGTTGGTAAGTTGTTTTGAAATTATACTAATTGGGATAAAGCATTGTTACAGTATTTTTCTTAATGAATCGTGATTTGTAAATAAATACGCCAAATAGCCCATGAAATTCGCTGGACTTACGTTCTCATTCAGGATCATCTGCAAGACCAGGTCTTGGTAAGTGGCAATAATAATTCGGGCTGATTCTTCAACGGAACGTTCTGTTCCTCTTTGTTCTTGGGTGCGTGTTCTTCAAGGAAGCCCATGATTTTCTTTTGGATGTTGGCATAATTCTCTTTGAGAATCCCACGTATTTTTTCGGATTCTTGGGTTTCACTCTACAGGCGAATTTTCATTGTTAATTGGTCTTTTTTTTGTTGCTTCAGCAAAAGGTTTGAGAGATATTCGCAATATTTTCTGTAAGACTTTTTCTCTTGAATGGGAGTGTTGAACATCCTTAAAAAGAACTGAGTTGAACTGCGGCTTTTTTCAGCGATGGACTCTACAATGTGTTCCTTACCATTGACAGAAAAGCAATATGTCAGAGTGCCGCATATAGGGCGATGATTACCCGTGGCAAGTGGAGTATGGGGTTCTTGGATTTTAGGTAGTCATATCCTCTCCATCCCGGTTCCTCAGGTAAGCCGTCTGCTACGATGGCAAATGCGACGATTATAATTACTGTGATCTTCGAAGAGCTTACCTGTGTATAACTATCAATTACCTGAAGTGGGCCCTCCGGTCCCTGAATTTGCATATCCCAATATGCTGTCACAGTTCTGCCCATGAACCGAGTATAGCCCATTCTGTGGTTTCAAATCCTAACATATAATTAAACAACAAGACCAAAGTAGCCAAAGTGGGAGCCGTAAAAAGCACAACGGCGTACCATGTTGGATTAATACGCCAGCGCATCAGCCGGCTTATTAGCTCTTTGCCGCTACTTGTACCTTTCTTGGTCCACACCAGTAAGATAGCCGTGACAGTAGACTGAACTGAGCAAACCAAGCAACCTCATAGGGCACTGTTATGGGTGAATCTGCTTGCGATAGAATAAAGCCGGTAAATGTGAAGGCCATCGTCCACAGAAAAAATGGAATTGCCAATGCTGATGTAACGGTTTTATACTTTTTTAACTGAACTTTCCATCAAGCCTAGATTCTATCTTTACTTATAGAATATTAGTGACATCAGAATGGGAGCTGTTTTTAATAAATAGAACGTTCGTTTTATTATTACTGGTTGTCAACTTAGCTATCTAACGATCTGATGTATGAGTTGCGAATAAAAAGAAAGCCAATTTCTAGTTTCCTATTTGTACCATAGAAATCAAAAAGAGCAAGGGAGGGTAAGTGCGTCCAACTTAATGCGCGGGTTATAAGAGTTTCTATAAGATTACCTCCATATAAGACTATTTCTAACCAGAAACCGGCCATTGAAAGTAATGGGGATGCCTTTTTCGTTTTGGACGGCGTGAATATGCAAATGAGGCTCTGATGTGTTTCCCGAATTTCCTACACGTCCGATTGGAACATCCTGATTGATCACATTTCCGCTATCTACAACAATACTTCTTTGCATCAAATGCGCTAAGAAAATGCGAACTTCATCGCATTTAATAATAACATGATTCCCAGCAGGATGCTCTTTATTACGCTTTGGGGGCGTATAGTCTGCCAAATTGGAAACCGTTTTTTGTATTTTTCCCTTACATGGACTATAAACGGTGTCTCCATAAACGGCATACGATTTAAGTTGTTTGGGATAAAGGCCCTTAGCTCGAGTTCCGTAGGCATTGATCTTGGAGATATCAAGAGCATACCGCTGTCTATTATTTGTATTATGATAGTTGATTAATGGATTACTACCTCCGTGACCTACAATATAAACTCCGTTTCTTAATGGGAAACCTAAATCTACCGATTCTGAAACTGAGAAATAACCTGTAAAGGCATAGATGTTCAACGGTAAAAAGATTATGCAAATTAAAATATTTGTGACTGTAAAAATTTTTTCTTCCCACCCTTCGCCTAATTTGAAGGCCTTCCAGTTTTCAGACAGCCTAAAAAATGATTTTAAAAAAGCAACAATTAGCAAGATTAACCAAAGGCTACCTATGTAAATACTCGTCCAAGCTTGTGCTCCTACAACAAGAGAAAAAGATACTACCGATGTAGTGGCAAGAACTTGCAGTACCCAATGGGTCCGACTTGAATGCCTGCGGCCCCAGAGCCATAAAATGAAGAGAAGAGGAAGTATTAGTTGCGTTGTTAAAAGACTTAAATTGCTCATAAACTTAACTCTGTATAACGACTTTGCGCATAACCGGCGCACAGGCCAGAGTAAATTTGGTTACAGTTTACTATTTGGCAGAAAGAAATGAAAACGGGCAGGATAGGCGAGGCACGTCCCACTTAATGCGCGGGTTAGGCGGAAAATTTCTCTTTTACGGTTTTAAAATATTCTTTGCCTTGTTGGTTGTTAAGTACTTTTGTAACAGAATAGACAGCAGCCAAAAACCACCAAACAATAATAAAAATGAACCAATATACTACTTGAGTGATACGAACGATAGCTTGATTGTACTCCTGCAAATAGTTGAGCAACTGTTCTTTAGATTCTATTTCTTTTACTGTTTCTGGGAACCCAAAACTACTAAGTGAGGGAGTGGAAGGAAGCAAAAACCATAGCAATATCGCTAAAAGACCCACAGCAAAAGTATTGACTTTAAGCAGTGAGATTGCTTGTTCTAATTCATTTTTTCTTTGTCCCTGCCAGTAATAATAACCAACCATGCATAATACTACTGCAAAAAATGCTGGAATAAATATTTCGTGAAAGTCAGATTCAAAGAACATATGTCCTTAATTTTTAGTTGTACTCTATTTACGCCTAACGACATTGCGCATAAGGGGCGTGCAAAGTCGCGTTAAATTTATTTTAAAATGTACTACGTAAACTGACTAAATCGAAATCGCCAAACGATGGCGAGGCACGTCCCACATAATGCGCGGGTTATACTGCGATTAACTATTAATTGAAGCAACATTTTTTTAACCTATTGCTCCTAATTGCATCATCAAGCTTAAATTATCTACTATTCCTTTTTCTTCTACAACCTTTCCATTTTGAAATTTAAGCAACGTCATTCCCTGTACAGTTACTTTCTTTCCTGATGAGTCAACGCCAAATAAGTTGCCATTTTTATGAGTTCCATTGTATTCCCAATGTATTGTGGCACCATGTCCATTTTCACTTGGAATTATTTCTTCTAATGTAATTTCTAAATCGGGAAAAAATTCATGGGTTTGTTGTAGCATTGATTTGTATTCAGAAATGCTGGTATATGTATTTTCAAAATGTGTGTAGTTAACTATTAAATCATCAGCAGCAAATTCATTGAGCAAATTTTCCTCTCCAGCATTCCAAATTTTCATGTAACTCGATGATAGTTCTTTGATTTGTTGAACATTCATAAACAAAACCTCAAAAAATTTACTTTTGATTAAAATTGTAATTAATGGGCTGAATTTAAATCAAGCAGTATAACGACCTTGCGCTTAACCGGCGCACGGAACAGTTTAAATTCGATTACAGTTTACTAGTTGGCATTCAGAAAACAAAACGGGCAGAGTAGGCGAGGTGCATCCGCGTTAATGCGCGGGTTATACCATCTCTTTTATTCTTGAATAAACGCTATCAATTTTAGTATGTGCAGCTTCACTTTGTTTATAAATTACATACCCGATTCCCAAAGAATCCAAAGCCTGTATACTTAGCGCTGTGATGAAAAACCATTTAATAATTTTCCCTTGAGCTTGTTGATTTAAGATTAGCAACTCACCAGCTACTAATAAAGCAGGTAGCAACAATAAGTATCCAAGAATTTGAGTGTAGTAACTTGACTTAAATACTGCAACTCCAAATAAAAGATAAGTGAGAAAAACTGTAGTAAGCTGCCCATAAGTAAAGAAAGGCAATATAAAATCTGGAATGACAGATTGATCTGGATTAAGTTTTAGCAAAGGGCTTATTATAGAAATACTTACGATAGTAATTACAGAAACTACCAAAAATAAAAAACCAGCACGTGCCAAGTTTGGTGCTTTCTTTGAAAGATTTGGGTACAAACTGAGTACACCAATTAATGATAGAATACTACCAATAGGAATATAACCCAAAAATGATAGGTAAGGAATCGGACCAATAAAATTTTGCAGTGAGCTTAGTAGAAAAATAATTCCTGCAAAATAAAAAAGGATAGGGCTCCATTGCTCAAGTATTCTCCAGTATTTTCTGTTTAGAATAGACATGATGATTTTTTTATTCAAAATGACTATTTGGTGGTATAACGACCTTGCGCATAAGGGGCGTGCAAAACAGCCTTGAATTAGTTTTAAAATGTACTACGGAAACTGACCAAATCGAAACTGACAGCCAACGGCGAGGCACGTCCCACTTAATGCGCGGGTTAGGCGTACTTTTCTGAGATTAGTAAACAATTATTAATGTTGGCAGTAACGCTAGACTCATATAAATCCAATAGCCTGTACTTTTAGGTGGAACTTGTACCAACAAAGTCTCCGTTTCATTTGTTTGAATGTTAACAGTTTCCTCTAAATTTATGTTACTTTTTAAATCCGAACTGGTAGCATCAACATTAACGGAACGTTCACCTACAGGTACATTATCTACTTTTATGTACTCAGTATTTTTATCTCTTGCGATTAACTCTCCGTCAATAGTCACATTTACACCATTTACAGGTTCCGATAATTTGACTGCTAAGTTCCCATATTCTTCACCTTCGGATTCATTCTGAAGGTTAGTATAGAAATCACTTGCACAGCCAGATAATAAAATTAAAAAAGCGCACAAAGAAATTATTCTTTTCATAACTACTTACCCCGATTTAGATTAAAATTAAGTTGAAGTACGGCTAACCTATGATTATCGCAACTAGGTGATTGCATAATAATATTATTGTTCAACGATCGTAAGTTGTATAAAAGGCTGTTAAGGGCAAAATCGAATATTATAGGGGCATATTATGGTGCAGCCATGTGCTATAACATGTTGACATAACATGACGGCCTGCCTATGAGACACATTCATCGTTGATACCGCCCAAACAATAATTGCTATGAATAAAGATCCCTCGCAACAAATAACGAATAACCAATAACAAGTACCTAATAACTATGAACAAATACCCAACCCGGGGTTTACTTTAACGCGCTTTTTTCGGTTTTTGATATCACTTAGAAATCGACGGATGTCATATCGAGTGAGGCTGAATGCTTAACGTTTATCACAGCACAAAATTAGAAGATCTAGCAGATCAATTGCTTGAAGAGCTGGATGATAATGCCCGGGAAAATCTGCTGGAGCCGGAAATTTTTGTGGTGCAGAACCACGGCATCGGGCAGTGGCTGTCGCTGCATATGGCCCGCCGGCAGGGGATATCTGCCAACCTAAAGTTTGAGTTTCCCTCTGAGCGCATCTGGAGCCTTATTCGTCTTATGGACGATGATATTCCCCAGACTTTGCCATCCGATCGGGGACCCATGACGTGGACACTAATGACACTTTTCCAGGATGATACTTTCCTGGATGAGTTCGATAACCTGCGGCATTATATACGGGATGAGAACCCACAACAACAGGTGTTGCGCAGCTGGAAGCTCAGCGAAAAAATTGCGGATGTTTTTGACCAGTACCTCATTTATCGTCCCGAAATGATTGGCCAATGGGAAAAAGAGGAGCTGAAAACTGACTGGCCGGCTGAACGGTGGCAGATGCAGCTGTGGAACCGGCTCTTCGATCACTGGAAAAAATCGCATGACGAAGATAAAATCCACCGGGCTCGATTGCAGCAAAAATTATTGGATCAGATTAGGAGCCGGGAATTGGATACAGACCCCCTTCCTGAACGCATTTCGGTATTTGGGGTATCTTCATTGCCGCAGGTATCTGTTCGCATTCTTACCGAGCTCTCGGATCTTATTCCGGTTGATTTTTATCAGTTGAATATAGATCCCGGTGTCAAAGACTGCGATAATTTTCGGAATCCATTGCTGCAGTCGCTGGGCAAACAGGGCACCACCTTTATGTCGCTGTTTCCTGCCCGGGCGGAGATTGAGTACCGGTCGGTCGAAAATACGGATCATACTGATAATTCTTCGGTCTTTAATGAGGTTCAGTCGGATCTAGTACGAGATAAACGGCCTTCGGATTCGGAGCCGGATGGGCCGCCCATGGATACGTCTATCCGGGTGCATTCCTGCCACAGTCCCATGCGCGAAGTGGAAGTGCTCTACGATCAGCTGCTGGCCGTGCTGGATGAAAATCCCGGGCTCAATCCGGATGATATTCTTATTATGACGCCGGATATAGAGACCTATGCACCAATGATTGAGGCGGTATTTGAGGCACCGGATGAGGGACAGCCGGGAATTCCGTATAGCATTGCCGATCGCGGCATTCAGGGTGATCGTCCGGCGACCCAGTCATTGTTGAAGATTCTTGAGTTGTGCGGTAGCCGATTCAAGATTACGGATGTGTTTGACCTGTTGGATGCTGTTCCTGTTCGTGAGGTGTTTGGTTTTAGTGATGATGATTTGAATCGACTGGAGAAATGGGTTGAGGATAACAGAATTCGCTGGGGCATCGACGGGAACTTTAAGCAACAGATGAATTTGCCGGAAAGTGATCATTTTACCTGGAAATCGGGACTCCAGCGCATGTTGCTGGGCTATACTATGAATTCTGATGAGGAGCATTTATTTGACGATATTTTTCCATACGAGGAGATTGAAACTTCTGATGATGCGGCCCTGGCCGGACGCTTTTCGCGATTTATGCAGGCTTTATTTCAGATTAATGATTTGGTTGGAAAGGAGAAATCAATATCTCGGTGGAAGGAAGAATTGACGAAAATACCGGACCGGTTTCTCCCCGATAACCGGGATTATTATTGGGAAATTTCGAAGATTCGGGAGGCCTTGAATACGTTAACTGAGCAAGCTGACTTAGCGGCATTTGACGGCCGTGTTCCCTTTCAGGTTGTCCGGCTGTGGCTGCAGGAACAGCTCCAGGAGCAGACGACAGGCGGTGGCCGTCTGGGGCGCGGGGTGACCTTTAGTTCGCTTAAGCCGATGCGGAGTATCCCTTTTGAGATGATTGGTATAATTGGGATGAATGAAGATGCTTTTCCTCGATCCAACATCCCCATTGAGTTTGATCTTATGCATTTGGATCCGCAGCCCGGAGATCCGGTGCAGGCCGAAGAAGATCGATACCTGTTCCTGGAGAACCTGATTTCTGCCCGCAGCATCCTGTATTTTAGTTATGTAGGGCAGAGCAATCGCCAGGATGCCGATTTTCCGCCTTCGGTCATTCTTGCTGAATTCCTGGACTACCTGGAAGACTCCTACGGATTGTCATCCGGCGACATGGTCACTGAGCATCGCCTGCAGGCCTTTAGTCCGAGGTATTTTATGGATGGTCAGCTGTTTTCTTATTCACAATCACAGCAAAAAATTGGTCAGCGGTTAGTGGGGAATCGTGGAGAATCTAAGTCGTTTATAGATGGTGAGCTGCCGGAACCGGACGATGATTGGAAAAAGCTGTCGATAGGTAATTTGATTTCTTTCTTTCAGCATCCGGCTAAATTTTTGCTGCGAAACCGGTTGGGGATTTATCTAGATGAGGAGGAGGTACTCACCGAAGATCGGGAACTGTTTGCTCTGGAACGGCTTGATAAGTATCGCGTAGAGCAGGCATTGCTGGAGCAGTTTTTGAAAGAGCAGCCGCTGGAAAGCTATGAGAAGGTCATGCAGTCTCGGGATTGGCTCCCCGAGGGATGGAGCGGCAAGCAAGTGTATCAGCAGAAAGCTTCGGAGGCTCGAGAGTTTGGAAACGCTATTCAGCAGCAATTGAACCGGCAGCAGCTGCCGGATTGCGAGGTTGATATTCAGGTCAACGGATTTCGAATAACAGGAGTACTCGGGGATGTTTTTCCCCAACTAAAATTACAGTACCGTTTTGGTAAGGCGCGCCCCAAAGATAAGGTCGATTTCTGGATTCGGCACTTGTTGTTTCAGCGGGTTAAACCGGACGGGCATTCGGGAAAGAGCCTGATGTTGAACTGGGAGGACACTGCTCTGCAGCAACAAACTCTGGCGCCAGTTGAAGATCCCAACGCCATACTGTCTGATTTGCTGGATTGGTTTTGGCAGGGGATGCAGTGTCCGCTTGATTTCTACTGTAAATCCTCTTATGCCTACGCTGAATCGATATTGCAGGATGAAAAAGACGAGGAAGCGGCCGTCAGTCGGGCGCAAAAGAAGTGGGAGAGCGGGTATAATTATACGGGGGAAAAAGAGGATCCCAGTAATAAGTTGGTTACCGATGGCCGGGAGCCGCTTGAAGACTCTGACTTTAGAGCAATAAGCTGTGGATTTTGGGAACCGTATTTTGAGGCACTAAAGCGAGGGGAGTCCTGATATGGATGTACTTGAACCTTTTGATATTGATTTCTCGGGCATAAACCTGGTAGAAGCCAGTGCGGGAACCGGCAAGACGTATAATATCATGTCGCTTTACATCCGCGCGATTATTGAGCTAGATATGCCCGTTAATAAAATTTTAGTAGTAACCTATACCGAAGCGGCCACCAAGGAGCTCAAAGATGGGCTTTTGCGGCGGATACGGAAATCTATTTCTATTCTTCGGGCAGCAGAAGTAACCGGTGATGACAAACACGACCAGTTTCTTACCGAGCTCCTTCAAAAGGTGACGGACAGCAGCGCTGCCATTAAAAAACTGGAACAGGCTGTCCGCAATTTTGATGAGGCTGCCATTTATACCATTCACGGTTTTTGCTACCAGTCGCTCCAAGAGCGGGCTTTTGAAAGCAGGGCAATGTACGACGCCGAGATGATTGGCGAAGATACTGAGCTGGTGCAGGAAGCTGTTGATGACTACTGGCGCAGGTGGATGGCTGAGGCCACAGAAAATCCCGAAAAACACCCGCTGCTTAAATTATTGGACGACAAGGGCATAGGGCCGGACTCACTGGCCGGTGAGCTGGAAAATTATATTGGTAAGCCCTATCTGCATATCTTGCCGGAGGATATCCAATTGGAACATGTAGATGCTCAGCTTCGAGAGCTTCAGGAGCTTCATACCAAGATGAGAGAACTTTGGAGTGAGCAGCGAGCGGATATACGGGCACTGCTTGGCAGAGATGAAATGAGTAATTATCGCTCGAGCTGGCTTGAAAATTGGTTTTCTAAGATGGATGTGATCTTTCAGTCTGATACGGCTACGGTCGAAATATTTGACCAGTTCGACCGTTTTACACAGAGCCGTATTGACAACAGCTTGAAGAAAGCTGCACGAGAGAAGAGCACCCAGCCACCTCAACACTTATTTTTTAAATTGGCTGATGAATATCAGCAGATTGCTCATCGACTTTCTGATTTTGATGTATCGTTTAAAAAAGAGCTTCTCACTTACCTCCGCAGTGAACTCAATCAAAAGAAAGAAGAGCAGCAGGTACTGTCGTATGATGATTTATTGCTGAGATTGCGTAATGCGCTGTTGGATGAGCAACGAGGCCAGCAGCTGGCGCAGAAAATGCGTGACAAGTATCCCATCGCTATGGTAGATGAGTTTCAGGATACTGATCCCAATCAGTATGATATTTTTCGGCGGATTTATCGGGATGCGGATGAAGGTGCTTTGTTTATGATCGGCGATCCCAAACAATCGATTTACAGCTTTCGCGGGGCGGATGTGTATTCTTATATCAAGGCGCGGAAAGATGCTCCTGAAGAAAATCGCTTTAAACTAGATCGCAACTTTCGATCGGTTCCTAATCTGCTTAAAGGGGTAAATGCCTTTTGGGGCGGACACGAGAATCCCTTTTTAATAGAAAATGAGATTGAATATAACAAGGTGGAACCGGGCTGGGATGAGGAAAGGTATGATTCTTTGTTGGAGTACGGCCAGGAGCGTCCCGCTATCCGTTTTCGCCGACTTTCTGAGCCGGGACAGGATAAGCTTAACAAAAAAGAAGCGCGTAAGCAGGCGGCCAAAGATACCGCCCGTGAGATCGCTCGATTGCTGGAAGGGGGCAGAAACCGGCAGATTACCATCGGTGGAGAGCCGGTGGAGGCCAAAGATATTGCGGTGTTGGTGCGTAAGCATAAACAGGCCGACCTGGTCAATGATGCTCTTCAGGAGTTGGATATCAAAAGCGTGCGCCACAGTGACCAAAGTGTGTTTGAGAGCGATGAGGCAAAGCAGCTGGGACAACTATTGAAGGCTGTGGCCGAACCATCCAACGAAACGTTAGTAAAGACTGCACTTTCACTGCCGCTCTCCGGCTATACCGCTAATCAATTGCTTGAGATCGAAGAAGAGCAGCAGCAGTGGATCGATGTGCTCGATCAGTTTGGAGAATGGCACCGGCAGTGGCAACACCAGGGATTTGCGCCCATGTTTCGATCGTTGATGGCCGAGCTGAACATGGCGGAACATATCATTGACTATTCCAATGGCGAACGGCGTCTTACAAACCTGTTACATCTGGGCGAATTGCTGCAGGAGGAATCCCGGAATCATAAAGAAGGGGCCCGGAGTCTGCTGCAATGGCTGGCCCGAAAGCGGCAGGAAAATAGCAGCAGTAAGCAGGATGAAGAGCAGCTGCGGCTGGAAAGCGATGAGGAGCTTGTTAAAATTGTAACGATGCACAAAAGTAAGGGATTGCAATATCCCATTGTATTTTGCCCGTTTTTGTGGCACGGTCCTCATATTACAAGAGAAACTAATCCAATGGTTTATCACCGACCGGATGATAATGATACGGCTTACCTGGATTTATACGGTGAAAAGGGAGACGATCGGGAAGAGCAGAGATTTTATAATTACCGGGAACAACAGGCCGAAAGTCTGCGGCTGGCCTACGTAGCTATGACCCGGGCTCAGCAATGCCTGTATCTGACGTGGCAGTTTGCGTCGGATTCTCAACTTTCATCGCTGGGCTATTTGCTTCAGGATCCCAAGCTGGCCGAGTCGCAACTTATGGATAAAGTGAATTACGGGGAGGCCGGGGACTGGTCGCGCGACGATTTCCATGAAGCCATCGGTACGCTTTGCGATGAGCATGGTGATTTCTTTACGTTAAAACGAGTGCCTGAGAGACCTGAAGATGCTGGTCAGCTGGATTTATCGTCTATGGGTAATAAAGCAGCAAATTTAGAGTCGCGGGACTTTGATCGGTCGCCGCCGCTGGAGGTCAGCTACGGCGTGTCCAGTTTTTCTTCGCTTACCAGCTGGATGAATGAAGATCCGGAAATGCCGGATTATGACCAGTTTTTGGATCAGCCCGATATGGTTGAGGTGGCTGCCGAGGACGATCCCAAAACGATGTTTACTTTTCCAAAGGGACCGCAACCCGGCACCTGTATTCACCATATTTTTGAGAATATAGACTTTACAGATCTCGATGATGCCGACAAGGTTATTGATGAAAGCTTATCTACCTATGGTATCGATCAGCAGTGGAGTACGGTGGTACAAAAGATGCTCGAAGTGGTTGTCCATAAATCGTTACACCCTGCTATAGAGGGACTCACACTGTCAGAGTTGGGTACTGACAATTTGAATGCGGAAATGGAGTTTTATTACCAAAATGAGCATATAAAAACCCGAAAGTTGCTTTCTATTATTCGAGATGATTATTCAGCAGGTTCAGAAGAGGGAAGGGCAGACGCCGGATTTTTGAAAGGATTTATAGATCTCACTTTTAAGTTTGGCGGCCGATATTATTTACTGGATTACAAGACGAATTATTTGGGTGACTGTATTGCAGATTATGAACAACCGCATCTGATCCATGAGATGCAGGAGGCTTCTTACGATTTACAGTATCATGTTTATTCTATTGCGCTGCATCGCTTTTTGAAGAAACATAAGCAGGATGACTATTCATATGAAGATCATTTTGGAGGTGCTTTTTATTTATTCCTTCGCGGAATGAATAAAAAGGGCAATGAAGGTATCTTTTTTGACCGTCCTGATTACAAAAGGATTAAGGAGTTAGATGAATACATTAAAACCGGAGGAGAGGATGCGTAAATTAATGAACGACTTATCCACTCTTCGAGAAAAGGACATCATCCGGGATATTGATGTTGAGATTTGCCGCCTATTTGCTGAGGAGTACGAGGATATTTCCGACGATGCATTGCTTGCGGTGTGTCTGACAAGTCACTTGTATGGACGAGGGGATGTGTGTCTGCCGCTGGAGCAGTATGCCTCGGAAAGTCTTTTTAATGAAACGGATGAAGATCATTCCATACCTGTTCCCGATCTGGATTCATGGCTGCACGAGCTCAGAAATTCTCCTATCGTCGGGAATCCGGGAGATTTTAAACCTTTGATTCTGGATGAGGCCGGGCGGCTGTATTTTCACAAGCTTTGGCAGTACGAAAATCGCCTGGCAGAACAGCTGGTCAAAAGAGGTGAACAGGATACGGAAGATATCAGCCTCGAGCTGCTGCAAGATGGATTAGAACGCCTTTTTGAAGATACTTCCGAACATCCGGACTGGCAAAAAATTGCCGCTGCTACTGCAGTAAAGAAGAAATTTTCGGTTATATCCGGCGGACCGGGTACGGGCAAGACTTCCACGGTAGTACGTATTTTGGCGCTGTTGTTAGAGCAAGCTTCAAAGCGGGAAGCCTCACTTAATATTGCGCTGGCTGCACCTACCGGAAAAGCGGCTGCCCGGCTCAAGAATTCCATCCTTTCTGCAAAAAATGAGCTGAATATTGCGGATGATATCCGAGCTGCTATTCCTGATAAGGCCATAACTTTACATCAGCTGCTGGGTGCACGCAGGCACACCTCTGTATTTAAGCATAATAAAGAAAATCCCGTACCCTATGATGTGGTGATTGTTGACGAGGCTTCAATGGTTGACCAGGCGTTGATGAGTAAACTGATGGTTGCTTTGCTTGAGGATACAAAGGTAATATTATTGGGAGATAAAGATCAGTTGGCTTCGGTGGAGGCCGGTTCGGTACTCGGTGATATTTGTGATCTCGATATGAACAACGTGTCGCAGGGGATGGCGAACTGGCTGGCTGAGATTTCGCTTGATATTCCACAAGAGAATATTGCAGCTGATCCAAAGTCGCTTATTGACAATATCACTTTACTTACTAAAAGCTATCGCTTTGATGAGGACAGCGGCATCGCACAGTTGGCAGCAAGTGTGAACAGGGGAGCTTCCGAATCGGCCATAAATGTTCTCTCTTCAAATGACTATGAGGGTGCTTCGCTGGTATCCATTGAGGATCAGGATGCGCTGGATTCGGTGTTGGAGCAGAAATTGACGGGGTATATCCAAAAGATTATTGAGAGTGATTCTCCGGAACAAGCGCTTGATTATTTTGGGGATTTCCAAATGCTGGCGGCCCATCGCCGGGGTCCGTGGGGCATTGAATATTTAAACCAGCTTGCTGAACAACTTTTGCAGCGGCAGGGGCTTATCCCCAAATATGATCGCTGGTATGTAGGTAAACCGGTGATTGTGGATGTGAACGACTATACGCTAGACCTGCGTAATGGAGATACAGGCATTTGTCTGCGGGATGAAGCCGGCGACTTGAAGATCTACTTTCGTCATGAGGATTCGGTTCGATCTGTTGTCCCGGGACGTTTACCCGACCACAGCATGGCATATGCGCTTACCGTGCATAAAAGTCAGGGATCAGAATTTGATGAGGTACTGTTGGTTTTGCCCAATCATCGATCAAAAGTACTTAGCAGAGAGCTCATTTACACTGCCATTACCCGCGCTCGCACATCTATTTCTATCTTGGGTCAGCAATCGGTTCTGCAATACAGCATTAATACACAATTACGTCGCTCATCGGGACTTCGGGATCATCTGTGGACGTAATTTTACCCCGATTGGCACTCAATAATATTCTTTGCAGTTCGTTACTAAACCTTAGAAAGAAATTTCAAAAAAATCGGAACAATATTATATCTCCCCAGTAACAAATATTGAACATACTGATCCCTGGTTACTTTTCTAAAGTGACCATTGATTTGTACCCCGAAAAGCCAACGTACAAAAAGGAGCCGGTTGATCCCGGCTCCTTTTATTTTTTTACGGTTCCCACCTCAAAGCATTTTTCTTATTTTAGGCATTAATAATCCCGAACTTATATAAAAAAACTATGGATCGAGATCAGATTCGTCGCTTCTTACGCTTAACAAAACTATTTTCAAAACCACATCCCTGGCACGGAATTGACATTGGGGACCAATCACCTGATGTAATTAAAGTATTTATAGAACTAGTACCGGGAGATACTATGAAGTATGAGCTGGATAAAGAAAGTGGTTTTTTGAAGGTCGATCGGCCGCAGCGTTTTTCAAATATTTGTCCCTTGCCATACGGCTTTGTACCACAAACGCTTTGCGCTGAAAGCGTAGGAGAGTATTGTTCCACAAAAACCGGACGTGAGCATATCGGGGGAGATCAAGATCCGCTGGATATTTGTGTGATTACCGAGCGTAATATTCCGCATGGTAATTTAATTCTTGATGCCATTCCGGTGGGAGGTTTTCGATTGATCGATGGGGATGAGGCTGATGACAAAATTATTGCCGTGATGAAAGGCGACGCTTCCTTCGGAGAGATGACAGATATCCAAGAGGTACCCAAGCATATCATTGAACGGTTGTCGCATTATTTTTTAACCTATAAAGAACGTCCGTTCAGCGACGAGGAACGTGAAATCGAGATTACCCATATCTATGGGCAAAAGGAGGCTAAAGAAGTGGTTAACAGAAGTATTGAAGATTATAACACCCATTTTGATATGGACAAAAAAGACCTCTTCGAAATGATTGGTTCAGGGTTGGAATAAGAGCTTTTTCCGAAAGAAGATTTATTGATTGTTTAAAATCATTAAAGGGAGATCTTACATAACATATATCACATAATCGCTTCTGCGCTGAGATCGGTTTATCTTACTCACCGTATTTTGAGAAAAGGTTCTAAAATAAAAAACCTGACAGGTTTCAAAGCCTGTCAGGTTTAAAAGTCTAGATGCTAAAAACTAGTTCGAAGAACCGGAGCCTTCAGGATTGACCTCAAGGAGTTCCACTTCAAAAATGAGCGTTTGGTTTGGCGCAATAGAACTTTTGGGCGGTGGATTTAATCCATAACCAAGTTCACCGGGAATCCAGAGCTTATATTTTGCTCCTTCCTTCATTTGTTGTAGTCCTTCTGACCATCCGGGAATAACACGATTTAAGGGAAAGGTAACAGGTTTTCCACGTTCATAGGAACTGTCGAATGTAGTGCCGTCAATAAGAGTACCTTTGTAATCAACCTTTACTTTATCAGTTGTGTCGGGAGAAACACCGGACCCTTCTTTAAGTACTTTATACTGCAATCCACTGTCAGTGGTTTTTACACCTTCTTTCTTCTTATTTTTAGCGAGGAATTCCTCTCCTTTTTTAGCATATTCTTTACCCTTTTCCATCTTTTCTTGTTGAGCACGACGTTGGGCTTTCATCTGATAATTACGCATAACGACCTGCATTGTGCTGTCAGAAAGCTGTCCATTACCATCCTCAAAGGCAGCTTTAATTCCGGAAGCTATCAAGGCAGGATTCACATCGGTCATTCCCTGTTTTTGAAGTGATCGTGAGCCGATTTGATATCCTATGCTGTAGCTTACACTATCAATATTTGTAGATAATTTAGCATCACTGGATACCTTGTTGGAGTTGCATCCCATTAATAACAATGCACTCACAAAAAGTAGGCAAATAGAAGTATTTGTTAATTTCATTGAATTACGTTGATAAATTTTGGATTCTTGATTAGACACCGAAGTTATTTAAATTTTTCACCGTTAAAAAATTTACATCAAACATTAAGTGAATTCATAATAAAATCATATCTTTAGCGCTGGTTTAGTATCAGTATCACATCACAATTACGAATAAAAGCAGAATATACTTTTGACCTTCAAAAACTTCGATCTCAGTGATAAACTGATGATGGGCCTTCGGGACTTGAAATACGAAGAGCCTACACCCATACAAGAGGCATGTATCCCACTCATATTCAAAGGCAAAGATGTTATCGGTGCTGCCCAGACGGGTACCGGCAAAACGGGAGCATTTGTAATTCCGTTATTGCAAGAGATTGCCAACAATGAACAGGATCACACCCGGGCTTTAATATTGTCTCCGACACGTGAGCTGGCCCAGCAAATCGAAGAACAAATTTTTGCATTAGGATACCATACCGGTGTTAGTTCGGCTACGGTCACCGGAGGCAGTGATTATGGCACACAGGTCAAAGCTATTCGGGCGGGCGTTGATATTATTGTTGCCACCCCCGGACGTCTTATCGACCAAATGAATGTGCTCAACATCGACTTTAGTCACCTTGACTACCTGGTGCTTGATGAGGCCGATCGCATGTTGGACATGGGCTTTTTACCCGATGTAATGAAGATTGTGAAGCAACTTCCCAAAGATCGACAAACCATGCTGTTTTCGGCAACAATGGTCGAAGAGGTACAGCAAGTTGTTGACCAAGTGATGATTGATCCGGTAGAAGTAGAGTTTGAAGTGTCAAAGCCGGCCGACAGCGTTGATCAGCAGATTTACTTTGTGCATCCCAAAAAGAAAATTAAACTTTTTGAGCAGCTTTTTGATGCTGATAAATATGAAACGGCTATCGTATTTTGTGCTACCAAAAAGGGCACTGACCAGGTTGAAAGGATGCTTAAAAAGCGTAACGTCAATGCTGTAAGTATGCATGGCGACAGGGATCAAAAGGAGCGAAATGAAGCACTGCGGCAGTTTAAAAATCGTACTCATCCGGTGATGGTAGCAACGGATGTTCTTTCGCGCGGTATCGATATCGATGACGTCTCGTTGATTGTCAATTTTGATGTCCCCAACAATCCCGAAGATTATATCCATCGTATTGGTCGGACGGGTCGATATGATAAAAAGGGTACGGCAATCACTTTCGTAAGTAATAATGACAAAAAATACTACCATGCGATCAAGAATGTGGTGGGAGATCAGCTGACTGTCAAAGACTTATCTTCCAAGAAAGGAAAAGAGCAAGAAAAGAGTAGTCGGTCACCTAAGAAATCTCAAAAGAAGAAAGCGGCCACTAAAAAGAAAGCTCAGAAATCAGAGGAAAAACAGCAGAAGCAAACGGATACGGCAAAAAAACATACTCGTAAGCCCCGCCCGGCACATTTGACTAAAGAGGATATGCCCAAGCCGGAGCCAGAACCGGATTCTAAATCATCACAGAAGAAAGAGAAAGAAAAAAAGAAAGAGGTTGAGGAATCCCAGGAAGAAGTTAATAAAGAGATTCAAAAGAAGAAGCGTGCGGCCCTGCGTAAACATCTGGGAGACTATGATGAAGATATCTTTCAGCCGGAAGTTATTGGAAAGGCTGTGTTGCGCAATAAGCGATCACTGCGCCCGGCAAAAGGCATTTGGGGGGTCATAAAAAGTTATATCCCAAAAATAGGGGGCTAGGATGTGGGAATCCCTGAAATCACTGCTCATTTGGTGTGCCATAGCTTTATTAGTTCTTATATGGCTGCCGCTGATGGCTGTCATTCGTCTTTTTGATCGCGATCCGGCCCATTACTATACGGGTAAGTTTTTTCGCAAGTTGGGAAAGACGATATCGCGGATTAATCCCAACTGGCAATTATCAATAACCGGCAAGGTTAATATTGATGATCGCCGGCCGTATGTGGTGGTTTGTAATCATTTGTCGCAGGCTGATATACCGCTTATTTCGAACCTTCCGTGGGAGATGAAATGGGTAGCCAAGAAAATACTTTTCGATACGCCTGTCGTTGGATGGATGATGAAATTAGCCGGTGATATTTCAGTAGATCGTCAGGCTACAGACCGAAAAGAGCGGACATTGGATAAGGCATCTTACTATTTGGATCGCCAGTGTTCAGTGATGTTTTTCCCCGAGGGAACTCGATCCAGGAATGGGAAGTTAAATGCTTTTACCAGAGGTGCTTTTAAA
The DNA here is from genome assembly GCF_008124865.1 of Fodinibius salinus. NCBI lineage: Bacteria > Pseudomonadati > Balneolota > Balneolia > Balneolales > Balneolaceae > Fodinibius > Fodinibius salinus. The sequence goes on along the minus strand of NZ_VNHY01000001.1, from coordinate 682,600 downwards.
CTTGCTATCCGCGAAGATGTCCCAGTTTTGCCCCTTGTTATTGACGGTACGCAGAATACCCTGCCCAAAAGGAGCTGGAAGTTTGGCATTGCCAAGCATATAAAACTGCGGGTGTTGCCACCTGTTTCTGTGGAGAAATATGAGGAGAACCAGGCGCGTTCACTGTCCCAAGAGGTGCGCGGGCAAATACTTAACCAGCTGGCGGAGTGGAGAAATCAACCTGCCGATGAGCTTGATAATTTAGCTACCTAATAAATGGATATATCTATAGTAGATTATCCCCAAAACCTTTAATGAACCTCTGTGTAGCAATATGATAAATGCTCACGCTTGAAACATGAGAAGTTGCTTATTTACCCAACGGCAGTAAAATGCGTTTCGTAGTAATTTTTGGGGATGTACTGTCAGCTTTTGTCCATGCAAAGAAAAGCTGATTGTTCATCACTTCCATTTGCGGGAATCCACTTTTACGAGCCCCCTTGATAGTATCAACCGTTATTGTTTTTTCTTTTTTATTTTGATCATCGAGAGATGATACCCTTAGTTGTGTCTTTCCTGATTTACGTTCCATCCATGAAATATAGGTCGTACCGTTGTGTATTACAGCATCAACACGTCCGACTGATTCATTGGTATTAATAGTTTTAACATTTTTGAAGGATCTTCCGCCATCAGTAGATGATGCGAGTTTTACAGAGGGACTGTCATTTGCACCAGTATGCCAGCCGGCTACTACTGTTGATGCTGATGAAGCTAGGGCCGGACCGTTAACGGGGCATGCACCAATATTCCAATCATCCTCATAAATAACTTTCGGTTGCGACCAGCTCTGATCGTCAAAACGGCTGACATAGATATCTCGAATTTCGTTGTCTGTCCGGTTGCGGTAAGCTACCAGGGCACCGTCACTTGTTTTAACCAGAGATGTTTGGCAACAGTCACAAACCGAATTGTCAATAAGAAAACTTTTTTCTACTGTTCCTTCTTCCGATATGATAGCGGCCCGCAGAGTCATTGCGTTGTTGAGATCATATAATTCTTTACCGGAGGCACCAGCTGTTTGGCGGCCATCCAGCCAGACGGCAAGAATGGTGTTATTGTGCCAGGGAATCATGGAAACGAAGCCGTGCTCGGTAGCTGTACTGTCGTGATGAGGTGTAATAGCTGAAGACCATTCTCCTGTCGGTTGTGGCACCGCAATGTTAACGTCATAGGCATAGGTTCCGCCGGTCTTTTTATTGAGCCAGTGGGCAGCTATGGGACCGTTGTCATTAGCGATAATTGATGGAAAATCGGCCCAATTTACAAACCAGCCCGAATCTGCGGCGATAGTTACAGGTTCATTCCAGTTGCCGTCAGCATAACGGGCATAGCGCAGTGATTTTTCTGCGCTTTCCCCTTCAATCCAGCTCATATAAAGGGCATTATCTGTACTGTAAAGAAAGGGGAACTGACTATATTCACCAGCCGGATTGGCCAACGGAATGGGGCCCGAAGATGAGCCGGAACAGCCTGCTAAAAAGCATAAAGCTAAAACGGTAAAAATAAAATTTTTTTTAGATATCATTGCAGAGTATTTTTTTGCTGTTGATCTAGTTGTAATTTGTATCCCAGAAAAATCCCGCCCATAGTAAGAGTCGGTGAGGAAATGAGGTGCCAAAGCGGTTCTCGGTGGTTTAATACAGAGTAGTTGAGCATGCCGATCACTGCGATAAGCAGGATAAACCCCAGTATTGCTATAGAAATATTTTTTTGGGCCAGCGTGCTTGCCAACAGTCCGCCGAATAGTCCCCAAACAAATTGCAGTATGGTAAATCCAATCACCCATGGAAGACTGGGCAATTGTGAAACACCACTCAAAACAAGCTCTGTTTTAAAATAGACCGACACAATAAGATGAGCAAAACTGTTAAGCAGGGTTATGGAAAAATATCCCGCCACAATGGCAAGCAGGGATCGAATCATGATAGCTGAACGGTTGTAAAATTAATCTTATAAACTGATATACTAATTAAAAATAGGTTTAAATTCTCAAATTCTTGGTCTCTGGGTCAACTGTCTTTTTTGTTGATTTCTTCCGGTTGAATACTGGACAGGCAAGGCAAAGCTCATGTAGCGAATTATTAAATTGTTGAACATTATGAGCGAATATCCGGAAGCCCCTCTCCGAAGAATTGGGGACAAGCTTTGTAAAAGACGAATATAGGGAGATTGACCTTTTGTTGAATAAATTTATCATAAATTTTAACCAGTAAATGTATTCTTGTACATTGGGTAAAAATTCAAATCCAATAATATACTATGCCTGAAGGACCTGAAATCTGGCGTACAGCCGATAACCTTAATAAAGCCTTAACTGGCCGCAAAATTACAGATTTTTATTTTGCTTTTGATGAATTAAAGGATTCCGAACCAAAGTTAAAAGGACAGAAAATAACGAACGTAGAGGCCAGGGCGAAAGCTATTCTTACCTATTTTGAAGATGATATTGTAATGTATAGTCACAATCAGCTATACGGCAAGTGGATGATCCCTGAAGATGGCAAACAACCCGAGACTAATCGTTCACTGCGGGTAGCTATTCATAATAAACAGGGTTCGGCATACTTGTACTCAGCTTCTGATGTTGAATTACTACCCAGAAACAAGGTGGAAGACCACAGTTATATCAAGAAGCTGGGACCGGATGTACTACATCCCAATACCACGAAACAAGATATCGCAAAGCAGTATTTTTCGGATGAATTCAAAAACAGAAAGTTGACTACCTTGCTCTTGGACCAAGGTTTTGTGAGTGGTATCGGCAATTACCTACGGAGTGAAATTATGTTCTATGCCGGTGTAAACCCTCGACAGAAGCTGCGAGAATACAGTAGAGAAGAAAAAGAAGAGCTGGCTAAGGCAACGATCACATTATCGGAACGCTCGTATGAGACAGGCGGTATTACTAACGATGCGTCAATTGTAGAGGCACTGAAAAGAGAAAATGCAGCGTATAGCGAATACCGTCATTTTGTGTATAACAGGACAGGGGATCGATGTCACAAGTGCGGCACTGTAATTGAAGAGGAAAAAACAGGCGGGCGCAAAATATACTACTGTCCCAGTTGTCAAATAAATGATTAAATGACCTTAGAAAAGAAAGAATGGATCAATATTTCTCTGGGAGGTTCCCTTATCCAAAAATAAATCCAGATAACTAAAATAAAAGACTCATTATGAATCCGCTTACTCAAGATTTTCGTTCACTTTATAAACGCGACTTAGACCGGCTGATTGATAACTTGCAGTCAACATCGGATGAGCAATTATGGAAATCACCCGAGGGTATATCCAACAGCTGTGGAGTGTTGGCACAACATATTGTTGATAACTTAGAGCACTACATTAACCACGGCATAGGACAGACCGATTACGTGCGTCAGCGCGACCGTGAGTTTACGGATACTCATCGATCCAAAGAGAAGTTAATCAGTGATATAGAGCAGCTCAAAGAAACACTTAGTGCTGTTTTTAATGCTATTGAGGATAATCAGCTGACGCAAGATTTTCCGGTGGATATCCCTTTTGAAGCATCAAATCATAAGTTTCTCCTTCATTTATACGGGCATTTGAATTATCATCTCGGGCAGCTAAATTATTTACATCGCATGCTCGCTGCAGGATAAAATTGGACTAAGCGGGGGAATTGCATAAAGAGAATATCCTGATGGAAGGCATAAAACAGGTTTAATTTAGGAATCCATATAAGAGAATTTCAGGGTTTGATCTTCAGATTAAAATGGAATTAGTAAAATACATTGCAGTCTTGCCACTGAGATTATCGATTCCCAGAAATTCTTTATTTAAAAGAAATTATCGTGTGAAAAAAAGCGGTGATAATCATACCTTTAGTTTCGTGAAAATTAACCCCTAAAATGTTTTTTGATTGATGAAAGACAACGACTTTTTGAAGCCCGGCGACACTGTTGCACACAGTAATAAACAGCTGATGGAATCCCCAGAAGTAGAAAAGGTTGCCGACATAGTGATTGAGCGTGAAAGTCTGGATTTTGGTCCCGCTGAAATTGGTTACTTTTTGGTTTATCCGAATCTCTCGAAATATAAAGCGGCCAAATGTAAAAAAGCATCGCGTGAAGTGGAATATTATTCCGGCAATAATTACTTGATTGAGATATCCGGAGAAATGTGGGATATGCTGGACCAAAAGACGCGGGAAATGGTACTATTCCATCAGCTTATGCATGTTGACCCTGTTTATAAAGCTAAAAACCAAGAATGGAAGATGAAGATACGGAAGCCGGACTTCTCGGATTTTTATGAAATCAATGACAAATACGGCAACGACTGGTATAAGACTGTGCAGGCTACGGTTTCTTCGCTTTATGATTTAGATCCCAAACGAGAGAGCAAGGTAAACTTGTAATATTACTTATTGAAAATAGACCAGAATTTGAGGGTGCAGTATATTACTGCACCTTTTTTATTCTTCTTCCTCAAAAAATTGCATTTCCAGGGCCTCGAGACGACGTTCAATATTTAAAAGTTTATCCAGTATCAGAACGTGCGTCTTGCCGGCATCAATACCTACGGGGCTGTCTTCACTTTCTATTTGACTGAGAATTTCCTCGTATTCTTCATCATTTATTTGTAAATCCATAGTGTTGGTACGCGTTTAGTAGGTTAAAAATCTTTTATAGGAAACGTTGAAGCTCAGCTCTACGGGGCTCTCATCCCGAACTTATGGAATAGTAGTGATCGGGAGATTCAGGTAAAAGAGCAATGATATTTTTGCTGGTTCAAATTTGTAAGTTGCAGCAGTGACGAATTACTTCACATTGTATCCTTCATCCTGCAGGTATGAGCGAACCTTATCCACATGGTCGCCCTGTATCTCAATGGTTTTGGCATAACTGGTTCCGCCTGCTCCGCATTTTTGTTTTAGTTGCTTCTCAAGATCCTCAATAACCTGTGGATTGTGTTGAATATTACTGATCATCGTTACTGTTTTACCGCGTCGTCCGCTGGTATCTAACTTTACAGAAATAGCCATTAGTAATTAGTTAAATGTAAATTAAAGATTTGGAAACACCTGAACTTTTATGTTACTCGGTGCCGATCTCAAATGTTCGATAGGGTCAGATTCTTTTTTAAAAAGAAAAATGCTCTGGGAAACCCATCAACAATTAGCGCCCTTATGCTTATACGTTTTGAAAGATTATGCAGTAGCATCGTACGCATCCGGACGTGTAGTTTTTAAATCACATCCGTGGGCAGAAAAGTTTTTGAGATGCCAGAAAAACCGCTTGAAATTTGAGTCGGGCAGGGTAAAAGACACTACCGACTTTGCTGCCCGCCGCAAGGTCTTGTCAGCATCTCTGAATTCTTCGATATCTAAAATGACGAGACCACTGAATGCTTGTACCTTTTGAAGAAAGTAACGTTCTTCGGGCGTGGCATATTTAACGCGAGAATGCGAATTTCCCACATATACGCCACATAGTTTATTCGCGTTTTTGAAGTAAAGAATATGATCAGACTGCGTAAAACCTTCGAAAAAGTTGTCAATATTGGCCATTGTTTCAGATTCAATGCGAGAAACAATATCTGCTGTATCAACGTATTGAATATCCCGGTCAAGTTTTGCACCAAGCTTTTCAACGGCCTTTTTCTTATTGGGGCTGTACACTCCCAAAAAGAGACTCAGATGGTGAATATCACTTTTATTATGATTTACAAGATATTCGACCAGATCATCGAAGGAAGAGTGATCGTAAGAAATGTTTTTGAACTTTTTTTCGGGCGTGTCAATATCCATATCAAAAATAGCTAGAGCGTTAATTTTGTCAATAAGTGAATATATGAAATAGCGGTCGTTTTCCAGAACTACCTGCTGTTATTTTAAGCAATGATATCACCGGTCTTGGGGATGTTCTATAACTTCCGGCGGACGCTTAAAAACATGGCCATCAGCATAAACGCGGTTCGGAGGTACACGTAAATCCCATACCAGACGCAGCCAGGAGAGTGCTTTAAGTCCATAGTGAGAAAAGTCAAACTCCCACCAGTAAAAGCCCTGCCGTTCGGAGGAGGGAAACCGATGATGGTTATTATGCCACCCCTCACCAAGTGTGATGACTGAGATAAACCAGTTGTTTCGGCTGTCATCATCCGTTTCAAACCGTCGCTTGCCAAAAACATGCGCCAGCGAGTTGACGGTAAATGTACCGTGATAGAGCAGTACGGTGCTGAGGATAAATCCATATATCAGTATTTGCAACCCTGAAGTGCTCAGTGAGGGGAATAACGTATTGAGTAACGCGCCTAGTCCAAACATCGCGACCGCAAGCAAAATAGGAGGGATTAGGTGATAATTATTGAGAAACTGAAGCTCGGGATACTGTTTTAAATCTTTTACCATCTTGGTATTAGTATCCTTAAAACGATTACTGAGGATCCACCCCACATGCGACCACCACAAGCTGCGTTCTACCGGAGAATGGACATCCTTTTCAGTGTCGGCATATTTGTGATGATGCCGATGGTGGGCGGCCCACCACAGGGGACCTTTCTGTGCGCTGGTAGTTCCGAGGAAGGCCATGAGGAATTGGAATAATCGGCTCGTCTTGTAGGTGCGGTGCGAAAAGTAGCGGTGGAATCCTGCGGTAATACCAAACATGCGCACGGTATAGCTGATGATGAGAGTCGCGAGCGCTACCCAGCTGAAACCTACCCAGAAGACAAGCAGACAGGAGAGGTGAAGCAGAAAAAATGGAATACCGCTGACCCAGTTAATTTTATCGAGTTCTTCGTCGTATTCTTCTGGTGTATAGGGGGCTTCCATGGTGCTGTTAGTTCGATTGTTGCAACTATTGTAACTGTAAAATTAAAGAGGCAAATATAATAATTGTAACAGGTTTATAGAAAGGATTGTTATTAATTGGATAAACCTCCCATTGATAGGCCGGGGTGTGTTATCTCGGGTCGAGCAACGCAGTTTTTCAGAGCCTGTCTGTAAATTCTGTCATTATCCACATTCGAGATTTCTTCACTCCCAAAACTACACCAAGGGTTAGTGATACTCCGTTAGAATAACAGTATGCTGTGATTAAGCAGACCGATCCCCGTATGCGTCGATAGTTGTCAGTTAACTGCTATCAAATATAAGATTGGCACCAATAAAAAAACCCTGCCGAGAATATCGGCAGGGCAGTAATTGAAAAAATATGTACTAGTTTTTATTGGAATCCACGAGTAGCTGTATTTTCTGATGGGAAGGTAATAGTCACATCTATCGAAGCATTCTGTTCTGTTGGATTTTGATCATCAGAGTCAGTAACGCTAAAGCTAAAACGGGTGGTACCTTGTCCAGCTGAGGTGTGATCCCCCTGGGTGAGGGTGCCAAAAGTATTAGACGTTCCCGTACTTGAGGTAACCTCCATTTCAGAACCGGCAGGAATAGGATAGCCGTTCACATCCTCTATAACTAAGTCAAATGATTGGGATCCATTGCTGGGAATACTAATTGTAGCAGGAGTTGTTGTTCCCGGATCATAGAGGTTTATACTGATATTACTCGAAGACGTAAATAGCACATCCGTTTCTACGGTTACATAATTATCATTTTCAGCAACGGTACGTGCTGTTACAGTGGCCCAGCCGATGCCCCGGGGGTGTACCGGTATGGGTGAGCTGGCAGCGCCTGGCCGGCTGCCATCGGGTATCAGTTCAGCAATGGCTACTCCTTTTTCATCTGTTACCGCTGAGGCAGTAATGTTACCCGCGGTAGTTGTAAAGTCAACAGCCGTACCGGGCAAGACGGGGTTATTGCGATTGTCCCCCAAACTGACAGCTACATAATTCGATTTAACAGAATTTTGCGAGCTTGCTAAAAGTCCCCATGCTTCAAAGTTTATGTTTGTAGGGGCTATACGGAAGTTATCGCCTTGTGGAAACCCATTACCTACGGCAACAAGCACCGGGGTAGAAGCGATATTGGAGCCGGCGGAAGCTTGTAGTTTAATAACCCCGGACTGTGTACCGGCATTTATGACCGAGGAGACGGTACCCTGTGAACTTGTTGTTGCAGTAGCCGGCTGTACATATTCGCCACCGCCCGGTCCAGTTATAATAGAGAAATCGATATTATACCCTTGGTCTACCGGCCGGCCAGCACTATCTGTCACAGAAAAGGTAAATTTGGCAGAAACATCTCCTCCCGTTCCTTTTACCGCTATGTTGCTACTAGAGATACTGGTAAGTTCAAGGGCGGCAGGAGGCCCGGAATCTCCACCTATCGTGTCATCGCTGTCATCTCCGCCATCGCCGGCAGTGCTGCTTGTCAACTCAATAACCAAATCATCAACATCATTGCCGCTTGAGAGTTTAAAATTTCGGGTAGCGGTTTCAAAATTTTGCTTACTTACCTCAAGTGTAACTGTTGCGGTTTCATCCACATTAACGCTGAATGAAAAGTTACCGGTAGAATCAGTGGTTGTTGATTCCTGCAAATCAACGGGCTCAGTTATTTCAACAATAGCACCGTCAACAGCATTGCCGGTACCGGCCTCGATAACCTGTCCGGCTACAATAGTTCCGCTATCAGAACTACAAGCCTGTGTAATTAACGCAACAGCGAATATGAGTAATAGAAAGTAGCGATTCTTCATAATGTGAAAATGGTTGGGGGTAAAAGGTCTAATAATTTTTTCTATAATAGAATATATATTGGTAAATAAAAACCAACACCATCCTTTGTTAAAAGATGTTTCCATAAGATTAACAGTAACATACTGTATTGTCAACTGTAATTACATACTTTTGAGAATGACCGTGCAGTTGTTTAATGATGATATTCTAAAAAATAACATCAGAGTTCGACTACAGTAAGTAGAAGAGTTGTAAAGAATTATATCGCTAATATTCTATGGAAATAATTCCCACTGTAAATTTTTGTTTTCTCCCTTCCATAACTCCGCTGCTGAGGCTGGGTATTTCTCATTCCAGAGCTAGGGTCCTCACTCATCTTTATCTCTCTCCGTAGCTCTGCTTCGGGGAGTGGGCAAATAGGGAAGAGGATCCCGCCCATAAAGTCCATGTTGTCACTTCAAGTCCTCTTTTACGCAAGGCTGCGTAAAACGGGTAACAGCCAAAAGTCTCAAGTAGTGATAGTGATGTTGCTAATATTGTTGAAAGATAGCCTCAGCTTGTAAATATTGCTATGATCGGCGTATGAGACGACAAGTGATCCGCCCACCAATTGCTGGTGCTCTGTCCACTGTATATCCCCAATTACATATCGTAAATTAAATTTTGTCTGTTATCCTCCGTTGCAAGCGTCTTTAAGGCCGATTGTTAAAAAAGTAAATGCTTTAATGGTCTGTAAACACCGATTTTCGCCTAAATGTAAGAAGATTAAAAAAAGTTAATGTGGTCTTGCATTTCATTAGGGCAGCTGTAATATTAGAACTGAACAAAAAGAACACTGTTCACTAACAAGAATTTAACCTAACAACCGTTTTCGGATTTATTAATCTCGAAACAATATAACAACAATTCACAAATAAATAGGTAACTATTATGGGACAACAACAACTCTTACTTGTAATTTTGGTCACGATTATTGTGGGAATTGCTACAGTAGTAGCGATTAACACATTTAGTAGTGCAGCTGATTCTGCTAATGTCGATGCCGTTCGCAACGACCTACTCAGCATGGCGTCAACTGCTCAGGGTTTCTACATGAAGCCAGACATGATGGGCGGCGGTTCGAACTCGTTTGATAATACGAATGGAAGTGCGATTGGTATCGGAGACATAGGCTGTACAGGAGATATCAGTGGTACTGATTGTGTTAATGAAAATGGAACGTACAGCATCTCATCGACCAGTGAGAATAGCTTTGACATAACTGGGAAACCTGCATCTGCCGGCGGGAATATTGTAATTACCGTATGTGCAGACGATGCGGCAATAAGTGATTATGCCGCAGACGGAAGTGCATCTGCACCTGGAGCTAGTGAATGCTCAAGCTCTAGTTCATAAATTGTTATAACTTCTGTAATATTTTAGGTCTCTTCGATTACTCGGAGAGGCCTTTTTTATTAGTTTTAAGAACTTGAACTATGGTATGAAATGGTCACTCGATGACGTATTACTGCTGGCATTAATTTGCTATGTAATTTTGTTGCCGGCCTTGCAGTACGAACCTTACCGGCTTAATGATACGCTTAATAACCGGCGGCTGCTTCAGGTGGGGCTGCTTTTGCTGGTTAATGGTATTTCGCTGTTACCCGGCAATCTGTGCCGGTTAACTGCTTTCATTAATGAATTTACAAGCAGTACCAGAATAGCACTGGGAGGCATTATACTTCTCGGCTTGGTGGCAAGCATGAGGGCTACCTTTTTAGATTGGGCCCTGCTGGATTACGGGCATTATCTATTGCTGCTAACTGCTATCTTTGCTATTGGTGCCGTAGCCTATGAAAATCCTTCTAAAGCATTGGGCTATGTGCTTGTTGGCGTTATAGGATTTGTGGTATGTTATTTGGCTCGGGTAGCAGGCACGTATGTATTGTACCAGTTGGGCGAATTTAAGTTGTGGCCAAGCAATAACCACACCATTGATTTATTTGGTTTTTCAAGCATTCGTACCTTTAACCATACCCAAACGTGGTCGATACCCATATTGGTTAGTATGGGTTGGTATGCGTGGCGTTATTCCGCCAAACAGTGGTTGAGATGGGGACTGGCGGCCGTTATAGTAGGATGGGGCATGCTCGTTTTTGCATCGGGGGCGCGCGGCGTGATGCTTGGGGTTGTGGTTGGCACTGTGGTTATCTGGGCATTTTTTGTGGAAGAAAAAAGACAGTTTTTTAGCTATTGTGGGTCACTGGTAGTGTGTACGCTACTGGGGTATTTTTTATTTTTTGAATTATTCGCAGGAGGTACCGAGCAAACGGTTATGCGTGCTAACAGCAGTAATAGGCTAGTTATCTGGGGTCAAATGCTACCAGAAATTTTTAATGCACCGTTTATAGGCTATGGTCCTATGCATTATGCCGTGTACATGCCAACCAATATGGCAAGTTCGCCGCACAACTGGTTTTTACAGTTTGCCTATGAATGGGGCATCCCTGTTGCTATAATGTTGTTTGTACTTTTTATAAATGGCTTAAAAAGTTTTGGAAAGCAGCTTGTCAAAAATATTAACGACCAAAATTATATGCTGCGGGCTAAATGGTTAAAGTTGGGGCTTTTGTGGTCAATGGTAGCCGCTCTGGTACATGGTTTTTTTACCAGAATTTTGGTTACTCCAATTAGTCAAATGCTTTTGGTATTGGTTGTAGGGGCATCGCTGGGCGTGTTTTTTGCGGAAAACCCAAAAGAATATGACGCAAAAAGTACTCCAACGGTATATCAATGGATTACTGTGTTCGTAATTTTGGGATCTATTGCAAGCGTAAGCTATTGGCCGTTAAATAATCAAATTGATCGACATGAATTGGACAGTTACTATTTAAAAAAGACACAACGGGATAGACTATTACCCCGTTACTGGATGCAGGGCATTATCGGTTTTGACTACAGCGGGATGGAGCAAGAAAATAAGCATTCCAAACAATCGGAAGCAGAAAAACAGTAAGTGTTAATTTTGATACTGGAAGTTGAATGGCTCAATGCAGTGAGCAGCTAGCAGTAACGCTATTTAGGATGATTTAAAATGCCAGATGCGCGGTAGTCGAATCTATCCCCATGAAACAGCCCGCAAGCGCAGAAGAGTTTTTCCCTTAGATCCTATGCGAATCGCACTAGGGAGGTCCTTCGACTTCCTTTTAGAATGATGTCGCTCTGCTTGTTCTTGCTATAACACAACGATTGTCATTCCGACCCCCGAGAATTCGGGAGGGGAGTCTCAAAATGTGGATATTGCGATATCTGTAAATGATGAAAATAATATTAATGGAATAAGAATTTTGTCTTGAATGCTTTATCACCATCAAGACAGGGAATGATTATGAATAGCAGAATGATAAGCATTATATTTGCCCAGAAAAAGATATTCATCGTCAGCAATGATAGGATATGAAATGATATCATAATCGTTACCCATCCATAACAAAAATGCCTGTTGATCAGAACTAACGGAGAAAGGCACTCCAAAACAGTTAGAACAAAGAAACCGATATTAGAAAGTGTTAACAGCCAATCATTTTTAGCTATCAGTAAACCTAGGTCAAACCCGTATTTTGAATACTCAAAGCTATTTACAAATAGATAATTGCGCAGTGCGTCAGTCTGAAAGATCTCCAGACCAACAGACATAAACCGGTTTATTCCTACAAACGAATATGATAGAAGAAAAACCAAGGCAGCCACAAAAATTGGAAAAGTATAATTGGTTTTAAGCTTGTTTTGAATCGGATTGTACAATATAGTAAATTGGTCAGAGGACGGAGAAACCGAGACAATAGCCGCTGTATAAAGGGGAATTAGCTCCGCATGATTTATATATCCGTTAAACCCCTTTACAATACCTTCTGCTAGCAATAGTAATACAACAGTAGGAATTGCTATCCACCGAAAAGGACGAATGCCTGCCATACAAAGCAGACATCCGATAATTATTATTATTTTAAGGGATAAAAGAAAAGTGTGAGAGAGTGTAACCTGGGTAACTAGACTTGTTGGATCAGAGAAGATAATATTGAAGACGCCCCAGGGCTCAAATATTTCTGGCGGAAGTAAAGCATAATTAGTTAAGGGAGTACAAAAAACAATTACCAGCCAAATAGCAAAAACAGTAAAACGCAGAATCCCAAGATCACGCCCATCAGCATTGTCAAAAATATAATAAGTCATCAGTTACCCTGATATTCAAATATTTTAGTCGCCTCCACAGAAAAATCTTCTTTAGCTTGTGAGGGCTGAACCCTCTTGCTGATAATCATAAATTGTTTAACAGTATCATCTGGATGGTTGTATTCATAAATATTAATTAACGCCTCCACTGTTTGGGTGAGCGCATTATTCTGTTTTTTTGCTCCGCCCATAAGGTCTTCCAATTTTACCATAAAGCCTTTTTGCGAAGTAAAGGCAACTTCGTCAATCGGGTAATGCCTGTTATTGTCGTTTGTTAATTCAATTCGATATTCTAAATAGGCGGGTGCAGGGTAGCTTCCGGAATACATATCCCATTGCACAAATGGGTACGTGTAATCAGGTGTGTTGTAAAGTTGAGCAAAAATCATACCTGCAACAGCAATTAGGCCAGCTGTCTTTGTTAGAATCTTAGTGTTTGAGATCAGAGTTTTAACCTTATCATTGGATAACAAGAGCAGGATAAGCAGTACATATATTAGTAGTTCTATATATATCAAAATTGATTATCGTTAATTAAGCTTTTTAAAAGGGTAGCTAAATATTTGGTCGAAATCTACCGGATTTTTTTAGCTTATCCCAAACGTTAGTATTTAGGATAATATGCTTTATCTCTCTGTAGCTCCGCTGCGGAGGGTAGGAAACAACATTTCAATTGTGAAATCTTGAAAAAGCAGTATCAATTTTGACGAGCTTCTGTTATACTTTTTTTTCTGACAAAGTTATTTTATCCTATATAGCACCTAACTTCCTGCAGAATATATTATATAAATTCTTTTGTTATGGCAGAGTTTAGACTTAGAGCAGTTTCGGCCCAGGGCAAGAAAATCAAAACAGAGTTTGAGGCAACCAGTAAAAAAGAAGCAAAAAATCGTGTCGAAAAACTGTCACGCAAAAATGGATTTAAGGTAAAATCCATTGATGAGAAAAAGACCTTTAAGTATAAAGTACAGCGCGGAGCGAAAGAACCAGTTACCGGAGAGCAAGAAGCGTATTCTAAGGAAGAAGTAGAACGCGCACTTGTCAAGCTGGACTATAAGGTTATTAGCATTAAGAAAAAGTGGTTCAACTGGAAGGGGGGCGTGCCACAGCAAGAGGTTGTAACGTTTATTCGTCTTTGTGCTGACCTGCTTAATCAGCAGCTTAGTTTTGATGAGATCCTAGAGCTTCTTCATGAAGATACCCAGAATAAGCGGATGCGTGAGGTTATCAGCACTATCCAAAAAGATTTAAAGGATGGTAAAGAAGGGGACGAGGTTTACGGCAAACACGAGGATGTATTTGGAGAATTTGCCTCATATATGCTTAGTGTTGCTTCCACGAGTGGTAATATGGCGCAGGTGTTTGAAAGTACCGCCAAATTTATGGAGCGCGACGCCGAGTTTAAGAAAAACTTGCGTCGTTCGTTATTGATGCCATCCATTACCGTACTGGCAACTATTGGGGTAATCCTGTTTTATGTTGGTTATATTTTTCCAGCTACAGCTGAACTTTTCGTAGAGATGAATATTGAACTGCCACCTATGACCGCTGCAACGCTTGAACTCAGCTATTGGCTGCAGTCAAACTGGATAATACTGACGCTGTCATTTATTACCCCTATAGCTGCGGCATGGTATTACCTGTTTCAGGTACCCGAAGGACAGCTTTGGCGGGATAAACACATTATTAATGTGCCGGTTATAGGCGATTTAATGCATAAGACAAGTATCGAAATTTTTTCTCGTGTTTTCTATACTTTGTACAGTGGATCAGGGCAAAATATTGAAGTGATCAAAGTAGCAGCCGAGGCATGCCGTAATAAATATATGGAGAAACAGATTAAGGAAGTGGCTATAAAAATGATGCTCAAAGAGGGAGCAGGACTTATTGAATCTCTTGAAGCAACTGGTGTATTTACGGATACGGCCATTAGCAGGTTTAAGTTGGGAGCTGAGTCTGGTGCACTTAAAGAAAATGCCAACCAGCTGGCTCAGTATTACGAAACGCAAACCACCTATAAGATGGATACGCTGGTAGATATGATTAGCTTGGGTGTTAACATATTTATATGTATAGCCCTTATTGCCATTACTATTGTATCTGCCGAGTCAGCCTTGATTCAACCCAAAACCGGAATGTAATATATAGGTGAAAAGAGATTATAAAACTAAGTAGTTGTACAATTAGTGTTTGGTTTCAGTAATAAATGCGATTTGCCGGAATGCGTTATCATGGCTATTTGTTAAGAATAGTTTCAATTATTAGCAAATGGATGATTAAGTTTTTCTTACATTCCAGTTTGTAACATGTATATTAAACAATCACTGTAACGAAGAACTGTGTAGCATAAATCGATAAATGTCACAAGTAAATACACGTAGACATATTGGTGATCTTTTGGTAAGCCGAGAGGTTATTACACAAGATCAACTCCAGGAAGCACTTGCTATCCTGCGTCAAGAACCTGACTCTTCTAACAGGCGGTTGGGGCAAATTCTTTATCAGGATCTCGGTATAGATCGTAATCGGGTCATGAAAGAGATTGCATCGATTTATGCTTTTGAAGAGGTGTTGGAAGGCCAAGAAACAATTGAAGATGAAATTCTGGCCCAGATAAAATCTAATATTGATGATCTCCCTTCAGAAGTTGTAGATGAACTGGTACATCAAAAAGCAGTTCCTCTGCAGAAAAACCGGACTTCTTTAACTATTGCAGCGGCTGATCCCTCTGATCCTACGCTCTCCAAGATTGTAGGTAAACTAAATTTTACCCAGCACGAGATTGTCTATTGCCGCTATGAGCTAGTAGAGCAGATTCTTACACAGGTTTATGAACAAAAGAATGAGTTCTTAGATCTGCTCGAAGAGATTGAGCACGAAGAGCCGGATCTTCAGGAAGAAGATGAAGCTGAAGAAATTGATGAAGAGGAGATAGATGCCGAGATCAACCAGAGTATGCTCAATTCTCTCGTTGAGGGTTTCTTGGTTGAGGGAGTCCGCAAGGGAGTTAGTGATATTCATATTGTACCCTGTGGTAGTGCTTCTACGGATATCCGTTTTCGTATTGACGGGAAATTGGAACTTTGGCACCAGCAAAATAATGTAAAGCCGGAGGCGATATCGGCCGTTGTGAAAGATAAAACCCGTGATGTGGATCGTTTTGAGCGTGACGCATCCCAGGATGGATTTATCCAGCGTGCAGTTGATGGCCATAATATTCGGTATCGAGTATCTATTATGCCGATGGTGGGAGAACAGTTTGATCGCAAGTTTGAGTCTATTGTAATCCGTATCCTTGATGACCGGGAAGTGATTACCGATCTCAATGTTCTGGGGCTCCAGGAAAAAGCAAAAGATGACTTTGTGAAGGCGATTGAAAAACCTTCGGGCATTGTTATTGTCACTGGTCCTACCGGCAGTGGTAAGTCAACGACGCTTGTTGCCGCCTTGTACTATGTAATTGATCCTTCGGTAAACGTACTAACCGTCGAGGAACCGGTGGAGTATATGATTGAAGGGGCCAGGCAGTTAAAAATTAGTGATCACATGACATTTGATAATGCTATGCGCGGTATTTTGCGTCATGACCCCGATATTGTATTGGTTGGTGAGATTCGGGATCTTAAAACAGCAGAAATTGCCATCAAACTGGCAAATACCGGTCACTTGACTTTCTCGACGCTGCACACCAACGATGCACCCAGTGCTATTTCACGACTATATAAGATGGGTGTTGAAACGTTTTTAATTGCTAATGCCGTGAATTTGATTATGGCTCAGCGGCTAGTGCGTACGCTGTGTGAAGAATGTAAAGAAGAATTCGAGCCTCATCCTCAAGCGGCAAAAAGTATTGGTTTTGAAGAAGAAGAAATTGAAAATAATACCTTTTATCGGGCTGTTGGTTGTGATGAATGTTCCAATGGTTATAGCGGGCGTACAGCTATTATGGAAGCCCTATATTTTGATAAGGAAATTCGTAAGATGATTCTTGAATCCGGTGATGAAATTGATGAGGTTGCTATTAAACAGCATGCTATAGACCAAGGGATGTTGAGCCTTAGAGCATCGGGGAGAGAACGTATTAAGAACGGATTGACGACCATAGAAGAAATTGCAGCAATTACAATAGAAGATTGATGGTATTTAATTTGTAAATTTATTAATAGTATAGCTTGTTGATCAATTTACGGGGTTTAACACAGATATAAATTTGGAGAAAAGTTATGTCTAACGAAGATCAAAAAGAAGCAGCGCCGGAATATATTCGGCAATTTTTAAAAGAGCCGCCTATGTTGCTTCGAAATTTCCATTATGAAGATATTATGGAGTTTTTGAAACTGGGTAAACTTGAGAAGTTTGTCCAGGATGATATTGTCGTAAATGAGTCGGAATATGTAAATTCTGCTTTTCTAATCGCAGATGGAGAAGTAACAATCTGGAAAGACAATATACAGTTGGCCAAGCTCGAAGAGGGAGATTTTTTAGGAGAGTCCTTTCTTTTTAGCAAAAATAACAGAATGGCTAAAGTTGTTGCAGAAGGAGATACTAAACTGTTGAAGTTTGAGCGTTATGATGCTCTAAATTTTTTCCGAAAGAAACCGGAAAAACTGTTTAATATATTTACACGGAATATTATTGAGATTCAACAGAATAAGATCAATAACATGAATATCCAGCTTTTGCAGCTTAAAAAGCGCCTGTTAGATGATACAAACTGGTGAAATAGCTATTTATCCGGCTATATAAAGTATTTGAATCTTAGAAAGCCGATTAAAAAAAGTTATTTTTGAAATATTAATAATAATTAATGTTTTTGGGGATGGTATAAAGACTATATAGGTGTCGATTAATAGCAATTAATTACTTATAATGCTTGTAACACAAGGTCATAAAGTCTTTAGTTAAATTATTTTATTGATACAGTTGTAACACACTTTTATGGAAGTAGGGGTAAAAAAGAATAGAGTTAAAGAAATTGTTACGCCGCTGGCGAAACAATTACCGAGCAGCTCCAAAGGAGTTGAACGGCACCGGAATATTGGTGAACTCATAGAAGGCCAGTCAGAGTCAGTCCGTAATGAGCTTCAAGAAGTGGTTGATGACCTGTTGTATAAAATGGATGACAATGAGGCTTCAGACATAGATATAGGAGGGCCGGGCTGCGACGAGAAAGTATGGTACCGTATTCACGGTGAAAAATCGCCCGACGAAAATGCTCCGGAATTTACGCTTACTGAAACAAATTTCTTGTTGCATAATCTTATTTTGCCTTCTCAACGTGAACGGTTACTGGAAGAGGGCAATCTAGACTTCTCTTATTCTATTAGTGATGCTACAAATGATATATCGGCAGCTAAGCGATTTCGTGCCGATATGTATTTTGATATGGAGCATCTGGCTTTAAATATGCGAAAGATCGATAATGAGATTCGCCCTTTTAAAGATTTAAATTTACATCCGGAAGTTGCTAAAGCGCTAAGCCTGAAATATTTAAAGTATGGCCTTACACTTGTAACGGGTATTACCGGTTCAGGAAAATCATCAACCCTGGATACTGTTATTGATGCCAATAACAGGACAGTGAATGCCCATGTAGTTATTATTGCTTCTCCGGTTGAGCTTGTACATAAACCCAAGAAATCAGTCATTCGACATCGTGAAGTGGGTCGGGATGTGAAATCATTTAAAGATGGGGCTATACAGGCACTACGCCAAGATCCCGATATCATTGTTGTTGGTGAGCTTCGCGATCCTGAAACAATCATGACAGCACTTGAAGTGACTGACTCGGGGCACAAGACTTTTGGAACGCTGCACACCAGCTCTGCGATGGAAAGCATAGAACGTATATTGGGTGAGGTGCCAGTAAAAGAACAAAATCGTGTACGTGCGCGTCTCGCAGATGTTTTAACTTGTGTAATCAGTCAAAAATTGGTCCCCAGTCTTGACGGAAGACGTATCTTAGCAAAAGAGGTGCTGATAGTCACCAGTTCTGTAAAGGCTGCTATCCGTAATAATAACATTGGTGAAATTTACCAGATGTTGATGGAGGGCAGTAAAAAGGGTATGAATACAATGGAACAGGATCTTAAGCGCCTTTATACAGAAGGGAAAATTTCGAAGGAAGTGGCTATTAATAATGCCAATAATAAAAAGCGTGTTAAGCAACTGATAGCTGAAACAGAATATTAATACCGATACCGTTAGCGAATGTTTGGAAAAAAGGATTACATAGGCTTAGCGATCGAAGGCGAAACCATTCGTGTAGCTCGGGTTCGCGCAAGTGGTAGTTCGCTAAAACTAATCAAACTTGATCAATTTTCTCTGGTTGAAAAGATTGGAGCCGGATCAACCGAATCGGCAGCGGTTAGTGAAGAAGGAAGCTTCGATGAGGCTGAGTCTGAAGCTGATTCCATATTTGGGCTGGATGAAGAAGATGAGGAAGAGGATGAAGAGGAAATAGATCTCGAAGATTTTGGGACCGTGGATGAGGATACAACCGATATGGTTGATGAGGCAGATACTCCTCAGTCCAATGAATTGTTGATGTATGATATTTTATCCGGTTTTAACCAGAAAAAGGTACATTTGGGATTAAATGTACCGTCTGGTAACACGATTTTTCAGATTATTAGAGATACTGATTTTAATGAAGTCAAGGAAAAGGATCTTGTTGAAGATCTGGAAGAAAAGCTGGCTTCTATTTACGGAGAACCCAAATCTTCTGATCAGTATTCGTATGAAGTTCGTGAAGATGGTTCTCTTTTGCTAGCCTCTATTGATAATGAATCCGAAACGTTACAGCTGATAAATAATGTAAGGGAGCTTTACAGCGGTAAAATTGCTGTCAATAGTGTAGTCCCTGATGAAATTAGCTTGGTTGGTCTTGTACGTGTTAACTATGAATTGGACCCCGATGAAGTAACAGGGATTATCCAGTTTAGTGAAAAACGTTGTCGTGTTGTTTTTATGCAGGGGGAAGAGGTATGGCTGGTTTCTCCAATTATCAATGAAGGGACAAACCAAGATTCATTTCTGAATACTGTATTCAGTAAAATTTTATTCCAGCTTGATACGGGAGAAGTTCCAAGCTTGGACCGGATTATTTTGGCAAATAATCCCAGAGGGGAAGAACCCGTTGACTTTTTTAGTGAAAATTTCCCGGACATCCCGGTAGAAAATCTTACTTTTAAGGACTCTTTTTATGAGTCTGAAAATGTGGATCCTTCTACAATACCTTTCTTTACGACTGCTATTGGTTCCGCATTTGCTGCAAGCGGGGTATATGAAGAGGATTTTCCTGATATATCACTGTTGCCACAATATGTTGCTGACCGACAAAAGATTTTCAAGCTGCAGTGGCACGGTATGCTTATTTTGTTTTTGATCTTCTTGATGCCCATTACATTTAATTATTTTTATACGCAAAATGTAGAACAGATTGAATCTCTGTCTGATGATCTTACTGAGATGAATGATAGGATTGAAGAGCTAAATCCTATTGTTGATCGGTCAAAACAGATGGAACAGGATCTAGCCACTTTGAAAGGAAAGTTGGTAATGTTAGATACGTTGACCCAAGGTAGCCAAGAGTGGTCACAGAAGCTGCAGATTGTTAATGAAGGATTGGAGGATATCTCTAATACTTGGATTACATCATTTGCCGAGGAATCTTCAGGTGGGGCCTTTATCCAAGGATATAGTCTATATAGAGAACGTATAACTAGAATTGTCAATATTTTTGATGAGGCTACGCTGATGAATGTAAATAATGAGACATTGCGCGAGCAAGATGTATACAGTTTTTCGATATTGATAAGTTCTTTTGCTCCGTCAGATTCAATATATTCACCATCTACCCCTAAAGAAGTGAAAGAATTGATAGAAAGTGAAAATTAATATTTTAATATAGACAGCATTTATGTCGTACGGTGTTCGAAATACACTTATTTTACTGATTGTCCTTATTGCTTTTATTGGGGCAGGCTGGAGCTATATTTATTTTTATCAGCTGCCTAAAATAGAGGAGTTGGAAGAAAAGGTGGAAGAGACCCAACAGGAGCTTGACAAAAAGCAACAGATTGCTGATGCTTTTCCAGCATTGCAGAAGCAATTTGAAAAGGCAAAATCCTTTTTCAACAATTATAATAAAGCACTGTATGGTGACAGTAATGAAGATATTGTGTATGATTTTTTAAATTCCGTAAGTGTAGGATCAGCCTATACTGATTTTACGTTTAGTTTTGATGATTCTACCACCCATGGCCAGTATGGGGTAATGAATATGAGTATCTCAGGACAAGGATATTACCGCAATTTTGTTAATTTTATTCGGCAACTTGAGTTAAGTAAGCCGTTAAATAAAATTACCGGCATTAGTATTAACCCTATAAATGAATTAGAGTCATACGGAAAGGTTAACTTTAATTTTAAGATTAGTAGTTTTTATGACCGGGTTAAACTATTGGGTGAGCCGAACTTGGCGATTGAAAACAATTTACTTGGATCAGTTTACAATCCGTTTTTCCCGTTAATTCGGTCAGTAAAGGGCAACAAAAACAACTTGGTTAACATTGAACAAAGTAAATTATTGGCTATTAGCGGTGATCAGGTCTTTGTGCTTGACCAAAACGGTGTTATGAAAAAATTATCTAAAGGCGAAGAAGTTTATTTAGGTACTCTCACATCCATTGATGTTAATGAAGGAACGGCAACTTTTAACCTCAATAAGGGTGGTATAGTTGAGCAGGTGACTCTGCAGATTAATAAAGATGATGAAAAACAAAGCGGTAATTGATATGAGTTTTTATAAATACAGTAATTTCTTAGCGTTCTTATTCTTTTTTCTTTTCATTATCTCCGCAGGGGTACTGGGGCAAAACAGAGATCAGCTACCTTCTGAATTTAGAGAATATACTAATCCTGAGGAGGTTGTTACCTTTGATCGTACTACATCATTTAAGCGAGCAGTTGATGTAATAAATGATTTTGCCCAAAATTTTCGTGATAAAATTGTGCTCGATAAATCTGGTACAGAGGGTAATATTGGTATCTCCGTACCGGCTATGCACTGGTTTGATGCATTAAAGCTTATTCTGCGTGCCAATGATTTGGTGCTTAAGGAAGATAAAGATATTTACGAAATAGTGACTATCGCATCTCAACAAGAAGAAAAAGGGACACCACAAACATCAACATCTGGTAGCAGTGGCGAAGAAGGAGAAGTTCTTGCAACTACCGATACCTATGAGGTTCGCATCAATGCCGTATTTTTTGAAGGTAATCGTCGGGCACTGCAAGAAATTGGGGTTGACTGGTCCACTATTTCGGAGAATGTACCTAACGCCGTTGTCGGTGGTGGCGGTGGTGGACAAGGCGGCGGAGGCGGCCAAAGTGGAGGTGGTGGAGGTGGACAACAAGGCCCTCCGCAAGTTCCGAATTCTCAGTTTAATGCAAATGGTCCATTTGTACAGGTAAACTCAAAAGGAGCTCAGAGTGTATCTCAAAACGTATTTAACTCTCTTGTTAATTTTGGAGAAATAGGGAGCTCAGGTATTGAAGTGCAGGCTTTGTTCAGTGCATTTGAAGCTGATAATCTTGGTGAAATTTTAGCATCGCCTACTGTCAAAGTACAGGATGGAGAAGACGGACGTATTCAGGTAGGGCAGGACTTTTCCATTAAGCAGCGTGATATTGCCGGTAATGTAGTAGAAGAATTCTTTAGTGTGGGTACAATTCTTGAGGTAACACCCAATGTAATTAAGCAACAAGATACTACTTTTATTCATCTGGATATTAGTGCCGAGCGTTCAACGGCTCAGCCAGATCCGGTAAGTACTATTATTAACAAACAGGAAGCTGAAACTCAGTCGCTGTTATTGGACGGAGAAACTACGGTTATAGCTGGATTGTATAGTACCGAAAAAAGTGAAGTGCGACGGGGCGTTCCTATTCTTAAAGATCTTCCACCATGGTTTTTTGGGCTGCGTTATCTGTTTGGATATAATTCAAAGGATACCCAAGCTCGGGAACTTGTTATCTTGCTCAAAGCTTCTTTGGAACCGCGTATTCCCCAACGCATGGATAAGGATGAATTTAATACCATGTATGAGACTCTCCGTGACGAGCGCAACCGTATGCGTGACGAAATTAAGGAAAGCGAAAAAGCTCTTGAGTCTGATGCAGAAAATGATTTTGAAGATCTTGATGAGTCAGAACGGCAGGATGATACAACAGATAGTTCTCCTCCCGAGCCGGAAATGGAAGAAGAAAAGTCACAGAAAGAGGAAATGAAGATTGAACAGAAAGAAGACTCTGTTGATACATCTGCTGACCAGAACGAGGAAGAGCAAGAAATGGATCAGCAGGAAGAGAATAGGGAAGAATCCCCGACTGTTGAGGACCCTGAAGTGCAACCCCAGGAAGTACCATTGAACCTTGGTGCTGCAGTTGATGGAAACAATGAAGAAGAGAAGGTGTCGAATGAATCTAAAGAAGACTCATTAAACCAAGAGCAAGAAAATCAAATAGTGGATAACAAACAGCAAATAGATGCTGACACCACAGATACTCAAGGAGTGGAGACGGATACCACTGTTACACAGCAAACACAAGAGGTGGTATCATCGCAAACACATTATATTATCGCGGGATCTTTTTCTCAGATGGAAAATGCCAGTATTTTCAAGGATAGTATTAACTCGAAAGGTTATAATGCGATGATTTTTGAAAAGCCTGACGAAGAGTTATTCCTTGTCTCCTATGATCAATTTGATGATCTCCAGAAAGCTAAAGAGGCTCTTACAAGAATACAGGAGGAGGAAAATACTGAGGCTTGGTTATACTCCACAAAATAATGTTGGGGTTATAGATTACCTAAGAATCAAATAGTTTACATCTGATTGATATAATGATTCATCTGTTTGTTTAAGCGAAACTGCCCCATTAGGTGGGCGCTAAGACAAGAATGAACAGGTAATATGGTGAGACGATCTCCAATATTATATTGATCAGTTGTTGAACAATGAATAACACCATGTTCTTGGGATAGCTTTTTAAGATATGACACTGGTTCCTTAATTTTCCAGTGGTGACCGTCGTTCGTTGTTTCTGCAAGCATACCGTAATGAGATATCCCTTCACTTAAGAGTGTCTCTTTTGAAAAGTGGATAGCGCCACCGTGAATAACGATTTCTGAACGTTCGGGATAGTTGTCTATAATGGGACATTGCATAGCTACTGCAATATTAGAGATTTCACAGCTGCCTATCTGGTATTGCATAAGATCATAGAATACAAAATTGCCGGGGCTGATGGCATCAATTGCCTTAAACTCTGAGCCCACAGAGCAGCAGGGAGTGTCACCTATGCAAATTTCTATTTTTCGGTCAGTTGGTTCGAAAGCATTACGCAGCTTTTCACACTGTTTTAGTACTTCTTGGTGTATTGCTTTTACTTGTTTTGATGAATGAGCGTCATAAGAATGACCGGGATGAGAATAAAAACCTTTCCATCGAAGTTTAGTACATGAGTCCAATGTTTTTATTAAGGTTTCAATTTCTGCTTTTTGATCGATTGTTAAGCCGGTTCTGTGAGCACCGCTGTCAAATTCTATAAAAACCTGTATATCATGGGATAATTTTTTGTCTATCTCTCTTGCAATTTTTGGATGATTAACCAGCAGGGTGATCGCCTGCTCTTCTGCAAGATCATCAATAGTTGATATTTGATCTGGGTGCGCAGGCATTGCTATGGTAATTTTATCCCAATTATTTTTAGCAAAGTAATGTGCCATTTTTACCGATGAAACAGTAATGGCTTCTACGCCACAGTCTTTCATCCATTCCCCAACTTCTGCGCACTGATGGGTTTTCATATGCGGCTTAAACTGCATATCATTTTGATCAGCTTTTTCAGCCATTCGCGCTATATTTTGCTTACATATATCGCTGTCCAAAATTAATGTGGGTTTAGATAGCATAATGATGGGTAATTGTTAGAAATAAAAACAGCCTGATAAAAGCTACCAGGCTGTTTGAGGTTAAGTTACAAATGAGTAAGAAAATTATTGGGTTGTTGAATTATTTGAGTCAAGGCTATCGGCTATCTCATCGACTCGGTTCCAGACTCTTAAGATATTTCCGGATGCAATTTTTTGAATATCTTCGTTGCTATATCCTCGTTTTAGCAGTTCAGCAAAAAGATTGGGATATGCAGAAACATCTTTTAAGCCGGTTGGCAGGGTAGGGCCTACACCATCATAGTCTGAGCCTAATCCGACATGCTCAATACCAACTAGATCCACTACATGGTCAATATGGTCAGCGACTTTACCAACAGAGCTAAACTTAAAGTTATCCTGGAAGTATTTCTGTCTAAACTCTTTTGCCTTTTTGCTGTCAGCTTTCCAACCACGTTCTTTTATCTTTTGTTGTATTTCTTTTTGTACACGGTCCATACTATTGCTTGACGCACTGTCGAGGAAGGTAGAACCGAAATTAATCATGATAACACCTTCGTTTGCAGCAAGTCGTTTTACAAGGGTATCACTCATATTCCGTTCAAATCCCGGAGTAAAACGACGACTAGAAGAGTGTGTTGCTACAACTGGTGATTTTGTTGTTTCCATAACATCCAAAAAGGCTTGATCGGTAATATGAGAAACATCGACCATCATACCTACGCGGTTCATTTTCTTAATAACATCTCTCCCGAACTCGCTCAGTCCGTTATGTGTATTATCAGTAGTATCGTATGAGGAATCGCTTATTTGATTGTCCTTCGCATGTGCAAGAGTGATGTAGCGAATTCCCCGCTCATAGAAATAAGATATATTCTCCAGGTTGTTGCCAATGGGCGCACCATTTTCCATTCCCATGGGTAAGGAGATAAGGCTGTCCTTAAATTGTTGCTTAATTTCTTTAGGTGAAGTAGCAATGGCAAACTTTTCGGGATTGTCGGAAGCGATGCCTTTTACAAGATCTATCAGGCTGTCTGCTACAGCTTTTGCACCGCCGGTTTTTTGATACTTGACGGGGATATAGATAGACATAAAGGGCGCATTGAGTCCTCCTTGTTTGGCTCGCGGATAGTCAAAATCTCCGCCGGGTGCTTCTTCGGATACATCTTCCCAGTTGCTTTTAAGTCGATAGGGCACGTCAATATGCCCGTCAACAATAATATATTTTTGGGCCAGTTGTTGAGCTTGCTGCTGATAATTTTCTGTCTTGGATGAGCTGCAACCCCACAGCAGAAAGAGTGCAATAAAAAAAGTGCTAATGTATTTTAATCGTCTCATCGGTATAATTGTTTAATTAAAATTAAAAGTGATGCTCTTTATATTCTAAGTGACTTGAAAACGATGAAATACTTTATGTTAGATATTGCTGTCAGGAAAATCAGATAAATCCAGCTCTTCTTGGTCGTGTTCTTTGGGCGGCAGTTGTTTGGTGTAAGAGATGCTTTCATCAATAAATTTTTGAAGAGCTTTTGAGTGACTATAGATCGTATCCTCAACAGAAATAAATTCATCAAAATTATCATCCTCGGGCAGATATGGAGTAATACCCGGTTTTTCTGTTAAAGTGGTGGCTAAGTGAGTTCCGACCCGGGCAACAAGAAGATCATTGTATATACCCAGACACATATTGCCGTTAATGGTGTATCCCACACCGCCGAGTTTTTTCTTTTTCTCGAGCTCTTCGTTGTCGATAAGATGATGATCCAGGAGATCCTCAAGCCGTTGGTTATATGTAGCCAAAGTGGTTATATGTTTTTATAATGGATATTTTTCGTGCTAAGGATTAATCTGACAAAAAAGTAACCAATTATTATATAGTTTTCATTTTATATTGAAAAGGTTATTTAGTCGGCAGCTGACTGTGCATGGCATCTCTTAATTTTTTTGCATTCCAAATATTACCAAACTTTTTACTTGTTATTTTATGTCCTGTCAATATTATTTTTCCTCTATTCCATACATTATCTCCAAGTAGTTGATTACAAAGGACATTACCTATTTTGTTAAGGGGCCATTCTTCTGTTTGAATATAATAGAATCCCTTTTTTGGGATGAATCGTTTATTGGTCACAATAAGCTGATAAGAACTGAATTTATAAAGCCTGTATATTGACCATAAGATGGCCGGGATTAAAAACCACCAGCTAAAGATAAGCATAATAAAAACCGAAAAAGGCTGGTAAAGCATTACCCAGTGATGACCCGTTGTATAAATAACTTCTTCGGGAGGTGTTATTTCTTGTTCAATTCAGTTAGCCATCTTCATCTGTCAATTGGTCAATAAGATTCAGCTGTTCAGAATTTGTTATGTTATTTTCTGCTACTGAAATTTTCTCTTCCATATTTACAGGGATGGCAGATGAGGCTGTGTTCTGTGTTTTCTTAAATAACAATAGCGCCTGTTGATATGCTTTTTGCGATCTGCTATAGTTTTTGTCACTTAGCATTTGGGCTTCTTCGATCAATAAATCTGCTACGGCCAACGCCAGATCAGACTTAAAGTCGCCTTGATGCCTGAAAAGGGCAATAGTCTCTTCCAGACTAAGCTCGTTTAGTTTTTGGGGTTGCTCTTTTGTTAGCCGCTGGAAAGCATTTTCAATTTCTCGGATTGCCTCTGACTGTTTATTATTATTCTTTTTGAAAATAATTTGCTGTAGCAGTTGCGTAAGATACTGCACCTGTCTCATTAAGAAATCCTGTTCAAAAACAGCCATAGCATATGTTCTTTTTGCTAAGTAAGATTCTTGGTCTTGGCGCGGGATTCTTCGGCCATCTGGTCATGATATTCTGCCAATTTTTGAGAAAGTTCTAGGTTCTCCATGCTTAGCATGCGAATGGCCAACAGTGCGGCATTTCCTGCTTTGCCGATTGCTACGGTAGCTACTGGTACGCCCGGTGGCATTTGAACAATAGAATACAGACTGTCTAATCCGCTTAGGGTGCTCGTTTTAACGGGTACTCCTATTACGGGTAATGTCGTATGAGCAGCTGTCATACCGGGAAGGTGGGCTGCTCCACCTGCACCTGCAATAATAACTTGTATGCCGCGCTGCCGTGCTTCCTTGCCATACTGTGCCATCAGATCGGGAGTGCGATGAGCAGAGACTACCTTTTTTTCATAGGGCACATTAAATTTGTCAAGGATATCGCAAGCGGCTTCCATCGTAGGCCAGTCACTGTCGCTGCCCATAATTACGCTGACTAAAGGAGATTGTTGACTACTCATAATAATTGATTTTGTTATCACTTCATCACTTGGCTCAGAGCGGAAACTCTGAGTGAAATACGTGTTTTAGGATGATTATTTAAATTCGGATTTTTTCTGTCAGTTCTTCTGCCTCGCCATAAGTTTCTTCTAAATCATTTCCCAGGAGCGTATAGTGCGCCATTTTACGACCTACTCTGCTGTCGAGTTTGCCATAAATGTGGAGATGTCCGTCGTTTTCTGCCAGTGCTTGTTCAGTATCTTCAACTTGTGCATCTCGTTGGTCGGTTCCCAACAGATTGATCATTGCTACTGCCGGTTTGCGAAGTGCAGCTGAGCCCAGAGGTAATCCCAAAACGGCACGAACGTGATTCTCGAACTGGGAAGTCACGCAGCCCTCAATAGTATAGTGACCTGAATTATGAGGACGAGGTGCTGATTCATTAAGTAACAGTTCACCATCAGGTTTTAAGAAGAATTCATAGGCAAAGATGCCCTTACCGTCAATAGTCTCGGTCGCTTTGAGGGCTAATTCTTTCGCTTTTTTTCTGATGGATTTCTCAACAGGAGCAGGTGACTTAACACCAACACAAATATGATCCTGCTGTACGGTTTCACAACAAGGATAAACCTCATGACCGGTTTCATTTCGAGCAACCTGAACAGCTAGCTCATGGGTAAAGTCAACAAAGGCTTCGGCAATAATATTATGTCCTTCGTTTCCGCCCAAACTACCAAAAGCCTCTAATGCTTCTTTTAGATCATGTACGGTTTCGTTTCCATAGCCGTCATAGCCGCCTTTTGAGGATTTTAATAAAAATGGCCAACCGTGTTTATTTCCGAATTCTGTAAGTTGCCGGTCGTTTTGGATCAGGGTATAAGGCGTAACTGGTATTCCGGCATCTTCAAACGTTTGTTTTTCAATCAGTTTGTTTTCTATGAGTGCAAAAGTAGCTGGGGATGGATATATAGGAGTGTTGCTCTTTTCCTGTGCTTGTTTGAGTATTTCGGAGCTGATAAATTCGTTTTCAAGTGTTAGCACCCCACAAGTTTCTGCAAAAGTTATCAAGTCTTCTGCAGATTCAAAGGATCCCGTATGTGAATGTGGTGTCATAGATTCGACAGGTTCATGTTCATCGCGATCAGAAAAGACACCGAGTTGTATACCATACCGAAAAGCTTGTAGACCCGACATGCGTGCCAGTTGGCCAGCGCCTAAAAAACCAAGTCTATAATTTGCAGAAAGTGGATTTTTTTTATTAGTCAATGGATACAAGAGTTTTGTTGTGAATAATTATCATCAATGATACGGAATGAAGAATTAAATATTAAAAATTGTTCTCCATCATTTTATTTAGAATATAAAACAGTAATACGTCTTATTTCCAATTTTAACTCTTGTCCAAAAGAATCGTATTTTAAGTGTGATATTTAACGGGCATTTTCAGTAGGTAAAAAAGTACTAATGGATATTCAGGCAAAACTTGAACAGGTCAAAGAGCGTTTTGAAGAAGTGACGACGGCTATGAGCGATCCGTCGGTATATGATGACCCCGATCGATACACTGAGTTGACCAAAGAACACAGTGATTTAAAAGAGTTAGTTGATTTATATGATCAGTGGAAAAAAACAAAAAAAGATATTGCCGGCAACAAAGAGCTTATAGAAGAAGCAGAAAATGCTGATATCATTGAAATGGCTAGATCTGAAAATGAAGAACTAGAGCCTAAACTTGAAGGGATTGAAGAAGATATTAAGTTCAAGCTTATCCCCAAAGATCCTGATGACTCCAAGAATGTTATCGTAGAGTTACGGGCAGGAGCAGGCGGAGATGAAGCTGCTATTTTTGCCGGAGATCTTTTCGATATGTACCGACGATATGCGGATAATAAAGGATGGAAATTAAATTTGTTGAGCCTTAGCCAATCCGAAAAGGGCGGATACAAAGAGCTTAACTTTGGGCTCGAAGGAGATGATGTATATGCTAAAATGAAGTATGAGAGCGGCGTTCACCGGGTGCAGCGAGTGCCAGAGACTGAAACAAAAGGACGGGTGCACACTTCTGCTGCCACGGTAGCTGTTTTGCCCGAAGCCGAAGAAGTAGATATTGAAGTTAAAACTGCCGACCTGCGTGTTGATACTTTTCGTGCCAGTGGAGCTGGTGGACAGCACGTTAATAAAACGGACTCAGCTGTTCGTATAACACATGAGCCATCCGGGGTAGTGGTAGAGTGTCAGCAGGAGCGATCACAGCATAAGAATAAAAGTAAAGCCATGAAGATGCTTCGCTCTAAGCTTTATGAGAAAGAAGAAGAAAAGCAGCGCAAAGAACGTGAAGCAGAACGGAATAGCCAGATTTCAACAGGTGATCGCAGTGCGAAAATACGGACGTATAATTTTCCTCAAAGCCGCCTTACGGATCATCGCATAAATCTGACGCTCTATAACCTCGAAGATATTATGAAGGGAGAGATCGGAGAAGTAATAGAAGCGCTGCGGGTGCAGGACAATTTGGATAAGCTAAATGCCGTGATGGAGCAGTAAATTAATTGGCAGAAAGCAGTAAGCAGCGATTATCTAAGCTGCATACTGCTACTGCCTGTTGTTTAAACTTTAGGGCCAGCTTTAATTAGTTCTTCGCTCGCCATGTCTTCGAACTGTTCAAAGTTTTCGGCAAACATCTGTGCCAGGTGCTTGGCTTTTTTATCATATTCCTCTTTATCATCCCAGGTGTTTCGTGGAATGAGTATATCATTAGGTACTCCATCGACCTCTTCTGGAATGGCCATTCCAAAGAAAGGATCTACACTGTATGTAGTGTCTTCAAGATTACCATTCAGAGCTTCGCTGAGCATCTGTCTGGTATGGGGCAGATTCATACGGTGACCCACACCGTGAGGCCCGCCTGTCCATCCAGTATTAAGTAACCACACGTCTGAATTATGTTTTCGAATTTTGTCCGCCAGCAACTCGGCGTAAACTGTAGGGTGCAATGGCATAAAAGGAGCGCCAAAACAAGCTGAAAATGTAGCCTGGGGTTCTGTTACACCACGTTCCGTACCCGCAACCTTGGCCGTATATCCGCTGATGAAGTGGTACATAGCTTGTTCGGGCGTAAGTTTTGATATAGGAGGAAGTACCCCAAAAGCATCGCAGGTTAGGAAAATTACATTGTTGGGATGTCCGCCTGTACTGGTTTCACTGGCATTGGGGATATAGTCAATGGGGTAGGAGCAGCGTGTATTTTGAGTATAGCTGGTATCATCAAAATCAGGATTCCGATCTTCATCAAGTACTACATTTTCAAGTATAGTGCCCGGCATTTTAGTAGTAGCATAAATAAGTGGTTCACCTTCTTGAGAAAGGTTAATGGTTTTGGCATAACAGCCACCTTCGATATTGAAGACTCCATCTTCACTCCAACCGTGTTCGTCATCACCAATAAGAATGCGATCCTGATCAGAAGAAAGGGTTGTCTTACCTGTGCCCGACAGTCCAAAAAATACGGCTGTGTCACCGTCTTCACTCATATTGGCTGAACAGTGCATGGCCATTACATCTTGTTTGGGCAACAGATAGTTCATTACACCAAAAATTCCCTTTTTAACTTCGCCGGAGTACAGCGTACCGCCGATAAGGATAATCTCTTTGTCAAAGTTAACGAGTACAAAGGCTTCGCTCCGTGTACCGTCTTCTTTGGGATCGGCTTTAAAGTTGGGCGCGGCCAGAACAGTAAAGTCTGGATTGTGTTCTTTTAGTTCGTCTTTTGAGGGACGTACGAACATATTGTGGGCAAAGAGTCCGTGATAAGCGGCTTCGCTTACTACCCGCACATTCAGCTGATATTTTTCATCCGCCCCGGCATGACAATCCTTGACATATAACTTTTTGTCTGACAGGTAATCAGTTACTTTATCAAATAAATTTTCAAATACTTCCTCAGAGGTCGGTTGGTTAATTTCTCCCCAGTCAATATCATCGTGGATTGAGGGTTGATCTACAAGAAACTTGTCTTTTGGAGAGCGACCGGTGTATTTGCCGGTCAGTACACGCAAGGCGTAATCATTGGTTAAGACCGCTTCACCATTTTCGATGGCTTCTTCATAAAGTTGCGGTGGATTGAGGTTCCAGATGGCCTTATCGTTATTTTCTAATCCGAGATAATCAAGTCCGATGTTGCTCTTAGGTTGTGAGGGGGTGCTCATGGAAAAAATTATTTTAAAAGTCTTTGTCGTTTTAAATTTTGAAAGTTAAACACAAATAATACTGTACTATTTTCTAGAGGCATTAAACATAAGAAAAATTATCATGAAAAATGGGTTAGGGATTTTTTTATGAAAGCTTTAAGAAAATTAAATTTAGATGTATAAAATACTTTACAAAGTGTTCAAATTCTCACTAAAAAATAAGGAGTTTAGCTTAAAAGATTGAAAGAGATAAGGCATTTCCTCTTTTAAGCTATGATTGCTTAAGAAAAGAGAATATTAGTTTCACCAAACTGGTTAGAAACTTCAAAAAATTGAGCATTGCTAAATTTAAATTAAGCAGGAGAAAGTCACTTAAAAGTGTAGGTTATTTCTGTGCTATATCTATTAGCTTTTTATAGCTGGAAATTTCTTCAGACAGCTTGGTTGTATCTATCTTGCAAAGTGTAATTAGATCTTTAATTTGATTAATATTTAATTTGCGGAAGTCAGGCGCTTTTTTTTCAAGGAAAGGGTAGTAATTACTAAACATTTTCTTAGCTTCCTCATCCTTATCTTGCAAGAAAAGATTAATAGATAACCTACTATATTCTGAGGCTGTCCATATGTGTTTTTTCCCCAAACTGTTTTTGTAGATGCGGGCACTTTTTCGAAACAAGGGTTCTGCTTCTTTATATCGACCTTCTTTGGTTAAAAGGAATGCAAGTGTTCCGTATTTCGATCCTATCTTCCAATGACCCGAGGGATAATATTTTTCTGCATATCTTACATTATCTCTGTATAATTTTTCTGTCTCTTTAGTATCTCCAGCATAGTTATGTATTTGTGCTAAGTTGCTACGCACCATTAACGTATTTTCATGGCCGGACCCCAGAATACGTTCAGTTATATTTAATGATTTACTGAGATACTGGCCCGCCCGATCATAGTTCTTCTCATCCCTGAAAATGAATGCCAGATTATTATAATTTGTGGCAAGTGAAAGAGATGGCTTAGAAGTTTCTGACTTTCTTTTTGAAATTACTTCGAGATATAATTTTTTAGCTTTATCTAGTTTGTTTCTTTTACGCAGCACATATGCTAAGGTAGTTTTGGAATTTAAAATTGATTCGCTACCCTCATTTTTGTCGTGTAGCCGGTTTAATTTAAGTGATTTTCGCGCAAAAAATTCTGCGGAATCAAGTTTGCCTGCATGGCGATAAGAAACTGCGAGTTCTCTCGCCACTGCTGCCCGTTCTAAAACTCTTTCAGAAGGTTTAGACTTATAAATCTTAAACGATTTTTTAAAGTAGGGTAGCGCAATATCGTGGTTTAGGTTTTCTGCAACTCCACGCTTATAAAGTATAGAAGCAATTTCCAGGCTTGATTTATCATATAAAGATTGATGTATTTTGATCGAACGATCAATTATATTTTCGGACTTATGCTGGAAGCCAAGCTTTCCGTATGCTTCTCCAATTACTTCAAGCATATCTGCACGGACATAATCGTTTTGCATTTTTTGGGATCTGTTTAGGCCGCGTTCAAGTAGTTTTTCCGCAGTAAGTTCTTGGCCCTCATTCATGGAAGGATTGTTTGCTTCAAAAAGGTTCAATAGGAAATTAGAAACCTCTTCTGCTTTTTGGGCCTCAAGATGCGCCTGATCCCGTTCTTTTGCAATTCGCCAGGTATAAAATCCAACCAGCCCAACAATGAGTACAACTACTCCCACAGCCGCAGCCAACCCTTGTTTGTGACGGCGGATAAACTTACCGCTTCGGTATCGAAATGAATCCTCCCGGGCAGAAACGGGGATGCCACGTTGGTAATTGTCAAGATCTTCTAACAACTCGTTGGCCACCCGGTAGCGTCGATCCGGCTCTTTGCGCAGTGCTTTTAGGGCAATGGCATCAAGATCGCTGTTAAGTCTTTTCTGTAGGGTAGGGGCATCCGATATTTTTGAGCTGGGCTTGGGCGGCTCTTTTTCTACGATAGCCTGCTCCATTTCGTATTGTGAAAGTTCTGTAAAGTCAAACGGATATGCTCCTGATAGCAACTCATATAGGATAACGCCCAGAGCATACATATCAGTAGCCGTGGTAATATTTTCTTGCCGTACCTGCTCGGGAGCCGCATACCGAGGCGTAAGCAGGCGTGTCCCGGTTTGGGTGAGTTCCAGGCTTTCATCGTCTTTAAGTAGCTTCGAGATGCCAAAATCTAGAATTTTAATATTCCCGTTATTATCTACGAGAATGTTTCCGGGTTTTAGGTCCCGGTGAACCACCAGGTTTTCGTGAGCATAACGCACCGCCTGCAAGACCGCTTTGAACAGCTCGATTTTATGTTCCAGGGTACAGTCGTTGGTTTTACAATACTTGTCAATAGGAATACCGTCTACATATTCCATAATAATATAGGGAGTACCATCGTGGGTTACCCCACCGTCAAACAGTTGGGCAATATTAGGATGATGTAATCCCGCCAGAATGTGCTGTTCACGTCGGAAACGCTGGACATTTTGCCTGCTGGCTTTGCTGCTGCGGATAATTTTGATAGCCACCTGGTGGGCAAAATCATCGCCGGATCGTTCGGCTTGATAGATGGTTCCCATTCCGCCTTCGCCAATTTTCTTTTTTATGGTATAAGATCCCACCTGCTGGCCAATCAGCGAATGGTCGGGGGCAAGCTCTTCAATGTCATCTGCAATCTCGTAATAAAAATCTTGTTTGTATTCTTTTGGATTTTCTAACCAGCCTTCGGAATCAAAAATGGATTCCAGCAGTTGGGTAACTTCGCCTTTGAGCTTAGGGTTTCCCTCGCATCTCTCTTGAACAAATGTTTCCCGTTTACCTTCAGGTAGTTCCAGAGCTTGGTCAACAATCGTTTCTACTTTCTGCCAATTGTTATCACTCATAATCAGGAGGTCATATCAACCCCAATTTATCTTTTTTGGGATATTTTTAACAAAGAGTCTGCTTCTTTTAGATAAGGATTGCTATTATCAAAATGCTGCTCTAGTATGGATACCGATTTTGTTAAGAGCGAATCTGCAAGTTCCAATTGTTGAACGTGAAGAGCATATTTGCCCTGGTTAGCATATGCGCGCCCTAAATTGGGATGTGAGGGACCAAGACTAGCTGAAAAAACAGCGATGGTTTTGTCACCGTAAGTCATGGCTTTATCATAATTTCCAGTCTTATAATAGATATCACCGTAGGTATTCATTACAAAACCATAGTAAGGATGCCCGGAACTATAGTTGTCTTTTATAATTTCTTCAGCTTTTTGGATTTGCTGCAGAGCAGAATCAAACTTTCCGGTTTGACTAAATACTTTTGCATATTCACGCAGGGCCAGGGCATACCTAAAATGATTAGGACCGTGTTGCTTTTTGGTGATAGTAACTGATTCTTTAATATAGTTATAGGCCTGATCATAATTGCCAAGTCCTATTGCAATATTCCCCAACAATTGTAACGTAGACCCTACAAGCCGATGGGTTGGGTTAAAAACATTTAGCCGTATCTCATACGCTTTTTTAGCCATTTCCATTGCTTTGGGATAGTCTGCTATGGTAGCGTACACAACCCCTGTATTGTGATAAAGCTTGGCAATTTTAGGATTGTCTTCATCATAAATTTGCCGTTTGATTTCCAGAGCTTGCTCCAGATTTCGCAGTGCTTTTTGATTTTTACCTAAATTCTTGTACGCCCGACCTCGGTTGTTATACATGTCCGCCAAGAAGTCAACGGTCGATTCATCATCCTGTTCAAATTTCTCGAAAATATTATCTAATCCAGATAATATAGTAAGTGCTTTTTGATATTTGCCAACTTCCAACAAGAAATCACTGTAATTCAGCTGATGCTCCAAAAAACTAGGTGAATTTTGAAGATTGTTTTTTTGATACAGCGAATCGCTTAACTGGAAATATTGCTCAGCCTTTTCCATATTTCCTACCAACTTGTTCCATTCAGCATAAATGCTACCGATCAATAATGTTTTAGGAGTTTGTTTTTCAAGTGAATCAGTTACAAACGTTATTGCTTTTTCTAAACTCTTTTCCGCTTGATCAATATCACCATTTTTAATTTGAATAGATCCAATAGTCCCAAGGATCGTTGCACGGTTTAAGGCTGACATATCTTGCTTCTGCAGATAGTCAATACCACGATTTAATGCATCATTAATAGTGATGTCATCACCTGAATTTTCGCTAGGATTATTTAACTCCAGTGTGGAAACTAAGAAGTTGGTAATCTCTTCAGCCCGTTTTGCTTCAAACTGCGCTTGGTCGCGCTCTTGCGTAATTCGCCAGCCATAAAATCCACTCAACCCTATGATAAAAACTAATACACCGGCTGCAGTAACGATCCCTTTCTTATGTCGGTTAATAAACTTGTAGGTGCGGTAACGGAAGGAACCCTCCCGGGCAGAGACGGGCACGCCCGTTTGGTAACGGTCCAGATCCTCTAAAAATTCATTGGCTACACGATATCGTTGGCCCGGCTCTTTTCGTATAGCTTTGAGTATAATAGCATCCAGATCGCCGCGTAGCTTCTTTTGGATTCCCTTGTCATTGACCGTACGGCTAGGGGAAACCGGTTCTTTGTGCAGGATTTGTTTTTCAATCTTATGTAAGGATGTATTCTCTAAATCAAATGGTGTTGAGTTAGTCAGTAATTCATATAAAATAACTCCCAGTGTATAGAGATCCGTAGCTGTGGTAATATTAGTTTCTTTAATTTGTTCGGGGGCCGCGTAGCGGGGAGTTAGCATACGGTTGCCGGTTTGGGTGAGCTGGAGATCCTCATCATCTTCGAGAAGCTTAGAAATACCAAAATCCAGTATTTTTACGGTTCCATTATTATCCACTAAAATGTTACCGGGCTTCAAATCTCGGTGAATAACTAAGTTCTCATGTGCATGGCGTACGGCCTGAAGCACCTGTTTAAAAAGATTAATTTTTTGCCCAATGGTACAATTATTTTGCTTACAATATTCATCTACAGGCACTCCTTCCACATATTCCATAATAATATAGGGAGTACCATTTTCAGTAATACCACCATCAAAAAATCGGGCAATTCCGGGATGATTCAGTTCAGCCAGAATTTTTTGCTCTCTTTTAAATCGTTGTAGATTTGAGGGGGTTGCCCGGCTATCCCGAATAATCTTGATTGCCACTTGGTGATCATACTCTTCTTCAGTACGTTGGGCCAGGTATACTGATCCCATTCCACCGGTACCCAGCTCTTTTGTAATAGTAAAGCCACCTACTTTTTGACCGATTAAAGAACGATCAGGAGACAGGGATTCGATATTATCAGCTACTTCACTATAGAACTCATTTTTATACTTTGCTGGATTGTCGAGCCATCCCTCCGAATCAAAAATAGACTCCAAGAGTTGTGTAACCTCTCCCTTAAGTTTAGGATTTCCCTTACATTTTTGTTGAACAAATGTTTTCCGTTTATCTTCAGGTAGTTCCAGAGCTTGATCAACAATCGTTTCTACTTTATGCCAATTTATATCGCTCATAATATACGGTAGTTATTCGATAGGGAAATAATTAATACTATAGCCCAGAATAAATATCTAGATCTTATATACGTATTTATGAGCAGAAATAGCTCATTTTATTGTATATCAAATCGCTCTTTCAGTTTTTTATAAAGCCATCCGCGGGCCTTCATCCAGTCTCGTTTTACGGTACTCTCTGATATATCCAGGGCTTTAGCTGTTTGTTCGATCGTCATTTCTCCAAAAAACCGCATTTCAACTACTTTACTTAGCCGCTCATTGAGCTCTTCCAGCTGGTCTAGCGCATTATCTATATTAATAAGCTCTTGTGCTTTTTTATCCTGTTTTTCAAAAATTTCATCAATGTAGGTAATATCTTGTTTTTTACCGCCACGTTTTTTTGCGTGTTTTTTGCGAGCATAATCCACAAGAATTTGCCGCATGCAGCGAGATGCAATTGCTAAAAAATGGCTTTTATCAGTAAAGTCTATTTGTGACTGATTAATTAGTTTCAAGTAGGTTTCATGTACCAACTCTGTTTTCGAAAGGGTATGATCTGCTGACTGCCGGCTCATATGTGCATAGGCAATATCCCGCAATTCTTCATAAATCAGCGGATATAGTTGGTCATAAACCTCCTGTTCGCCCTCCTTAAGACGTACTAATAGCTTTGTTACTCCTTGTTTATCCATGCGTCAAAAAAATATATAAAAAATGACCTGATTTAATATGTGATTGCGTATTTACTAGTAAAGAAGACCCTAAAATTTTCTAATTATAAACAATCATCAAATATATAATCAATTGACGTCTTGAATTCAATAAATAGCGAGAAAAAACACTATTAAAGATGACCTGTCCGTACCGGAGTGAATTCCGATACGGGCTTTTCCTGAATTAATTTTCTTTTGACTTGTGTAGTCTAGTGTCAGACAACCTTTAATAAACTTCCCTTATTATGTATAAATCAACGTTACTATCTCTTGTTTTAAGCTTTTTGTTAGTTTCCTGCGGTGGCGGTGACAGTACTGGATCCGAACCTCCGCCGGAACTCACTACCGGTGCTGTGGAAGTAACCACTAGTACCACCGGTGATGATATAGACGGCGACGGTTTTACGGTGGCTGCTGCAAATGCAAGTTCCAGTATTGACCCTAATGATACCACCATTCTTACTGATCTTTCTGAAGGAAGTGTTGATGTAGAATTATCCGGCTTAACTAGCAATTGCACCATAACCGGTGATAATCCGAAGAATGTGTCGGTGACGGCCGGAGATACCACTTCTACTACTTTTGATCTTGAATGCGAGGCACAACTAAGGAATGAAATCGTTTTTCTAAGTGATCGAGATTCCTACCCATATATTTTTGTGATGAATGAAGATGGTAGTGATGTAAGGCAGTTAACGAATGTGGGCAACCATTACATTGGAGATATCTCCTCAGACGGAACCCAAATACTATATACCGATTTCTCACAAGATGGCTTATTCAGAATGAATGCTGATGGCAGTGAACAGCAAAAGCTAATTTCGGATGTTAATATAGGTTTGGGTAGCTGGTCACCCGACGAGTCACAAATTGCTTTCAGTAGTGACCGAGATGGTGACTATGAACTTTATATCACCGATGCAGATGGATCAAATATTAATCAACTTACTGATAATACCTATGGAGATGATTCTCCAGACTGGTCACCAAATAGTGATAAAGTTGTTTTTCGGAGTAGGCCAGGTAGTAGTTTTAATCTCTACACAATGAATACCGACGGAACAGGTCTTAGACAATTAACATCTCAGAGTTCAAATGTTGGGGGGGCACAATGGTCGCATGACGGACAAAAGTTAGTTTTTAGTCGTGGTGAAGATATTTATACCATAAATGCTGACGGTTCGGATGAACAACTGGTATATGATGGATCCCGCAACCTTTTTAACCCTTCATGGTCACCGGATGACTCGAAAATTGTGTATGAAAGAAATATGTCACAGGGTGGTTATGAAATCTATGTTATCGATTCAGATGGCGGTGGGCAGCCTACAAACATTACTAACAGCTCTTCTTCAAATGATAAGGTACCTTTTTGGAGCCCAGTACAATAAATGTAAATAGAGAGAAAACCATAGCATAATTATGGTGATGCCTGCCGGCGAATAACCGGCAGGTTTTTTTTATCAAAAAACACTATCGGATTGAATAAGTCAGGAATGCAACTCTGTTATAGCTCATTTATTTACTCTTTGGATTCTTCGATGCCTTCTGGGGATCTTAAAATTGGATTACCTTTTTCTACTTCTAAAATGAT
Source organism: Fodinibius salinus (assembly GCF_008124865.1). Lineage (NCBI taxonomy): Bacteria > Pseudomonadati > Balneolota > Balneolia > Balneolales > Balneolaceae > Fodinibius > Fodinibius salinus. The sequence continues at coordinate 642,500 of NZ_VNHY01000001.1, read as the reverse complement.
TTGCCCCGTTAATTCTGTATTTTTGGAAATCAATACCAGAATAGAGTAAATGGATACAGTAGATTATGCCGGCAAACAAGGTTAAGCTTGGATTAATACAGCACAGCTGTTCAGAAAATAAAGAAGCAAATATTTCTAAAGCAGCTGATAAAATAAGAAAAGCTGCTCAACAAGGAACACAGATTATCCTGTTGCAGGAGTTGTTCAATACGACTTATTTTTGCCAAGAAATTGATGAGCAGTATTTTGGTTGGGCCCAACCCATTCCTGGGTCAATGACTAAACAACTTTGTGCGTTATCAAAAGAACTGGAGATTGTCATTCTTGCGCCCTTTTTTGAAAAGCGAGCCCCGGGCATATATCACAATTCATTAGTGGTTATCGATGCAGACGGCACGCTGAAGGGGACCTATCGCAAAAAACATATTCCCGATGATCCGGGTTTTTATGAAAAATATTATTTTACGCCCGGTGATGATGCCTACCGGGTATTTGATACGCGATATGCCAAGATTGGCCCACTTATTTGCTGGGACCAATGGTATCCGGAGGCCGCTCGTATTACAGCACTAAAAGGCGCGGAGCTACTGGTCTATCCCACAGCTATTGGTACATTGCCGGATGAAAACCGAAAAAAAGAACAGGAGTTTTTAAATGCCTGGCAGACTATGCAGCAAAGTCATGCTATTGCCAACGGTTGTTATGTGGCTAGTATCAACCGGGTAGGGCAGGAAGGTGATATTAGTTTTTGGGGACATTCCTTTGTGTCGGCACCCTTTGGCCAAATACAGGCGGAGGCGGGAACCAAAGAAGAAATTCTTATTACAGACATTGATTTAGGCAAGATTGAGGAGCAGCGGCAAATTTGGCCCTTCTTCCGAGATCGACGCATCGATACCTATAAGCCAATCTTGAAACGTTTTGATGACTGATCATCGAAAATATAAGATGCCTCCGGAGTGGCATCCGCATGTAGGAACCCAGCTTCACTGGCCAAGTAATCGCAATACCTGGCCGGGAAAGCGTCTGCAACGTGTTGAACAGGTTTATCTGAATATTATTGAAATTTTACACCGCTTTGAGCGCATTCATCTCTTTATTGAAGAACAGGCACTAGGGCATGCTCGCAGCTTAATGGAGAATCGTTCGATTGATTTTTCACAGGTAACTATCCATGAATATCCCATTAATGACGTTTGGGCGCGGGATTGTGGACCGATTTTTGTTTTAAAGGATAACAGTGAGAGACAAGAAATTGCCATAACGGATTGGGAATACAATGCCTGGGGTGGAAAATATCCACCATTTGATGCCGATAACAATCTTCCTGCTTATATTGCTGATTATTATGATATTCCGCGATTTGAGCCTCAAATGGTTCTTGAGGGTGGAGCTATTGAGACAAATGGACACGGTATGTTGCTAACAACCGAATCAGTATTATTGAATCCCAATCGAAATCCGGATCTCTCTAGAAAAGAAGTCGAACAGCGACTGAAAGATTATCTGGGTATTCAAAAAATAATTTGGCTTAAAGAAGGGTTGGCAGGGGATGATACAGACGGGCACATTGATGATCTGGCGCGGTTTCTGAATAAGGATACTATTTTGGCAATGACGGTTGATGACCCGGAAGATGTGAATTATGATGTCCTTCAAAGAAATCTGGAGATTTTATATAAGAGCACTGACCAAGAGGGTAATTCCTTTCAAATTGAGACGTTACCATTGCCCCAAACTCGTATAAAAGGTACCACTGTGGACGGCTCGGAGCATGTCCCGGCTAGCTATGCTAATTTTTATATTGCCAATGGAGTGGTTTTGATGCCGGTATATGACGATCCGGCTGACCAACAGGCAATAAGTTTAATGGATCGGAATTTCCCCGATAGAGAGGTTGTTGGTATTCAATGCAGCGATCTGGTATGGGGGCAGGGCGCTATCCATTGTATAACGCAGCCGTGGTATGGGCTTAGTTAGTTCCCAAATTGAAGTTTGCTAGTGTTACCGGACAATATTGGAACGGCTTTCTTTACTTATAAAGTGCTTATTAGACCCTGCTGGTTGTCTTTTGAACAGCCAATTACTTAATTCCACTAATTGGTCACAAAAAATACTGCTGCGATTCGGGCACTGTTATGTCGGGATTACGTTCATGAATATAGCGCATCAGCTTGGCAATATCTTTTACTTTAAGGGTGATGGACCCTGATTCAACATCAATAACTTTTTTAAAGTTGTTAGAATTAACTGTTCGGTACATCAAATGGAAGGAAGTTGAGTAATCATAGCTTGCCTCATTTTCTTTGCGCCGCCGGTGGGGTGAGAATTTAAGTTCTACAATCTCATCAATAGGTATATGAACAGTATCTATATCAAGAGAACCTTTCATAATTTCTATAATCAGTGTGCCTTTTTTAGCGTAAATAGTAAAGCGATATCGGGGCTCGGTGATTTTGTAAATACCCCAAAAGCTAATTAAAAAAAGTACTATAGCACCCAACTGGTCTAGATTAAAGAAATTCCAGCTTCGAAAAATAAACGTGCCTGCCAATAAGTAAGTGCCGCCACAGGTACAAACAAAAACCAGCAGGGCCCAAAAAAGCTGTGCCTGTTCTTCTATTATATGAAGTTCTCTGTCGGTCAATGTTATTTATTTTATTTTTGTAGCTCCGAAAATTCAGTTAATAAAAGTCCTGCAGCTTTAATATCTTTGGCAAACGAAAGGTTTACAGGATTATGCAATTTTAAATAGGGATTTTGAAAAGAATATATCATATAACCTTGATGGTTTTAATGAGATCCTGAAACAGTTCGGGATCTTATTGCATTTATGATTAAAAACTAAACTTTAGCGAATATTATACATGAGCAGCATTGAAGATAATTATGAAGCAGTAATCGGGCTAGAAGTTCATGCTCAACTGTTAACGGAAAGTAAAGCTTTTGCACCGGTATCAACAGAATTTGGAGGATCGCCGAATACACAGGTTAGCCCGTTATGTTTAGGCCATCCCGGAACATTGCCCGTTTTAAACGAAAATCTAGTTCGTTATATCATTAAGATGGGGTTGGCTACTAACTGTGATATTGCTCGTAAATCAATTTTTGCTCGTAAAAATTATTTCTATCCTGATCTGCCTAAAGGATACCAAATTTCGCAGTACAAAACGCCCATTTGTCATGATGGCGGTATTACGATAACAGTTGATGATGAAGAAAAAGACATAGGCATCACACGTATCCATATGGAAGAAGATGCCGGCAAGTCAATTCACGATCAAGATCCTTATCATACGCTAATTGACTTAAATCGTGCGGGCGTTCCACTTATTGAGATTGTGTCAGAACCTGATATCCGTACGCCAAAGCAGGCATATGAGTATTTAAAGCGCATCAAGCAGATTGTGCAGTATCTCGAAATTTGTGATGGCAATATGGAAGAGGGAAGCCTACGCTGCGATGCGAATGTTTCGGTTCGTCCGAAGGGGCAAGAAGAGTTCGGTACGCGTACAGAACTTAAAAATATGAATTCATTTCGTAATGTAGAACGTGCTATTTCGTATGAAATTGAGCGTCAGGTTAACCTGATTGAGTCCGGTGGCACGGTACAGCAGCAGACCTTACTGTGGGATGCCAACAAGATGCAGACCCGCATTATGCGGACCAAAGAGGAGGCACACGATTATCGTTATTTCCCGGAGCCGGATATACCACCTGTGGTAGTAACTGATGAAATGCTAGAGCAGATCAAGAGTGGACTGCCGGAAATGCCGGACGTTCGCAAGCAGCGGTTTATAGATGAATTTGACATGAGCAGCGACGATGCACAGACGCTTACTGAAAATAGATACTTGGCTGACTATTATGAAGCGGTGATTTCTCATGTTGATAGCCCCAAGGCGGCAGCAAACCTGATTTTATCAGAAGTGCTACGGGTATTAAACGATCGCAGTATTGGTATTAAAGAGTTTCCCGTATCAGAAGAGCGGCTGGCCGGCTTGGTAGAGCTTCGCGAGGAGGATAAGATAAACTCTTCGGCAATGACCGAGATTTTTGATGCTATGCTGGAAGAGGATAAAGAGGCTGAAACACTGGCTAAAGAAATGAACTTGATTCAGGTTTCAGCTAAAAGCTTTATCGAACCTATTATTGATGATGTGATTGAAGAACATCCCGATGAAGTGCAGCGTTACAAAGATGGTAAAGATGGTTTGATTGGCTTTTTTATTGGACAGGTGATGCAGCGATCGGAGGGTAAAGCTAACCCTGGTCTTGTACGCGAAATGATTACCGAACGACTGGATGATTAAAAAGGGTTTCAGTATTAACATTATTGTTCATAGGGTATGATAAAAAGAACTATACAGTTTCTATTTATATCTGTAATTGTTTGTTATAGCTGGGGATGCAGCTCTAGCCCAGAAAAAAATAAAGCGATTATTTCTGGTGAATTTTCAGTAGCTGATTCTGTTCAGAAATCAAATGATTACTCAAAAATAGGTTTTACGATTATAAAAAAAGATTCTGCCAATGCTGATGCAGATACACTTTTCCATGCTTTAACTGATTCTTCTGGTGCATTTTCTGGAACAGTCTCATTTCCTGAACGCAGGCAATATCAGGCTATCATCAGCCGATATAATAGAAATATTGGCCGAACGGGGATCATATTGGCTGATGGAGATACCATTTCTGTGGAAGGTATTTTGCCCACGTTAAATGAGTCGTTTTCTATTAGTTCTCGTGAACGCGAAGCGATGAATAGCTATCAGCGGCTGAATAAAAACTTTCAACGCGTAAGAGAATATGCCAATGCTGGTTTAATTGAAGGAGATAGCTTGCGTCGTGAGCTTAACAAATGGAGCAATCTTTATTGGCAGGTATATAATGACCGTCGAGGTACGCTGGGGTCCATTTTGGCAGGACAGGAATCGATTCGCATTCTAGAAGACTTTGATCACAAAAAAATGATGCGTCGGCTGCGGTCGGTAGATGATCAGGATATATTCAGCTACTTTGCTGCCAAGATGGGGAGCAATAGCATTGCCAATAATCGTGGAATTGATTCGGCATTGGCCTATCTGGATACCCTTATTAAGAATACTTCTGATATTGACCGGCGAATGCAAATAAGTATGGAGCGTATAAAGCTATTGTATGATAGTGCTCGGGTTGAGGACGCCCGAAAGGCATTAACAGATTTTAAGAACACGTTTTCCAAGGATCAGTATTCTCAAGATTGGGTTGAAAGTATAAATTACGACCTGAATTATTTAGCACCTGGACAAAGGATTCCATCTTTTAAATTTACACAGAACGGCAGAAAAATTAGCAGCGATTCTCTGATAGGTAAACCCTATATTTTAGAAATTACGCGGCTGTCTAATAAATTGTATCAGCAGCAGTTTGATCGCACGGTTGCTATTCACAGCATTTATAAAAATTATGGATTTCAAGTTGTGACTATACCGTTGGATCAGAGCCAAATTACGGTAAATGCCTTTTTTGATGAGCGAATGAAACCCTGGCCGGTTGCTGATGCAGCTGCCTTTGATAAAGATAGTCTTGTTGATAAATTTAATATTCAATTGATACCTACGCGTTTTCTTGTTGACAGAGATGGTATGATTATCCGAAAATACGTAGGTAGGGAATACCAAGATGTCATTCAGGATATTCAAACGGTAACAAACAATAACAACGAAGGTTCACCAACATCATGAGAAACTTTTTAATTGCCGGTAACTGGAAAATGAATTGCGGTCCCGCTGAAACCCGGGAACTTTTAAAGGGAATCAAAGAACAACAGGGGGCTATGCCTGATGGCGTAGATGGACTGGTATGTCCTCCGGCCATCTCATTGACGGCAGCGGCCGACGAGCTACAAGATATAACCGGTATTGCGTTGGGTGCTCAAAATGTGTTCTATGAGGATAATGGATCGTTTACTGGCGAAGTGAGCACGACCATGCTTAATGAGGTGGGGTGCGCATATGTTATCCTGGGACATTCCGAACGCCGTCAGTATTTTGGGGAAAGTGATACAACGGTAAATGCTAAGGTATTAAAAGCGCTTGATGGTGGTCTTAGACCTGTGATTTGCGTGGGAGAATCATTAAAACAGCGTAAGGCTGACAAGCAGGAGCTGAATGTTCGTAAGCAGGTTCAAGCTGCGCTGGTTGATGTTGAAGATGGGGGTGCTACAAATTTAGTTATTGCTTATGAACCTATTTGGGCTATAGGTACCGGCGAATCTGCTACGCCTGAACAAGCTCAAGAAATGCACGAAATGATCCGGTCTGTATTGGCTGATCTTTTTGACGAAGATGCTGCAGACCAAGTTCAAATTGTGTATGGTGGAAGTATGAAGCCGCATAATGCCGAAGAACTACTCAAACAGTCTGACGTTGACGGCGGACTGATAGGCGGTGCTTCTCTTAAAGCTGATAGTTTTACTGATATTATTCAAATCGCAGAAACACTATATAAATAAATTCACCCTCAAAACCTCCTTTTGATAGGAGGATGCCAACTGGCGGACAGGGGGTGTAACATTAAAAGTTAGATTTTTTCTATGAATGTACTGTTACTTGGAAGCGGCGGTCGCGAACATGCCATGGCGTGGAGTATCGCTGAATCCAGCAAGCTGAATAATCTTTATATTGCACCCGGCAATCCTGGTACGGGCGAAGTAGGTACTAATGTGGATCTGTCTTTTTCTGATTTTCAGCAGATTCGAGACTTTATACAAGAAAAGTCGGTTGACCTAACAGTAGTGGGGCCCGAAAAGCCACTTGTGAATGGCATTGTAGATTTTTTGGAAGAGAATGGACATCCTGTGTTTGGTCCTTCGAAGTATGCTGCCCAACTCGAAGGTAGCAAGAAGTTTGCCAACGAATTTATGAAGCAAAATCGTATTCCTACGGCTGAATTTGAGACCTACACGCGAAGCCAGTTTGATCAAGCATTACAAGTTATCAAAGCTAAAGATGAGTATCCCGTAGTTTTAAAAGCTGACGGACTAGCCGGAGGAAAGGGAGTATTTATTTGTGAGACTGAAGAGGAAGTTGTTAAACGTCTTGATGAGCTTAAAGAGAATGAAAAGTTCGAAGATGCTGCTCAAACGCTTGTTGTAGAAGAATTCATGGAAGGACAGGAGGCGTCAGTTTTTGTGATTTCGGATGGTCAGACGGCCAAAATTTTGCATTATGCCCAAGATCACAAGCGAATTGGAGATGGAGATACCGGCCTCAATACCGGCGGGATGGGAGCGTATTGCCCAACGCCGGTAATTGGGAACAAAATGCTGCAGCGCGTTGAGAAAGAAATTATATTACCCACTATTTCTGCGATGCTGCTGGATGATAATCCCTATAAAGGTATTTTGTATTGTGGATTAATGATTACCGATGATGGGCCAAAGGTAGTAGAATTTAACTGCCGTCTTGGTGATCCGGAGTGCCAAGCTATTTTACCTTCGCTCGAGTCTGACTTTTTAGAGCTCATTTACGCTGCCGCAACGGAGAGTTTAGATCAGAAGGAAGTTCGTATAGATGACCTGTATCGTTGCTGTGTAGTATTGGCATCTGACGGTTATCCGGTTGAGTATGAAAAAGGAAAAGAAATTACAGGCATTGATGATGTATCGGATGCTTTAGTTTTTCATGCAGGAACAAAATCCCAAAATGACAAGATATATACTGATGGCGGACGAGTATTAAGTGTTGTGGGGCAGGGCGAATCGTTGAAGCAGGCTATTAATAATACGTACGAAGAAGTTGAAAAAATATCCTTCGAAAACAAATATTTCCGATCAGATATTGGAGCCAAGGGACTCGTGTATTTTGATCACTAAGTATGTAGGTTAGCTGAGAAACTAAGAAGTGAAAAGCCTTTTTAGTTTACTGCGCTGTAGTTTGCCCGTTTGTGTTCGTGGCAGTGAATCAGATTGGACAATAGTTTTTGGGATCTTAAAGCTCGAAATTCGTGATTTGAGCTTATCTTGTATTTCTTGGGAGCTGATAGACAACTCAATATCGGGAACAACAACTGCAGCCACTTTCTCTCCCCATTTTTCATCATTTAGTCCAATAACAGCAGCTTCGGAAATTTCATCAAGCGATGTAAGCGTTGATTCAACCTCAAAAGGGGACACATTTTCGCCGCCGGTGATGATCAAGTCTGAGCGCCGTGATTTAATAAACAGCTGTCCACGATTATTTACGTAGCCATAATCACCGGTATTAAACCAACCGGCATAATCAATTTCTTCGCTGTCATGCTCATCTTCATTGAGATACCCGTCAAACACCTGTGGACCTCTAAGCCATATTGTTCCTGATGTATTTAGTCCTAACACGTTGTTAGAATCATCCCTGATCTCAATTTCATTTCCATGAAAAACTTTACCGACACTGCGCATAGGACTATAAGTGCCGCTGGGTTTTAAAATTGGATTGGCGGCAATTTGAGCACAAGTTTCAGTCATACCGTAACTGGGAACCAGTGGAATCCCCCGGCGGTTACATGCTTTAACCAATTCGGGATCGATGGGCCCACCTCCCAGCAGGATAGCTTTAAACTGATTATGTGTATAAAATCCCTTTTGTTCTATTAACTTTTTGAGCATAGTAGGAACTAAGGATGCCGCGTGAAAGAGCTTGTTTTCTGATAAAAACTTTATCACCCGGTCTGGTTTAAAGCTTTTCATCCTAAAAATTCCTGAACCGTATAGCAGTGATCGCAAAATAATTGAAATACCGCCAATGTGGTTAAGTGGCAGACAGAGTAGCCAAAAATGATTCATCCGCGGTCTGAAATTTTCAGCGGAGGAATGGGCTGCCACAATCATTTGTCGACGTTTAAGCGGAACAATTTTGGGTTTGCCAGAAGTGCCTGAAGTAAAGAAATAGCCGAAAATTTCTTGGGGCTCTGTCGAAGCATCAAAGTTTTTAGCTTGATAGCTAAGTTTGGTTTCGATGTTTAGGGCACGCTCCAGGTTTAATTGATAGATGTCGATCTTATTAGGATGATCTATCATATTGTTACGTTCATCATCTACAAATATGAGACCGGGATCTATCATCTCGACTTGTTGCTGAAGCTCGCTGGATGAAGCTTTGTCGCTAAAGCAAACAAAAGGGATTCCTAGTCTCCAGCAGGCGGCAATACCAAAGATCAGAGAATCTGAAGATTCGGAAAGAAAACCCACCGGTTTTTCAAAATTGTGATCAAAATCAAAGAGAAATTGTAGAAAAAAGTCCTGAAATTGATTCAAATCCCCATACGAATGTAATCCCTGGTTAGATCCCAGGAAGAGATCATCATCGCGGGGAGTATTAAAAGATGACATTGTTGCTTTTTTGCGTTATTTGCCGTTGTTAAAGTTATATGTTGAAAAACCTTCCAGTTTTTCAGTGTTGATGTTTATAGCCATTCCTTCCTTAGGCAGTGAAAATATTCCATTAGTAATATAACTATTAGATTGTAGATCATCTGCCAATAATTTTGCAGTTCCCAAACCATGTGCGTGGGTCTGTGAACCTAGTCCCATCGCTAATATGGCTGTCATAATTCGTCCGATAATTAATTCTAGACTACTGGTAAAAATCAGCTCATTTTGATGGTACTTTACTTGTTTATAAATATCAAAAATAGTTGCAAATTGGCCTATAACCATTGGTTTTACTACCACAAAAGATGTAGTTGGCAATAACTTATGCCAAAAAGGGATGGTAGTTACCGATTCGTCAATTGCCAACGGTAAGTTGGTATTTTTAGTGAGCTTTTTAAAACCACTTACAGATACTTCTTTAAGGGGTTCTTCGCAATATTCAATATCCAGTGACTCAAGCTGTTTGCAGTTATTGACGGCTTCTTCTAGTTCCCAGGCACGGTTAGCATCCAGTCGGATATTAAGTGCAGGAAAGGAAGATCGAATTTTTTGCAAAGCCTGAAATTCATGATCAAAATCAGTTCCAATTTTAAACTTTACCGTTTTATATCCCTGCTTAGCTATAGTTTTTATTTTTTGGATGTCATTTTTGCCGTTGAGTGTTCCGAGAGCGTTAACGGGAAGTTCCGGTTGGCAATCATCAAAAAGATAAGCAGAGAGCGATTGTTCTTGGTGCTCGTTTTCTATTTGACAGGCTAAAGTATCCAATGCAAAAGCCAGTGCCGGAAAAATATCTTGATCCTGATATAGATGGTTTAATTTGTCAGTCGGATAGTGATAATTAAAGGCCGCCTGTATCTGTTGATGCTGTTGAGATATTTGACGAAGAATATCATCGACCAATTCAGAAGAAAAGCCGGGCAGGGGAGCGGCTTCGGCATAATAGGAGCATTCATTAATACGGAGCTCAAGAATAAGTCCGCGCCGATGGCTATACGTTTTATTGCTGGTTTCCAGCTGACTCGTAAAAGGAATGTTATATTTAAATGCTTTAAGCATTTACAGTAAATCGGCTAAAATTCCACCGCTAAATAAAACAGCATAAAGCGTCATATATTGAGCGGTATGTTCCAATGTCTTGTTCAGCTTTCGTTTGTCAGATTCCGTCCATATTGTGTTTAATAATATTCCTGCAAAAGGAAGACTGAAGTAAGGAATAAAAATGGAATAATCGTATTTAAGCTGAAAGAAAAAATACAGGGGAATAACTAATGCCAACAGTATCATCAATGAGTATTCCCAGCGGAGTATTTGTTCACCGAAGATAACACCTAGCGTATTTTTGCCCGCAAGCCGATCTTGCTCTATATCTCGCAGATTATTTACCACCAGTATATTTATACATAATGCTCCCACTGCCAGGGAGGCCCAAAATGCAGCTACACTCCATTGTAGTGCATTTACATAGTAGGTTCCCATTACGGCTACAATCCCAAAAAAAACAAATACAAACAAATCACCTAATCCATTGTATCCCAAAGGGAAAGGGCCGCCTGTATAAAGTAATCCAAAGATAATAGAGAGAATACCCAGACATAGGATTTCCCACCCGGCAATCCACACCAGATATAATCCCAGTATAAATGCAATACCCATTGTAATAGCCGTAGCATTGCGCATGGCTTCGGTACTTACATAGCCTTTGGCGGTGGCCCGCTCAAACCCTAGTCGTTCATCGGTATCCGCTCCCTTTTTAAAGTCGAAATAATCGTTAGCAAAATTAGTACCTATTTGAATAAGAAATGCACAAATTAAAGCAACAATTGTCGCGGTACTATTAAACTGTCCGTCATGAAAGGCTAGTGACGATCCTACACAAACTGGAACAAATGCTGCGGCCAGCGTTTGGGGACGTGCGGCATGAACCCAAATTTTTAGTTTTGAAAGCTTGTCCATCTAAAATATTGGTATTAACAATGTGGATAAGTTTTGCCTCTAATTATAGTAATTAATTACCCGCTTAAAAAAACAATGTAGATGCATATAGTAGCAAAATAATTTAACCCATCACCACAAAAAATACTCTTTTAGTTAAAAAAATAAATTATTGTAACTAATAATTCTTTATAAATAACTTGTTGACAAGTTTATGCCTAATTTATTTGTGCTGAAGTTTATTCTAACCTATTTTAAGGGTAATTAAAATTGCATTTAAACTTTACTATCGAATTTTATTTCAATGAGTAAAACAATCAGAAGATACGATACGTTGGCTGCAGCTCGAAACTGGTCCCACAATAAAAATGGGGATACATTTGATGCGATGAATGTAACTGAAATATTTGGCGAAAATACCTTTCAGCAAGATGACCTTAAAGAACAGCTACCCAAAAGAATATGGAAAGACTTAGAAAAAACAATTGAGGAGGGAGAGGAGCTGAATCCGGATGTGGCAGATGCTGTTGCGGTGGCTATGAAGGATTGGGCGATGGATAAAGGTGCTACCCATTTTACGCATTGGTTCCAACCGCTGACCGGACTTACGGCCGAAAAGCATGACAGTTTTATCACTCCCAATCAGGGCGGTGGAGCTATTACAGAGTTTTCTGGTAAAGATTTAATTCAGGGTGAACCCGATGCCTCCAGCTTTCCTAACGGAGGATTGCGACAGACGTTTGAAGCACGTGGTTATACGGCTTGGGATCCTACATCTCCGGCTTTTATCATGGAGAATGAAAACGGATCATACCTCTGTATTCCAACAGCTTTTGCATCATGGACGGGCGAAGCGCTTGACCACAAAACTCCGATATTGCGCTCCAATGAAGCGTTAAATAAGCAAGTTAAACGGGCACTGGAAATTTTTGATGTAGAGACTAAACGTGCTACTTCTACGGTAGGATGTGAGCAAGAGTATTTTCTAATTGATCAGGAGTTTTATTATCGCCGGCCGGATCTGATGACCTCGGGACGTACGTTGGTTGGGGCTAAACCACCGCGAGGACAAGAACTGGATGATCACTACTTTGGTTCTATACCCGAGCGCGTATTGTCTTTTATGCTGGAGGCTGAACAAGAGCTGTATAAGTTGGGCATCCCTGTTAAAACGCGACATAACGAGGTTGCTCCGAGCCAGTATGAAATAGCACCGATCTTTGAAAACTGTAATATTGCGGCCGACCATCAGCAATTGATGATGATTACGCTAAAACGTGTTGCTCGTAATTATGGACTGGAATGCATGCTCCATGAAAAGCCGTTTGATGGGCTTAACGGTAGCGGTAAGCACCTCAACTGGTCAATTAGTACCAGTGAGGGAATGAACTTGCTGGAACCTGGTGATAACCCGCATGATAATATGCAGTTCCTCTTTTTCTTTACGGCTATTCTTAAAGCGGTTTATGAAAATCAGGACCTGTTGCGTATCAGTATTGCACATGCCGCTAATGACCATCGATTAGGTGGCAATGAAGCTCCACCGGCTATTATATCGACTTATATCGGTGATCAGCTTGAAGATGTTATTGAACAATTGCTTAATGGGGGAGCCAAAGAGTCAAAACAAGGCGGACTTATGGGGCTCGGATCTCCGGTGTTGCCATCGTTGCCGAAGCATGCGGGAGACCGAAATCGAACATCTCCCTTTGCTTTTACCGGCAATAAGTTTGAATTTCGTGCCGTAGGATCCAGTCAGTCAATTTCATTTCCCATCGTAGTGCTTAATACGATTGTGGCAGATGCTATTGACGAGCTTTGTACTGAACTTGAGGATAATGTTGACGACAGTGATTCTCTCGAAGAGGCTCTCGGAGCTGTTATTCGAGATTCTCTTTCCGAGTCGAAAGATATCATTTTTAATGGTGACGGTTATTCAGATGAATGGGAAGAGGAGGCTGAAGAACGTGGGCTACTTAACTTGCCTACCACTATTGATGCATTGCCAAAGCTTACGGATGATAAAAATATTGAGCTCTTCGAAAAGCACAATGTGCTTTCGGAAGCTGAGGTGTATTCTAGGCAGGAAATTTGGGCCGAACAATATCTTACAACGCTCAATATTGAAGCAGATACTACTGAGTCGATGGCGAAGACGATGATTTATCCCGCTGCTGTTCGTTATATGAATGAGCTTGCTGAAAATGTAGAGCGTATCGAAAAATTAGGTCTCGATGATGAGGGATCCAAAGCAATGCTCAAAAAGGTTAATACAACCTTGAATGAGCTGAACGAAGCTCTCGAAGAACTTCGAGAAGCGGTATTGGAGTCAAACGGTGATTCTATTATTGATAACGCAAAACATGTGAAGGAAAATGTAATTCCCGCTATGACGAAAATACGTGATGCGGTTGATTTTCTGGAGCGTCATGTAGCTGACGATTATTGGCCGTTACCTGTTTATCGAGAAATGCTGTTTGTAAAATAGCAGTTATTGTATTTTATCATCTAAATGCCATCACGATTAGTCGTGGTGGCATTTTTTATTTGGGCTATACCGTGGTAATTTAAGTTTTGGATGAGAAAGGGATAAACCTGGTACTTGCAATCGCTTGCAACGTTAACTTATGTTTATATGACGAGACACAGCAAGTAAATAAGTCAATTACTTGAGGTTTTCCCAAAGCCTAAGATCATTGCAAGTGTAGCCTTCTTCTGCATATGGGATAGCAACACTTAAGCCACTTGGCGTGCGAAGCCGGTTTTATAATTGAGATGGTTTTGCAAGATTTGGAATAATGTATGCGCAAAAGCCTTTTTGTTTTTATATATCCTGTGTGTCTTTTGTTTTTAACTATGAAGTTTTTAAAACTTGAACCGTTCTTTTTCGTACATAAAAACAGCTCTGACAATGGGCAGATACTCACTCTGTTAAAACATAATAATGAGTATCAACAGTTAGACCATTGTTCGAATTCATAGTTAGGAACCGTATATTCCGATGAATGAAAATAGAAACTAATACCCTTCATTTTTGAATTACCAAAACAAGCAATACAGCCCCAATACTGAACTTTCTATTTTTCCTCCTGCAGTAAAGCATTTACTTATCATTAATGTGCTGGTTTTTATAGCCATGTGGACGCCCAATATCGGCACTTATATCCAGCATTTTGGTATGCTTTATCCTATTGGTTCAGGAGAATTTCATGTTTGGCAGTTGGTAAGCTACATGTTTTTGCACGCCGGATTTGGACATATTTTCTTCAATTTGTTTGCTCTTTGGATGTTTGGCCAGTCCATAGAAAATATTTGGGGTACCAGACGTTTTACTATTTACTATTTACTGACCGGCATTGGAGCTGCCTTGTTACATATGTTTATCAGTGGAGGCCAAGCTCCCATGCTGGGTGCATCTGGAGCTGTCTATGGTATTTTATTGGCTTTTGGGATGATGTTTCCCAATCGGCGTATTATGCTGTTATTCCCACCTATACCCATGAAAGCCAAATATTTTGTTGCTATTTTTGGAGTAATCGAATTCGTAAGTGGCATAAGTCGTACGAATTCTAATGTAGCCCATTTTGCACACTTGGGTGGTATGTTGGTAGGATTTATCCTCATCAAATACTGGGGGTTAAAGAGCCAAGACTCGTACCAATAAAGACGGTAATAATCAGAAACTAATTATAGCTGGATAATTGTTAACTAAATATACCTAAGCAGTTTTTATTGTTTCATAATAGACGATAGAAGATTTTTATGTATGACGATTCTTTTGGAGCATCATTAAAACGAGGATACCGCGGTTTGCCCGTTGCTATCCGTACGCTTATTACTCTCAATGTCGGGATCTATGTCCTGCAGGTTATTGCGGGAATTTTTGGTCCCGATTATGCTAAAGCGGTTATCAATAATTTTGCGTTCTTTCCCGACTGGCAAATTGCGCTATTTCAGCCTTGGCGGGCTTTTACCTATATGTTTTTGCACGGCAGTGCCTTCCACCTGATTTTTAATATGCTTTGGCTTTGGTGGATGGGACGCTCTGTCGAAGAACGACTCGGGCCGCGCACTTTTACCGTCATATATTTTGCAGCCGGATTGGGCGGGGCGCTGCTCTATATTATTGCGGCTCCAATTTTAGGATTTAATCCCGTAATAGGAGCATCCGGTGCTGTTTATGGCATCATGGTTTCTTTTGCAATGCTTTATCCCAAGATGCCTATTATGTTGATTCTCTTGCCTCCCATCCAGGCGCGGTATGTGGTAGCAGGACTTATTGCCATTGATGCTTTGTTGTTGGGATCTGCAGACAGTACCGCCCGTATTGTACATTTGGCGGGTGCCGGGATTGGTTATTTAATGATCAAGTGGCACCGGCAGGGCACAGACTTAAGCAGCTGGATTTTGCCCGTTGAGCAGCTTTGGTACCGGCTAAAGGGCATGGTACAGGAACAATCTTCCAAACCAAGAAATAAGAATATGTATTCGGTCTCCGACGTTGAAATTATTGATGAAGACGAGCAGTCAGAACTGGATGAAATTCTTGAAAAGATATCCGAAAAGGGATACGACGGACTGACCGATGCCGAAAAACAAAAACTCTTTGAATTGAGCAAGAAAAATTAGCGTATATTATGGCTGACATTAAACGACGAGATTCAATACAAGTAATGGTTGGCGACGTGCCGGTAGGGGGCGGCGCACCGGTAGTGGTGCAATCAATGACTAATACTACTACTTCTAATGTGGAAGCAACTGTTGATCAGATTAAACATCTGCATCGAGCAGGCTCCGAAATTGTGCGCATTACCGTTAATAATGATGAAGCCGCCCAGGCGGTACCTCACATTAAAGAACAATTACTCGAAGATGATGTAAACGTACCCATTGTCGGAGATTTCCATTACAACGGCCACAAACTGCTTGTTGACTATCCCGAAGCAGCTAAAGCCCTTTCAAAGTTTCGCATTAATCCCGGTAATACCGGTACCAAAACGCGCGACGAAAACTTTTGTACTATTGTAGAGCAGGCCATTAAACACGATAAACCAGTACGCATTGGCGTTAACTGGGGATCTTTAGATCAAAAATTATTAGCTCAAAAGATGGATGCCAATAATGAGCTCGAGAATCCAAAGTCATCGAAACAGGTGATGCTCGATACGATGGTCGAAAGTGCGCGTCGGTCGGCCGAGCTAGCCGAAAATGTAGGACTGGCATCGAACAAAATTATCATTAGCTGTAAAATGTCGCATGTGCAGGATGTAGTACACGTTTATGAACGTATTGCCAAAATGTTGGATTACCCGCTACATGTAGGCCTCACCGAGGCTGGTATGGGGATGAAGGGGACAGTCGCTAGTACAGCAGCACTATCGGTGTTATTGCAACAGGGTATTGGCGATACCATTCGCGTATCACTAACGCCAAAGCCGGGCGGTGACCGTGCCGAAGAGGTACGTATTTGTCAACAAGTGTTACAGTCGCTGGGCATCAGAAATTTTGTGCCTCAAGTTACTGCTTGTCCGGGATGCGGACGAACGGAAAGTACCTACTTTCAAGAGCTTGCTGAAGAGATACAGGAGTACCTTCGTGAAATGATGCCCATTTGGCGCGATGTATATCCCGGTGTAGAGGAAATGAACGTTGCTGTTATGGGTTGTGTCGTAAACGGTCCCGGTGAGTCTCGAAATGCTGATATTGGTATTTCATTGCCTGGAACATTCGAAGAGCCCAAAGCACCAGTATATATGGATGGTGAGCATTACAAAACGTTGCGGGGTGATAACATTGGAGAAGAATTCCGGAATATTCTCGATGATTATGTTGTGAATAATTACGGCTCATCAAATGGCGAAGAAAAGCAGCAAACAGCTCATCAGTCTACTTGAGCGTGTCGCATTCAGACCCCACAGAACATGTTTTATTATTCTTGTCTGTTATTTGGTTGATGGGGGGTATATCTTGTAGCAGTGAGACCGAACCGGTAAACAGCCAATATCTAGACTCAAAGCAATATCAAAGGTTTAGTGCTGATTTAGAAGAGGAAAAGAATTTTCAAGTTGCAACCAATAGTTTGCGATCTTCATTACAGCTGATATCCCAATGCCCAAAAATCCGTGAGCTAAAACTTCCTGTTCTATTTAATACCAATAGTAATACCTTAAGTAATTCTTATAATCCTATTCAGTGCAAATGGTTAGAGGTATTATCTAAATCAGATTATACTATAGAAATTGTTGGTTTTACAAAGCACTCCGGTTTATTCATCCGTTGGATTATGGTGAGAGATCTATCGGCTTACAAAAATAAGCGGCTGTTGGCAGTGACATATAATGATGGAAGGCTACAAAATTTTCGCAGTGTGGGCGTTTTTGAGAATAACTTATCCCGTAAAATTACAACTTCTATATCTGTTAAATCTATCAATGGGAAGGTATTAATCAGCTCTCAAATTGACCAGGATCAAACTTATCCAATCCGTCAGCAGGACAGTCAATCCGCTCGTTACATAATTACAACGGGTGGTAACATTATTGAACAATAATATTAGGTTATATGATATCTATAAAGACAGAAAAAAAAGTATACAAATCCGGTGTTTCCCTAGCTCTTTTCTTTTTTTTGATTAGTGTTTCGGTCTCGGCACAGGATAATTTGAGCCAACAGATGAATCGGGCAGATTCACTATATAATGCCTATGAAGATGAGGAGGCATTACAGATTTATCAAAACGTCCTAGAAGGTGACCCTCAAAATTTTACTGCCTTGTGGCGGTCCAGCTTTTTATATGCACGTATTAGTAACCAGTTTAATGACAAAGACAAAAAAAGAAAGTATTTTGATAATGCTCTAGAATTTGCCAAACGTGCTCTTGAAGTTGACTCAACCCACACGCAATCAAACTTTGTGATGGCTGTAGCTTTGGGACGAAAGGCATTGACCGCGGGAGTAAAAGAGCGTATAGCTGTTTCTCGAAAAATTAAACACTATGCTGAACAGGCTATCAAATATGACAGTACTAATGCAGGAGCGTGGCATGCATTGGGACGTTGGCATTACAAGGCAGCTAATCTCAGCTGGCTCGAACGTACAGCAGCTAACACTCTTTTTGGCGGTATCCCTGGAGATCCCAGTAATAAAAAAGCTGCCCATTATATTCGAAAAGCTATTCAGCATGACGGCCAATTTATTTTGTATCATCGGCATTTAGCAGCTGTTTATAACAAGCTGGGCTGGGAGAAAGAAGCAATTGCTAGCTGTCAGCGTGCTCTGGAGCTACCCGTACAAAGAGCCGAGGATAAGTTTTTAAAGGATGAGTGTCATTCACTCATCAATAATTTGCAGTAGTCTACCTGCAGGAAGACCAATATTTTACTATATTTTTATTTTCAATAATCTGAAAACAAGACATCAATTCATTGGCTAAGCAAGAAAAAAATCCTGATAAAATTGGTGTACTAACATCCGGTGGGGATGCACCCGGTATGAATGCAGCGATCCGAGCAGTGGTACGTTCGTGTGTGTATTATGACATTACACCATATGGAATTTATCAGGGATACCAAGGTTTTATCGATGACAAGTTTGAAAAAATGGAGGCCGGATCGGTCAAGCATATTATTCATCAGGGAGGAACGGTATTGAAATCGGCCCGAAGTGCTGATTTTAGGACAGATCAAGGTATGGAGAAAGCCTGGAAGAATGTACAAAAACATGATCTCGATGCGTTAGTTGTTATTGGGGGCGATGGCACATTCTCAGGTGCATTGGAGTTTGGAGAACGGTATGACTTTTCTATTGTAGGAATTCCCGGTACAATCGACAATGATATTTTTGGTACTGATTTTACAGTTGGGTTTGATACGGCCGTTAATACCGTTGTTGAGGCTGTAGATAAAATAAGAGATACTGCTACTTCGCATAACCGACTGTTTTTTATTGAGGTAATGGGCCGTGATGCCGGATTTATAGCCGTGTATTCGGGTATCGGTGCCGGTGCTGAGGAGGTATTGATACCCGAGATAGATCGGGATGTGGATAAGCTTTTCCAATCATTGGAACGCACCTCACAGCGTAAAAAAAGCTCTCGGTTGGTGATCGTAGCCGAAGGGGAAAGTAAAAGTGTTTTTGAGTTGGAAGACGAGGTACAGCAACGTTTTGGTGATCGTTATGAAACAAAAGTTACTATATTAGGACATGTGCAACGGGGTGGTCGTCCTAATACTGCAGATCGCGTACTGGCCAGTAGGTTGGGCGTAAGATCGGTTGAAGCGTTAATGAATGGTCGTCGTAACGTGATGGTAGGCGTGCGGAACAGGTCGGTTACATTTACCGATTTTAAGAAAGCGACAGAGCGTAAGCCAGAGATGGATGACGCACTGCTCCGTATTGCTGATATTATTTCAATTTAACAACATCATATTATGAAGCTCGATCCTAAATACTTTAATACTTTTTTGGCGATCTGTTTTGTAATTGCTGCTGGATTAATTGTCTTTTTTACGCTTAGCAACCGCAGTAGTGAACACAAAGCATTTCAGGAGCGTATGTTTGAGCAGGATTCTTTGCGCATAGTCACCTGGAATAAGGTACAGACTGACGATAGCTTGCGGATATCCGATTTTAAAGGCAAATTTGTTGTTGTTGATTTTTGGGGAAATTGGTCGAAGGCATCACTCAGATCTCATCGCCAACTTGCCAAGGTTAAACAACAGTATTCTGATAGCATTGCGGTAATTGCTGCTGCGGTAGGGTTGCAAAAGGACGAAGCAATTAATTATATACAAGAAAATCAGTTTCCCTTTAACTTTGTAGCGGGATCAAAACAATTTTCTGAGTTTCAAATTCCCGGGTTACCTGCTCAGCTGGTGTATAACCCAAAAGGGCAGCTTGAAAGTATTTTTATGGGATATAGTGATAAAGGCCAATATGATAGTTTAAAAACAATAATCTCAGATGGAAGATAATAGCAATTTAATTTGCTTTGATGGTGATATTAAGCCTGCCGGCTCTCCACTGGCCGGGGCTCAGTCTCGGGGACTTATGTATGGTGATGGGGTTTTCGAAACTTTTAGAACATATGGAGATAAAGTACTTTTTCTTAAAAAACATTTAGAACGGTTGCGTGGTGGGCTTGACGAGCTGGATATCAAACATCCTGAGGCGGTACGAACAGGTCAAATTTCAGATTACATCCAAACACTTAAAGAACAGAATGACTTAGCTGGAAAGGATGCTGTAATACGCCTGCAGGTTTGGAGGGAAGGAGCACGCGGATACCATCCGGATGATATTGAAAAATCTCATTTTATGATATCTGCATCTTCTTGTCCTGCAGGCTTTAAGCCTATAGAATTAGCAACTGTTGAAACTAAAAGAATACCATCACAATCATTGCCTTCAAAGTATAAATTTACCAATGGAATAAACTATATTCTGGCTGCTCAGCAGGCATCCCGCAAGGGAGCTGATGATGCGCTTATGGAAACACTTTCGGGATATGTTTCGGAAACAACTATTGCTAATATTTTTTGGCGAAAGGGTTCAACGATATTTACCCCTTCAAAAGAATGCGAGCTACTGCCTGGTATAACGCGAGCTATTGTGATGGATATCATTCGGCGGCATGGAAAATGGAATCTTGAAGAAGATACCTATAACATTGACCATCTTGCTGATGCCGAGGCTGTTTGGGTATGTAACTCAGTACGCGAAATTGTCGCTGTGCAAAAAATTAATGATGAAACCTATAATATAGATGATCCGTTACTTGCAGAGCTAAAAGATCGTTTTCATGACTTGGTTAATAAAAATTTAAAACCTTTGTACTAATTGTGACGGACATTAGTCGGTTAACGCATTATTTTTCTAATCATGGTCCTGTCGTGTTACTGGAATCTCAGTTAAAAAGTCACTCTTGGGCTCAAAAATCATATTTAGCAGCACAGCCTAAAGCGGTTATTAAAGCACGAGACGACCAGATTAAGATTTCGACAGAAGGGCAAAGTAAGCAGTGGGAAGGCAATCCGTGGCAAGCATTACGGGATTTTCGAGAAAAGTATGATGACTGGATGTTCGGCTACTTTGGATATGACTTAAAAAATCATCTTGAGGATATTAGTTCTACCAATGCTGATGATGTACAGGCCCCGGATCTTTTTTTTATGGTTCCTGATTTATTGTTATCAGTAAATCATCAAACTAATCAGATTGAAGTATTACGCGGCTCAATAAGTGAGGAGGAGCTAAAAGACATAGATCCCAACTCTGCGGGCAATTGCCAAATTGGGGATTTAGAGCCTCAAGTCAGTAAAAGTGAATATATATCAAGAATAAAGGATGCGAAGTTCCATATTGCCAAAGGCAACTGTTATGAGGTCAATATTTCTCACCAGTTGCAGGGATGTTTTGGTGGATCATCGCTATCACTATATAGCAAAATGAAAGAAGCTGGAGCAGTACCTTTCGGGAGTTACCTACAAACCGACGATCTTAGCATTTGTTGCCAGTCTCCGGAACGATTTATACGAAAAGAAGATGATCATATTTTTTCTCAGCCTATCAAAGGGACATCACCTAGAGGTGTAACGAAGGAAGAAGATCAGATGCTTAGGGAGCAGCTTGTTACATCACAAAAGGAACAGGCTGAGAATGTGATGATTGTAGATTTGGTTCGGAATGATTTGAGCAAAATTGCTCGTCCGGGTTCAGTATCGGTAGCAAATCTTTTTGAGATCCAATCTTTTGAAACAGTGCACCAAATGGTATCAACTATTGAGGCGCAAACCGATTGTGAAGATGCTATTACCATTTTGGAGTCTTGTTTCCCCATGGGGTCGATGACTGGAGCTCCAAAATTAAGGTCTATGCAAATTATTGAAGAGCTTGAAAACTACCGGCGGGGTATATATTCCGGAGCCATTGGCTATATCAATCCCGCAGGAAACTTTGATTTTAATGTGGTTATTCGGACGGCTATTGTAAAAGGTGATAAGCTTTACTACTCAGTAGGTGGGGCTATTACCAGTGATTCGGATCCCCAAAAAGAATGGGACGAGACCATAGTGAAGGCCCGTGCACTTAGTGAAATAAAAAAGACTACCACTCCGTAATTTGTCCAAGCATATAAGGTAATTAGGAAAAGCTTTTATTTAGATATGAATGATTAACGATAGTTGTTGGTTTATTTACATGTTAATCACAAACAAAATATTACCATGTCGCAGCTTCATAAATCGGTATCTACACTTGGTGAGCTTAAAAAATCATCATGGCAACCTCAGTCGGTTAAGGAGGAAATCCGAAGCAATTTAATCGCCAAGATACAGTCCGGTGAACCATTGTTTCCGAATATTAAAGGGTATGACCATTCAGTGATACCACAGCTGCAACATGCACTGTTGGCCAAGCATGATTTTATACTGCTGGGACTGCGCGGGCAAGCTAAAACTAAGATACTCCGTCAGCTTGTTACTTTTTTGGATGAATATGTGCCAATAGTTGAAGGGTCTCAAATTAATGACGATCCGCTGCATCCGGTTTCCAAACAGGCACGTGAACTGGTCGATAAACAGGGAGATGAGACCCCCATCCGTTGGCTTCACCGAAGCGAACGGTACGGTGAAAAGCTGGCCACACCCGATACAGCTGTGGCAGATCTTATCGGTGATATTGATCCCATTAAAGCAGCCTCTGAGAAGTTGCACCTGGCTGATGAGAATGTAATCAATTTTGGCTTAGTACCGCGTACCAACCGGGGTATCTTTGGTATTAACGAGCTACCCGACCTGCAGCCGCGCATTCAGGTTGCGCTGCTCAATATTATGCAGGAGCGTGATATTCAGATTCGTGGATTCAATATCCGCATTCCTATGGACATTTTGATGGTATTTTCTGCCAATCCTGAAGATTATACCAACCGCGGAAATATTATTACCCCTTTAAAAGATCGGATTGATTCTCAAATATTAACGCACTATCCCAAGAAGATGGATATTGCGATGGAAATTACTGAGCAAGAGGCATGGATAAGCCGTGGTGAAGATATTGAGGTAGTCATCCCCCGCATTTATAAAGAATTGTTAGAGCAGATTGTTTTCGTGGCGCGGGATTCAGAATATATTGATCAGAAAAGCGGTGTTTCGACACGTATGACGATTACGGCGATGGAGCAGCTGATTTCTGCAGCTGAGCGAAGAGCTATTCTCAATGGTGAGTCGACAACTGTGGCACGTATAACGGATGTATTCCACATCGTTCCGGCACTGACCGGTAAGCTTGAACTTGTGTATGAAGGCGAACAGGAAGGGGTAACAAATGTAGCCAAGCATATTATTGGTAAGGCTATCAAAACTATTTTCGAAAACTATTTTCCAGACCCTGAAGAACAGAAAAAACAGGAGGGAGGGAGTTTGTATGAGCCTGTTTTAAATTGGTTTGCCAATGGAAATAGCCTTGAACTGGCTGACAGTCTTGACCAAAAACAGTATCAGAAAAAGCTACAGCAGATTCCTGAGTTGGAAACTATTGCTCAAAAATATTTGGAGATTCCCACAGCTCAAGACCCCGCAGTGATGGATTTTATCATTGAGGCACTGCATCAACATTCTATGCTTGGCAAAGAGGATTTGGACAACCAGCGTTCGTATTCCGATATGCTGGGAAGTGTACTTGGTTCGATGGATGACTTTGATAATTTAGAAGATTTTACGGAATGACAGTTATTGCAAATACATGGAAAAATAGTTATATTTTCGATCGAATTGTTGAAACCAAATAATCAATTTATCCCATGAAAGAAGGAATTCATCCGGACTATAATGAAATTACGGTTGTCATGAGTGATGGCACCGAGTTTAAAACGCGTAGTACTATTGATACCGAAGATGGTACATTTCACAGCGAAGTTGATTCTAAAAATCACCCATTCTATACGGGCAATATGAACTACCAGAAGAAGGCTGGTCGTATTGATCGCTTTAAAGAGCGTTACGGTCAAGATTAGGTACCATATTATTGAATTTTAGGATGCATTTCGTTTCAGGAGTGCATCCTTTTTTATTATTCAATAATAAAGGCTTTATAAATTTCTCCCCGATCATTACGAATGGAGTAAAGTAATCTTATGATTGAGTTTTATATGAGATTACTGTGTTATCATTTACAATGACTGCTGGTTATCCAATATTTTGTAAAGCTTTTCACTTGTAGTCTTTTTGTGCTCAGTGTTTCTGTAATTCAATGTCTCTCTTATGCAAATTCATTCATTTACTGTAGGTCCTTTTGCCGAGAATACCTATTTACTGATTCAGGGGGAGGAGGCTCTGATTGTTGACCCGGGATTTGCTCATCAACAGGAATACCAAGCGGTGAAAACAAAGATAAAAAGCAGTGGAGCAACTCTTTCTGCTATCGTGTTAACCCATGCTCATGTTGATCATGTGCTTGGAATCGACAAGGTGTTAAGTGACAACGAAATACCTGTTTTCCTTTCTGATGAAGATCACTGGCTGTGGAATAACTTTTCTTCTCAGGCTTCAATGTTTGGATTGCAGGCAGAGCCATTTGACTTTGAACCTCAAAAATTGCCTATAACATCCAAATGGGAGATAGGTAACTTTTGTTTTGATATACGATATACTCCGGGTCATGCGCCTGATCACGTATCACTATATGGCAGTGAAGATGAAATACTTATTGCTGGAGATACTATCTTTAAAGAGGGAATCGGACGTACTGATCTATACAAGGGTGATCTCAATATGTTAAAACAATCTATTCAGAATCAGCTGTACGTTCTTCCTGATGATACAACAGTTTATCCGGGACACGGACCAGCAACTACAATTGGGCATGAAAAGCAATCCAATCCCTTTGTACAATCATAGTGGTTTTGATCACCGTTGTGCTATTAAGATGAGTTACTCTTCTTGATTCTTCGCTTCTTTTTGTTTCTCTAGCTGTCTTATCTTTTTTTCGAACTGCTCCTCTTTATCTGTATTTGTCTTTTTAAGTTGTTTATACATCTTAATCGCTGTCTCGAACTTTCCCTGTTCAACATGAATTTCTGCAAGTGTTTCAGAGACAAGATTATCAATATTTTCTGATGAGCCAGAAGATTTACCATCTAAGGGTACTTTATCTGCATCACCATTGGGTGTAAGTCGTTCAGACTCAACGGCCGATAGTTTTTGGATAAGATTATCGAGATTTAAAACAGGTCCGTGTTGAGTAGGTGACTCTTTTTGTTTATTGGGAGATGCTGAAGATTCGGGTGTCCAGGCATCAAATGTTTGAGGATGGGAATAATAATAATGCAATTTTTTGAAAAAAGGACTGCCTGGAGCAAATATTTTAGCTTTAAGAGCTTCGTCAACGGCTTGATCCTTACGTCCCCGTTGATGATAGAACCATGCCAGTAAAAAATGTCCCACGGCATCGGGACCTCTTTTTTGTAGTTGTTTCTCCAGTCGCTTAGTCGCTTTTACCGGGTTATTTTCGAAATGTTCGGCATAAGAAGCGAGCGATTCAGGTATTTCAAAAGGTAGTTCAGCCATTATGTAACGCTATTTTTTAGAGCAACAATTATTTTAATATAACCAGCCGGCCGATTCAGTCAACCAGTAAATCGCAATTACCATCCGCTTACTGCGTCATTAAACATGTTGTTTGCCACTTGTGCCAAAGCTTCATCTGCTGCATTTGATTCTCCTTTGATAGGATCTTCATTGGTGTCATAGGTAGCGGCTCCACTAAATGATGAAGACCATTCGGCTTGCTCTTTATCAGTGTATTGAAATGTAGCTTGCACTCTGATGGTAACTTCATTACGACTAGTCTGTTGTTCGCCGGTAAGGCTAAATGCTTGATTAGCATAGGTTCTGATGGATCCCTCCAACACAGCATCAGCACCGTTGCGATTATTGGCCAGCTGCAGCTTTGTTTGATTAATAAATCGATCAACCAGAGCTTCATTAAGCCGATTGCTTAAATTGCTAACTCCCCCCGAAGACTGATCAGCAAAAAAAGGAATATAAATCGAATTGACGTCCTCTGGAATTGATGTACCGGTAAAACTGTATTTAAAACAGCCCGAAAGTGCCACACTGATGAACAGGAGGACTATCAATGATTGCAATCTATTGCAGTCCATATTGATCTAACTTACGGTAAAGAGTCCGTTCACTGATGCCTAATGCTTCTGATGCTTTTCGGCGATTGCCTTCATATTTATTGAGAGCTTGTTCAATCAAAAACTGCTCGGTTTTTTCAATAGAAGGGATATCGCCGCTGTTGAAAAATGAAGAAAACTCATTTTCCTCAGTCTCTTTCGAAATATCTGCTTCGGTATATGATTGTACACCAATATTTTCATCGGCATCTCCTACGTCAATATCCATGCTCGACATTTCCGTCTCATTTACTTCATCTTGGATATTTTGTGGCAGGGCTTTAATATTTTTTTGTGAAATTGTAGAATATAAAAAGTTAGCTAGCATCTCTTTGAGATCGCCAATATCATTTCTGAGTCCGACCAGGGCACGATAAATGAGCTGCTGGTCATCATCTCCGAATGCCCCATTTGATGAACTTTTCTGTTCGGCAAGCACAGGTAGATTATCCGCCTCACCGGTATGTTGGCGTCCCTTCAAATACTTTTTGAGTTTTTCCGTATCAACAAATTGAGATTTTTCGAGTACTACAAGCTGCTCAGCCACGTTTCGCAACTCCCGAACATTCCCCGGCCAGCGGTATGACTGTAATAGTTCTTTAGCATCATCGGAAAAACCTTTAAATACAGAATCATACTCAGCAGAAAATTCGGTAACAAATTTTCGAAAAATAGGAATAATATCATCAGGACGCTCCCGAAGTGGAGGAAGTTTTACTTTGACCGTATCAAGGCGATAGTATAAATCCTCGCGAAAAGAATCTTCTTGGACAAGTTCCCACAAATCTTTATTCGTAGCAGCAATTACACGTACATCGGTAGTTCTCACCTTGCTAGATCCTACGCGAAAATACTCACCAGTTTCTAATACTCTGAGCAGTTTTACCTGCACATTAGCAGGCATATCACCAATCTCATCGAGAAAAATAGTGCCACCGTTGGCTTTCTCAAAATATCCTTCGCGTGTTTCATGTGCACCGGTAAATGATCCCTTTTCATGCCCAAAAAGTTCACTCTCAATAATACCTTCGGGTATAGCACCACAGTTAACAATTACCAGCTCGTTGTGTTTGCGGTGACTTACATTGTGGATGGCTTTAGCCGTTACATCTTTACCGACGCCACTTTCACCTTGCAACAAGATGGTAATATCGGTATCGGCAACCTGTATAACTTTATCAATGACCTGCTTTAGTGCAGCAGAATCACCGATAAGTCCAAATCGTTCTTGAAATGCTTCGCGGTCCATAGAATAAACAGCTTCTTCTGAAAATACCTTTATTTTACCTAACCCTAAAGGTAAGAATTACTCGTTTAGATACATAAATATATTGTTGGTTAAAAGATGTGATAAGGTATGAATTAGAGATTTTGGTAGTTAAACACTCTGATAGACAAATTAAAAAGTAACGATTCTAAATTTCGTTCGTCATATTATATGCCTGATGTTCTAAGTCTGTAATACTGAATAGTATATTATATCTTCCAGCTTAGTATCATATAAAGTTAAGGAATGGACCGACAGGAAGAAGAAATTCAGTTAGTACAGGATATTTTAGATGGTGAGAGTCATCATTATGAAGTGTTGGTAGATCGTTATGCACCAATGGTTTTTAGTGTAGTTAATCGTTTTGTGAAGTCTGATGCAGATACAGAAGAGCTAGCTCAGCAAATTTTTGTTAAAACTTATGAGCGATTGTCTTCTTTTAAAGGGGATTCGAAGTTCTCCTCATGGCTATATATGATAGCAATGAATCATTGTAAAGATTATGCAAAAAATATTCGCCGACAGAATAAGAACTTTAACGAAGTTGATGATCATGTTTTGCATCAAAAAATGGATCAACATGAGGCAGCAGATGCAGCCATAGAAAATGCAGAATGGAATAACCTGATTAAAAAAGGCTTAGATGAAATAAATGATAAATATTCAAAGGCTTTTTTGATGAAATATGAGTCAGATATGACATATCAAGCGATGTCACAACGCTTGGGAACTTCTGTAAGTGCATTGAAGGTGCGGGTTTACAGGGCTAAAAAACAGCTAAAAGATTTTGTAGAACAAAACGGTTAAATGTTATGAATGAAAAAGATCAATTACTCCGGAAATATCTGGATAATGAGCTTTCTTCGGAAGAGGAGAAAGAGGCATTACACACAATAGCAGATGATGAGCATCTGCGCAGTATGTTACGTTTTGAACATCAACTGGAAGATAAGTTTGTCGGTAATAACAATACATCTGTGCCTGAAGGGTTTACCGATCAGGTTATGCACCAGGTTGGGGCAGAACAAACAGAAGAACATGTATCTATTTCTGAAAGACTCCGCAAATACTTTCAATACTTATGGGTGCCGCAGCAAATATCTTTACGACCGGTATATGCGTTTTCAATTGCACTATTGGTTTTGGCTGCTTTCTCATACTCATTCTTTTTATCAGGTACATTTGATTCAAACCAGCCGGTAATTGCAACAAACAACTCACAAGTTGGTAAATCAGTGCAACAGGTCTCTTCTGACAGAGAAAAGGTAATGATGCGGTTTATGTATGTAGATGAAGAGGCAAAATCCATTGCTGTAGCAGGTGATTTTAGTGATTGGGAGCCAATAGAAATGTCGAAACAGGTGATAAATGGAAAGACTATTTGGACAGGACTTGTTTCAATGTCGCGTGGTAAGCACAATTACATGTTTGTTAAAAACGGCGATAAATGGGTTACCGATCCGTTGGCAACGGTACAACACGAAGATGGCTTTGGAAATAAAAATGCAGTCGTGTATTTATGAGGATCTATTTATTAGTCATAATTCTATTGATATCAGGATCTACTGTTTGCTATAGCCAACATTGGCAAACAGTGGTATCACTGGATACGCGGGTCGGTTATTCGACTAATCAGTATTTAAATCCCTTTTTGTCCGAGTGGAATACCTCTGTAGAGTCAACATATAATTTCACTTCGCTCTTGGGCCAAACTTTTTGGCACCGGAACAATCATTCCATATCGCTAACCGGCGGAGTCTTGTATGAGCCTCTTTTTGAAACTCAATTTGGGCACTGGAAAGGAGCTTTAGGATTAGTTGACTATAACTATCGGCTTTCTAATAGTATTAGTTTAGGCCTTGAGGGTGGAGTAAGCCATCTTTCAAGTAATTACGACCGCACATTATTTTGGGCTCAACCTAAAGCTACCTGGTTTGTTTCTTCCTTTACGTTATTCCGGCTAAAGATGGGCCCTAATTTTAGAATGTATCGTAATTACCAGGGAGTAGCACAAAGCAATGATCAGTTTAACATATATAATTTAGAGTTTGAAACGTGGCCTAATTATCAGTGGCAAATCACAGCAGGATTGTCCGGTACGTTAAATAATCTACCTGATATTACTCAGGGATTTAATAGCAAAGTTTCTATAGCGTATCATCTTAGAAATGGTACTTCCATATCACTTAATGGTGGTATACAGCAGTATCAGTTTGATCAGACCACATCAAATACAGGCGGAGGTGGCAATTTCCCACCTGTCGGTGGGGGGCAGAATACTGCTTCCACAGTAACCAATACAGATCGAATTTACCGTTTAGGATTGAATGGCAATATTCCACTGAATGAAAGATTTACTCTTTTCACAGGAGTGAAAGCGCTAAAGTATGAGACTGTAAATGCCTCTATAAATGATTATCAGGTCTCGGGAGGCGTACGATTCAGTTTTGAACCTACCCTTAACACAAGTCAAGGTACAATAACGCCCGTATGGGATAAGAATATGGGGGAACAGCAAGTACGTATTGAGTATTCTGGGATGGACGATTGTACTTGGTAGGTGGTTTTAACAACTGGGACAAGACGGGAATACCTCTTACCAAACAGTCTGACAATATTTATGTCACCCAATTGTTGCTTTCAGTTGGTGCTTATGAATACAAAGTACTTGAGGTACAGGGAGATTCAGAAAAGTGGCTTCAATTTTCAAATGATACTTACACTGTTGACGATGGTTTTGGCAGTGAAAACGCAATGTTATTGATTGAATAAATTTGAGGAAATGATTATGAAATTGTCTAAACAAATTTTGATCTCACTTGTCAGTTGTTTCCTGTTATTACTTGCAGCAAGTGAAATAAATGCTCAGGAAAAGGATGTGTCTGTACTTGTTGAAGAAGCGAAAAAGGCAGGTATTAACCAAGCAAAAATAGCTACACTTCAAAAACGTGCGCAATCACGCGGGGTTAGTGACCAGTATATCGGGCAGATTTTAGAAACGGCTTTAGCAATGTCTGAAAAAAAATTACCAGCAGAAATGGCTTTAGAAAAGGCTCTTGAAGGTCTGTCTAAAGGGATACCCGGCGGACGTATTGTGCCTGCAATTAGCCAGATGCAAGAAAATATGACAAAATCAGCTCAGGTTGTAGATCCCTGGATCAAACAGAAGCACGTACAGCAAATTGTTAACAAGTCGGGCAGTGGAATGTCACAAGATCAATTCAGAACAGAAATGGTTCGATCTGTTTCCAGTTCATTTGCTCAGGGTATATCTACGGAAACGGTTAATGCAATGTTGTCTCAGATAGAGTCAAAGTCAATACTTGATAAAACTAATTCCACTAATATCGTAGTTGCAATGGGTATTTTTTCAGATTTACCAACCACAAAATCTGCCCCCAAAGCCTCTAGAACTTTTATTGCAAATGCATTAAAACGAGGATTTAATGCTGATGAGTTGCAAAAACTTCCTTCAGCATTACAAATGGGACAACAGCGCAGTCAGTTGCCAGCGGCATCTGTTGTAAATCGGGTATCTCAACAAATGAAAGGCGGAATCCCAGCCAAGAAGATTCTAGAAAACCTATTCAATGGAAATATAGGCGGTGGCCCTCCGGGTAATGTACCCAAAGGGCTTGAAAATAAGCCGGAAAATAAGGGCAAAAATAATAGTGGCGGTAATGGAAATGGCACCGGATAAAATATTTATACGATATTTTGAAAACCGCTTAAGTGGACTGTCAAAATTGGCAGTCCTTTTTTAATTGCGGGAATTATAGAAAGAGAGATTAAAATGTAACGATCCTTCAACTCACTCGTCCCATGGACAGAAATGGGAAAATATTCTCCGAGTAAACATTTTTAATCTCAATGAACGCCATTATGTTAAAAAAAGAATTACAGAATATATCGATATCCGACATATCATTTGTACTTTTTCTATTATTTTCATTCCTATTAGCGGGATGTGGTACTGGGTCTAATGGGGGAGCTGGAACTATGACTGTTGAAATGACAGATGCACCCATTGATTCTGCTGATGCTGTCAATGTCAATATTGAAAGTGTTGAGGTACAGTCACAAAATGGATCGGGCTGGATTACATTAAATAAGCCACAAAAAACATATGACCTTTTGGAGCTTGTAAATGGTGCCACAGAGGTAATTGGTACTACTGAATTAGAGGCAGGCACATACAGTCAAATTCGACTTATTCTTGGTGATAGCGGTCACAGTGTTGTAGTGGACGGAAAACCGTACGAAATGAAGGTTCCAGGTGGTCCTCAAACTGGAGTAAAGCTTAATGTTAATGCAGAAATTAAACCCGACATTGAGTATGTGTTACTCTTAGACTTTGATGCCAGCCGTTCTGTTGTAGAAGCAGGTCAGGCGGTAAATACTGCTAAATATCTTTTACAACCAGTCATCGAGGCAAAAGAAAAAGCGATTACCGGAAATATAGCAGGTACCGTGAATCCTGCTGATGCAGAACCTGTAGTTTATGCACTTGCGGGGAATGATACTTTATCTACCACCTTAGCAGATACTTCCAGCGGAGATTTCAAGCTTATTGGTTTAGAAGAGGGGAGCTATGATGTTTCTGTTGAACCAAGAAATAATAATTTCCAATCGAAGACCGTAAATAGTGTTAGTGTAACCGCGGGAAAGACAAATGATATTGACCCAATAGATCTTCAATAATTAAGGTTGTTCCTGTCCCCTCGGCCCGTATCCAATTGATTTTGGTACGGGCCTTTTTATTTATAGTAAGAATTCAAAAGAAGAATAGATTGGCCTAAACAGCAATAGCTTCTTGCTCAAACTCTTGAATACTGCTTTTTTTGATGACGTCACCCATCAGTGTAGCAGAAGTACAATCCGTAATAGTGACTTCCACATAATCTCCTTTTTCAATATGATCTTGTCGATCAAAAACAACCATTTTATTGGTATCGGTACGGCCACAAAGTTGTTCATCAGATCGTTTGCTGGTTCCTTCGACTAAGACCAGATGCCGGCGTCCAATTTCTTTTTGGTTAAGTTCTTCCTGTATATCCATTTGTTGTTCAATAATTTCTGAGAGGCGACGCTTTTTTACATCTTCGGGTACATTGTCCTCGTGTTTGCGCTGCGCGAGTGTTCGACCACGCTCGGAGTAGGCAAACATATAAGCCAGATCGTACCGTACCTTCGCCATCAGTGAGAGTGTATCTTCATGTTCCTCTTCAGTTTCGTCACAAAAGCCGGCAATAATATCCGTTGATAAGGTGACGCCCGGAATAATATCACGCATCTTTTCAACTAGATCGAGATACTGTTCTCGGGTATAGGGACGTCGCATGCGTTCGAGCACGTCATTATTTCCGGATTGGGCGGGGATGTGAATATAGTTACAAAGATTTGGCTGCTCGCTGATAATTTCCAACAATTCTTCCGGAAAATCCTTGGGATGGGGAGAAGAAAACCGGATGCGCATTTCCGGATTGACCTGGCTGGCTTTATACATTAAGTCAGCGAAAGAGTTATCCCCGTCGTCATAGGAATTTACATTTTGTCCCAGCAGGGTCACTTCTTTGTATCCCTGATCACTGAGTTGCTGTAATTCATCAATGATGCTTTCCGCATCGCGGCTGCGTTCACGGCCGCGGGTAAAGGGCACCACGCAAAAGGCACACATGTTGTCACAACCGCGCATAATGGTTACAAAAGCACTAACTCCATTATCATTGCGCCGCACGGGTTTAATGTCGGCATATGTTTCTTCGAGAGAAAGTAGGGTATTTACCGCTTTTTGTCCGTCACCCACATCAGCTAACAGTTTCGGCAGATCGCGATAGGCATCAGGACCAACAACCAAATCTACAAGTTCTTCCTTTTCCATAATTTGGTCGCGAATCCGCTCGGCCATACATCCCAGCACGCCTACGGTCATGTCGCCATCTCTTTTTCGTTTAAGTGCCTTAAACTCTTTCAAGCGATTCCAAACACGTTCTTCGGCATTTTCGCGAATAGAGCAGGTGTTAACAAAAATAACTTCAGCGTCTTCGGGTTCATTAACCGGCTCCATGCCTTCTTCCATCAAAATGGAATTGACGATCTCTGTGTCAGATACGTTCATCTGACAGCCGTATGTTTCTATATAAAAGTTGCGTTGATCCAATGTGGATAGGATTTATTGCTGATTAATTGCGTCTGTAAATATAAGAAGAGATTAGCTATTTATGAAAGATAGCAAAATTACTTAGGCCATACTTCAGGTTTCTTGCGCCATTCGGCCAATGTCTTGAGGTGGCTTTCATCTACGAAATCATTTTTGCTTGCTACATCAATAAGTGTAGCATAGTCGGTAAGGGTATAAAGAGGTACACCAGCATTATCAAAACGATTCGTTGACTTATCAAAACCGTAGGTAAATATGCTTATTACAGCTTCAATTTCTGTTCCAATAAACTCTAGCGCCTCAAAAACTGAGATGGCAGAACCACCGGTAGAAATAAGATCTTCCAGCACAACGGTTGTTTCCCCTTTTTGGATACCACCTTCAATTTGATTTCCCATTCCATAGGCTTTGGCCTTGGCACGGACGTATGCCATGGGCTTGTCCATATTTTCAGCCACCCATGCAGCATGTGGAATGCCAGCTGTTGCAGTACCGGTAATTACGTCAATATCAGCAAATTTATCTTCAATGAAGGACACAAATTTTTGGGAAATTTTCTTGCGTATTTTAGGATACCGCATTGTCAGGCGGTTATCACAATAAATAGGAGAGTTCCAGCCCGAAGACCACGTAAACGGATCGTTAGGACGCAAAACAACAGCGTTAATATTAAGGAGATCAAGTGCTAGTTCTCGGGCAAACTGTTCATCAATAATCATAAATAAAAAATCTTACTTCCAGATAGTTACTAACTGTATTTACGTATATCAATTAAATTACTTGAAGCGTTAAAATAATTCCTTTGAGACACAAAAAGGCATAAAAACCTGCTAACAGATCATCAACCAAGATACCCCAGCCACCCGGAAATTGCTGTAGCTTATCAACGCCGAGTGGTTTTTGAATATCAAAAAAGCGAAAGAAGATAAATCCGGTAAACAGTAGTGCCAGATCATAGCTCAAGGTACCTGTAAACGAGATGGCAATAAAACCCATGCCTTGTCCGGCAAATTCATCCATCACCAGTGGAGAGGGGTCGCCGCCCCAAGTTCGTTCGCATTCTTCCGATACCCAAACAGTTAAAAAAGAACAAAGGATGGTAAACAAAACCATTCCGTACCAAGGGGTGTATGTGCCGATAAAGTAAATTGGAACAAGAGCAAAAAGGCTACCCCATGTTCCCGGTGCATTGGGAAGAAATCCTGCGTAAAAAAAACTGCCCAGTATAGGTTTAAGTTTTGGCATCTTTGTGATAAGAAAAAAGGTTTTTGTTAATATAAATATATTCAAATCCTGAGTACACGGTAAGTACGACAATCAGCATCATCAGCCACTCCATGATACCGGTTTGCATAAGCCAGATACAATATGAACTCAGCCAAACATCTGTTTCAATAAACACTCCAACGAGCAAAGCTAAATACAGAAAAAACATCTGTCCCATCGTTTTAGCTTTGGCAGTAAGACGCGTATCCATAGTGATATTTCGATAGTCTGCTAAAATACGCATGCCGGTTACAATCACATCCCGCAAGACGATGACGCCTACGGCCCACCATGGAAATTGGCTTGCATCAATAAAGGGTAAACAGATAAAACCTGCAAAAGTGAGGAACTTGTCGGCCAGAGGATCGAGGAATACACCATATTCAGTCTGTGCTTGATAAAGACGGGCAATATATCCGTCAAAAAAATCAGTTACCACAGCAACGGCAAAGATGCCCACACTTAGGGCACGCCACACCACCTCATCTTGCACATAGAGCATCAGAAAAATGGGAGCTAAAACAATGCGAATGGAACTTAATATGTTGGGTAATTGTCGCACGTGTCAAAGATAGTAATTGTAACATAGAATTAAATCTTTTTTGCCGTAAAATAAAGTGCTTCGAAAAGCTGGGAAAGATTGATTATTTTTGTCTTCAATTTTTAGCTACAATCACTGCTTCGTAAAATGGAATGTCACATTATAAGTATCGGAAACGAACTGCTTATCGGGGATACCGTTAATACCAACGCCAGTTGGCTGGGGCAACGGTTGACGGAGTCCGGCGTGGATGTGACACAGGTACACACCATTCGTGATGAACTGAATACTATGAAGTCAGTATTGCAGACAGCACTTCAGCAAGCAGATTTAGTGATCACAACCGGCGGACTTGGCCCCACCCACGATGATATCACTAAAAAAGCTATTGCTGAACTTTTGGGATGTGAACTGGTTGTGGATCAAGATATTTTGTCATTTATAAAAAATATTTTTGAAAAACGAGGCATTCCTTTCAGTAAATCGAATTACCATCAGGCAGAAGTACCTGAGTGTTGTGAGGTATTGTTTAATACTCAGGGTACGGCACCGGGATTGTGGTACAACGGAGAGCAGGCGGCCTTAGGTGTCTTGCCTGGCGTCCCTTTCGAAATGAAGCATCTGACCAACAATAAGTTACTACCTAAAATTAATTCCATATCCGGCGATCGCAGGTATCGGTTTTCACATTACTTGACCACTGCCGGTATTGGAGAAAGTACACTCAGTGACGAAGTCATTGGCGATTTATCATCCCTTTTAAATGATAATGTAGAAGTGGCATATTTGCCGAGTCCACAAGGTGCACGTATCCGTGTTAGTGGGTATGGACGCTCCCAGGATAAAATTAATGAGCGGTTAAATCCTGTGTTAGATCATATTAGGGATAAAGCCGGTACCTTTATTATTGGCGAAGGTAAAGATTGTAGCCTCTCTGCCGAAGTGGGGAAGGTGTTGCAGAACCAAAAGTTGACAATGGCTGCGGCAGAGAGCTGTACCGGAGGTTATATTGCGAATGCCGTTACCGACATTCCGGGAAGTAGTGATTATTTCGTAGGAAGTGTTACTGCTTATGCAAACGCAGTAAAAATAAAAGAGCTGGGAGTCAGTAAAGAAGTAATTGAAACAAACGGAGCCGTTAGCAAAGAAGTAGCACTGAAAATGGCAAAAGGAGCAGCTCAAGAGCTAAATGCTGATATTGGTATTTCAACAACCGGCATTGCAGGTCCCGGTGGAGGTTCAAAAGAAAAACCAGTGGGGACAATATGGATTGGTTTTTGGGCCCAAAACCAACATTTTGCGCTGCAAGCGTTATTTACAAATAAACGACTGATTAATAAAGAACGCAGTGCAGCTGTCGCACTAGAGACTATACGACGCAGCATACTTGATATTTCAGAAATGCCCTACGGACTCAAAAAACATTCGGCTTGAAGATACAGCGAATCATATTCATTCTTATTTTTTGTGTAGGTCTGAGTTCTTCTACAGTAGCACAAGTTAATTCCACCGACCTTGATTCCACCAATATTGATAGTACTGTACTACAGCCTGTAGGTTTTTCTGATGGGGATTTAAGTACCGGTAACGACACAACCAAAGAATCATTTAAAGTGAGGCCGTGGGAATTTCATGCTCCGCTGGCAAGCTATCTTGCAGAGACTGACAGCACGCTTCGCTGGCAAAGTTGGCCTGACTGGACCTACAAACTTAGTCGCGATCCGGGTGTTATACCTTACCGAATGGGGACAAGCCTCAGGAGTAATGCCGTACAACGTTTTGCCCATGAACCGCGTCATCAGCAGTTGTACTGGGAGGGTATTCCAATGAACGATCCCGTTTCTGGTGCAGTGAACTGGGAGCGGATTCCAGAACATAAAATTGGGGCTTTTTATAACCAGGATTTAGGAACGCAATATCGTTCTACCTATTACTTAAAACAGTATTATCTTAGTAAACCGCTATCAAGACTTATTTATAGTGAAAGCAAGTTTTCGCACCGTAATTTAAAGTTTGAAGTCAGCCATAACCTTTCTCGACGTACCAATGTGCAGCTTAGCTACTGGGATCGGCGAACAGGAGGTGAATATCCCAACTCTGAGGTAACGGGCCGACAAATTTTTGCGAAAGTGAGCCACCATTTAAGTGAAAACCAGTATCTCAAACTCAATTTTGTCAATAATAATTTTGATGTCGGTCGTCCTTTTGGATATAGCACCCAGGATCTACGGCTTTTTCCCTTTGACCGCTTTACTGCTGTTGCAAACGAACCATCAGCAAAGTCGCAAGAACAAGCAAATACACTTGCACTAACGTATTATCAGCGTAGTGCCGACTCTACCGAAGTGACCGACAATCTACATGCCGGTATCTACTATAAGAAGAACGCTCGCTCGCTTAACAGCTCTACTGATTCAACGAGCTATGCCGTAAAATCGGCAGGTATTATGGGCAAAAAATGGTGGCGGATCGGTGGATTATCATTACAAGCATCGGCTAATTACCAGCAATTTTTTAATCAGACGAAAGTCAATGGAAGTCTGCCGGCTGATGATTGGTCACTGTTGGATACTGAGGGGAGAGTTACGCTCGACTTCACACCAATTATTGATTTTAAGGGGGGAGTAAATTTTAAATACCGGAGTGATGGCTTCCAATCTTACCGCGTTAATATGAGTTCCGATATTTCCGTTGGTCCGCTTACGATTACTCCTGGCGTATCCAGTGGAACGGTGATGCCGACTATACAGCAGCTGTATTGGAATTCGGCCTCGTATCAGGGGAACCCATCCTTAAAAGAAGAAAAAATACAGGAGGGTCATGCCATGGCTTCGCTTTCATTAGGACCGAGTGCAAAAGTGGGCTTGAGAGCTCAACATAAAGATATTATTGATGGCCTTGCTATTGTTGATAGCTCATTTGTAAATATTTCGAATTATGCGTCCCAATCGGCTGCAGTGTTTTTCGAGTGGGACCCTACGCATTTTGAATTTGACGGATCGGTAAACCTCCATCGATTTACCAATAGCTTGCTCAATTCGAAGACTTCTATTGCTATGGATCCAGCCAAACGAGTTTGGCTGAAGGGGAGTGCTTATTGGAAAGGATATATGTTTGATCGGGCAACATATGTTAAAGTGGGCGCTTCTGGAATGATTTCTCCTTTTCGTTACCAGGCCGACCATTACCAGCCCCAGCTTAACATCTGGCAACCGGTAAGTAACGATCAGCGGCTGCCGTTTTTTACGAATGTTGATATTGATATTTCGGCCCGCGTTCGTTCTATCATTTTTGAATTAAGCTGGGAAAATGTATTTGATGATGTTAGTCAACTCGGCTACTTTGAAACTGCACAATATCCGATGTCTAGCCGGAGGTTTATTTTTGGCGTCCGCGCTCTTTTTAGAAATTAATGATTGGTGAACCATGAGCTTAAAATATGTCTTTAAAGAAGGGTTTTATAGTTTTCAACGAGCTAAACTGGCTTCATTTACCTCCATCTTTTCGCTCTTTATCGCTATTCTTTTACTGGGGGTTTTAGCACGGATCTCATACAACGCCTACGAAGTGGGGCAGACCTTAAAAAAAAGTATTGATGTAGAAGTATTTTTACTTGATCTGGATCAGCGAACAAAAGACCAGCTCGAAAGTAAACTGGTTGATAATAATCTTATTGAGCAAGTAAACTATATATCCAAAGACAGTGCGGCTGCCATTTTTGAGAAGGAGTTTGGGTCGGGGGGGAGCTCACTGGCTGATCTAAAATTTCTGCCTGCCTCTTTCCGGTTAGATATAAATCCTGATACAAAAATTACAACGGTTGATTCATTGGTTTCGGAGATCAAGGATTACCGTGGGGTAGATGATGTACGATTCAACCAGCAGCTCTTACAGCTGTTGGAAAACAGGTTTCGTACCGTTGCTTTGGTAGGCGGTGGATTGGCACTGTTAATTTTACTTACTGCTTTGGTACTCGTTTTCAATACCATACGACTAACCATTTATGCCAAGCGAGGGCTTATCAAAGCCATGAAATTAGTTGGGGCGACTAATTCATTTATTCGTCGCCCGTTTGTTGTTGAGGGAGTGATACAGGGATTTATTGCAGGTATTGCCGCTGTAGGAGTGACATACGTTACATTCCAGTATCTGTTACCGGTATATATTCCACAGTTTGGAGTTTTGGAATGGCCCTATGGACGGTGGTATTATTTGTGCGGAGCTATGGTATTGCTGGCAATAATTATGGGCTTCTGGGGAAGTCAGTGGGCAGCCCGCCGATTTATTAAAAAGACTTCTATTTCAGAATAGATTGGGCACCGAAGTTGATCGGGGAGTGGTTGTTTGATATTTAAAGCTATTTACGTCCGTCTTTAACGTAAATAGCCTTCGATTGTCCTTCTCCGGTAGAGCGTTCTTCAATTTCGAAAAGTTGTATTGCATCAACGAGTTCTCCCAGTTTCTTATAGCCGTAATTCCGAGGATCAAATTCCGGGGATTGTTTAGCAATATAACTGCCTACTTGTCCCAGGTGAGCCCATCCGCTTTCATCAGAAGAAGCTTCAATAGCATTGCGAACGAGTTTTACCAGCTTGGTATCCTGTTTTAATTCATTGGTGCTCATACGATTAAAAGACTCGTCAACGGACGCTTCTTCACTGCGCAATACCTCTGTGTAGATAAATTTATCACAAGCTGCTACAAATGGATCTGGAGTTTTTTGTTCCCCAAATCCATAGACGATAAGTCCCGATTCGCGAATGCGAGCAGCCAGCTTTGTGAAATCACTGTCGCTCGAAACCAGGCAAAAGCCGTCAAAATTGTGAGTATAAAGCAGATCCATAGCATCAATAATCATAGCGCTGTCGGTAGCGTTTTTACCAGTGGTGTACCCGAATTGTTGAATAGGCTGTATGGAATGCTGTAGTAGGTGTTCTTTCCATCCACGCAGTTTTGTGGATGTCCAGTCGCCGTAGATACGTTTTACATTAGCGGTACCGTATTTTGCAATTTCTGCCAACAGTCCTTCAACAATAGCCGGTTGGGCATTATCCGCATCAATGAGAACTGCTAACTTTTGTGTTTTATTTGTATCCATGGGTTTGAAAAAGTAAATCCAATATTTTTTATTGCCAGATCAATTAGTGCTCGGAGTATTAGGCAAGGTACAGTCAAAACGAACAAACACCAAGTAGCAACTGTGGGATATGGGATCATTCGGCGCACAAGAATATCTTTTCCAATAGTTGATGTACCTCATCAGAGGCTGGAAATATCGATTCCAACAGATCACTGTAGAAAATCTTAATATAGAGTTAACAAAAGTCTGCATTTTTTCAGCTACTTTATTTGCTTAAAAATCAGTGCATCAATACTCACAATTCATAACCAATAGATTAATGAATATAATAAACAAAGCCTTTGCGTTTTTATTGATTCTCAGTGGATTTTTATTCACTTCTTGTGGTCCATCAGGACCTTCTAAAGAGATTAAAATTGATGGGTCCAGCACGGTTTATCCGATAACGGAAGCCGTTGCCGAAGAATATCGTAGTGAAGCTCCCAACACACGAGTAACCGTTGGATTTTCAGGGACCGGTGGTGGATTTAAAAAATTCTTGCGGGGCGAAACAGATATTAATGATGCATCAAGAGCAATAAGTGCCAGTGAAACTGAAACAGCCAAAGAAAACGGTATTGATTACGTTAGGCTTTCCGTTGCTTTTGATGGGTTGGCCGTTGTTGCTAATCCTGAAAATGATTGGGTTGATTATCTGACAGTCGAGGAACTGAAAAAAATATGGCGTCCTTCTTCACAGGGGAAAGTCACCCATTGGAGTGACGTTAGAGAAGAGTGGCCTGATAAAGAACTACATTTGTTTGGTCCCGGTGTAGCATCTGGTACTTATGATTATTTTACTGAGGCCATTGTGGGTGAGAGCGGATCTAGTCGAGGAGATTTTACCGCTAGTGAGGATGATAACGTACTTGTACAGGGAGTAAGTACTGATCAAAGTGCATTAGGTTTCTTTGGGCTCGCATTCTATGAAGAAAATATGGATAAGCTCAAACTTGTACCTATTGAAAATGAGAACGGCAAAAAGGTAAAACCCAGTATGAAAACGGTATCCAACGATACCTACTCTCCGTTGTCTCGTCCTTTGTTTATTTATGTAAACAAAGAAGCCGCAAAGCGTAAACCAGTACAAGATTTTGTAAACTTTTATCTTAGCAATGCCGGCAAGCTTGCAAAGCAGATTGGTTATGTCCCCATGCCTGATTCTGCTTACCAGGCACAAAAAGAAAAATTCAAAGCTTTCTATTCTCAATCTGATACTACTACAGCCGAATAATAATTGTTACTGCTGTCATAAATTGGCAGCAGTATTTTTACTTTAAGCAGCACTTATGAAGGTAAAAGAAAAAATTATTGAAAAGATACTGGCGGCCTGTGCACTTATTACCGTGCTTACGACCGTCGGTATTATTTTGATATTAACCATTGAGGCTGTCAGCTTCTTTCAGGAAGTTTCCATTATTGAGTTTCTTACGTCTACCGAGTGGACACCACTTTTTACCCAAAAAAGCTATGGCATTTTGCCATTGTTGGCCGGAACTGCCTTAACAACGATGATCGCCATTGCCGTGGCTTTGCCGATAGGATTAATCATCGCCGTATATCTTAATGAATATGCGCGCGAATCGGTTCGCAAGGTTTTAAAGCCACTACTTGAAATTTTAGCTGTTGTGCCAACGGTAGTCTATGGTTTCTTTGCTCTGATGATTGTGACGCCTTTTCTAAAAACTTTTATCCCTGGTCTATCTGGCTTCAATGCTCTTTCGCCGGGAATTGTAATGGGAATAATGATTATTCCGTTTGTTTCTTCGCTTAGTGAAGATGCATTGAGTTCTGTTCCCGACTCACTCCGACAGGCGTCGTTTGGCATGGGATCTACAAAATTCCAGACGGCTTTTCGGGTAATGGTTCCGGCTGCTTCTTCGGGGATTATCGTGTCAGCAATTTTAGCAATTTCGCGGGCAGTGGGCGAAACAATGATTGTGGCTATTGCGGCCGGACATCAGCCTCGCTTTACGCTCGATCCTACTGTACCTATAGAAACGATTACGGCCTATATTGTACAGATAAGTATGGGAGATGTGCCGCATGGATCCACTGCTTATCAAACAATTTTTGCAGCAGGTATAACCCTGTTTGTTTTTACTTTTATACTGAATAACATCAGCTATTGGATTAAATCAAGGTATCAGCAAAAATATGAATAGTACCGAATCAAGCAGGCTAAAAGACAAAGCATTTCGGTATATAGGGATGGGTACAACCATTGCCTGTGTATTAATTTTAGCTATTTTTATCGGATTTATTCTTTACCAGGGAATAAATCGATTGGGATGGGATTTTTTGATGGCTCTTCCGTCTCGCTTTGCTGATCAATCTGGTATTTATACTGCCTGGATTGGCACGCTCTGGGTGTTGGGCTTGACAACTCTTATTTCTTTTCCGCTTGGCGTGGGTGCCGGTATCTATCTTGAGGAATATGGGAAAGATACGTGGTTGAATAGTTTTTTAGAGATCAACATTGCAAACCTGGCCGGAGTGCCATCTGTAATTTATGGATTGTTGGGGCTTGAGGCATTTGTGCGCATCATGAAAATGGGAAACAGTATATTAGCGGGATCACTGACCCTCGCACTATTAATTCTACCAATTATTATTGTTTCTACACGAGAGTCCATCCGCGCGGTTCCCAGTTCTATTCGTGATGCATCTAATGCATTGGGAGCCACAAAATGGCAAACAATATGGAACCAGATATTACCGGCTTCGTTTGGTGGAATACTTACAGGTGTTATATTGGCTTTGTCTCGAGCAGTAGGAGAGACGGCACCGCTTATTGTTGTAGGGGCGCTTGCATATGTACCATTCGCTCCGCAGGGACCACTGGATGAATTTACAGTGCTCCCCATCCAAATATTTAACTGGGTTACACGTCCCCAGCATGAGTTTGTTATTAATGCTGCAGCAGCAATTATTGTACTATTAGTAATTACATTTGCCATGAATGGCATTGCAGTTTATTTGCGCAATCGCTGGCAAAGCAAAATGAATTGGTAATTTTATTTTCAATAACTAGGTAATAAAAACCATGGAAGCAGAGTCACAGAGTCCTAAAGCGACGAATGTGGAAACAAAGCCTAAGCTGCATTCTGATGATCAGGAATATAAGCTCCGGGCAGAAAATATTGATGTATTTTACGATGATTTCCAAGCCATAAAAAATGTCAGCCTAAATATTGTAGGCAACTCGATTACGGCTTTTATTGGTCCATCCGGTTGCGGAAAATCAACTTTTTTGCGCCTTTTTAACCGGATGAATGATTACATTGATGGATTTAGTATGAATGGAGATATCTATATGGAGGGCAAAGATATTTATGATCCATCTATAAAGGTTGAAGAGCTTCGCAAAACAGTTGGAATGGTATTTCAAAAACCTAATCCGTTTCCAAAATCCATTTATGAAAATGTTGCCTACGGACTTCGTATTCAAGGTATAAGCGATGAAGATTATATCGAAGAGCGTGTTGTTGAATCGTTAAAGCAAGCTACCTTATTTGAAGAGATTAAAGACAACTTGGATAAACAGGCAACAGCCCTTTCCGGAGGGCAACAGCAACGGCTATGTA
Organism: Fodinibius salinus; assembly: GCF_008124865.1. Classification (NCBI taxonomy): domain Bacteria; kingdom Pseudomonadati; phylum Balneolota; class Balneolia; order Balneolales; family Balneolaceae; genus Fodinibius; species Fodinibius salinus. The sequence goes on along the minus strand of NZ_VNHY01000001.1, from coordinate 598,053 downwards.
TAGCTCGCGCTTTGGCAGTAAAGCCATCAGTATTACTTATGGATGAGCCTACCTCGGCACTCGATCCCATTTCATCGGGTAAAATTGAGGATTTGGTTCATGAGCTTAAATCAGATTATACAATTGTCATCGTTACGCATAATATGCAGCAGGCCGGGCGGGTAAGTGATAATACCGCCTTTTTATACATGGGATCGCTTATTGAGTACGGTGACACACAGAAAATTTTTACTAATCCTGAAAAAGACCGCACACAAAATTACATTACAGGGCGGTTTGGCTAAAAGGAGCTGCAAACTACATTAAAACTGAATACCAATGTCACAACACCTAGATACCGAAATTAAGCTGTTAAAAGATAACATCCTGGAACTGATGTTTTTGGTTAAAAATCAGCTTGAAAAAGGAAAGAAAGCACTTGATAATTTTGACGAGGAACTGGCCCACGAGATTATGGCCAACGAAAAGCGGGTTGACAGTCTGGAACTCACTATCGATCGCGACTGTGAAAATCTGTTGGCCTTGCATAACCCTGTAGCCGTTGACCTGCGGTTTGTGATGGCTGCCTTTAAAATTAACTCTGATCTTGAACGAGTAGGGGATCATGCAAACAGTATCGCAAAATACATCATTGATTTTGGGGGCAGTATCGATGAGAAAACCGTTGAGACAATGCGTTTGGAGGAAATGTACAAAACATCTGTCCAAATGATGACCAATGCTTTTAATGCGTTTATTACCGAAGATACTGAGCTGGCACGCCGGGTGTTCAAACTTGACCGTACCCTAAATGAAATAAACCGAGAAGTCTCAGAGGTTACCTCGGAATTGATCAAGAAGGATGTAAAAGAGACAAAGAACTACCTTTACCTGTTTTCAATTATCCGTAAGTTAGAACGGGTTGGGGATCTCACGAAGAATATTGCCGAAGAACTTATTTTTTATATCGAAGCAAAGGTGCTAAAACATCAGAAGATGAAGTCAAAAAATAATTCAGATTCTGGTGAAGAAGAGGAGTAGTTTAGCACCATAGATTGCACATGTTTGGCAAAAACCAAACCGCTGTCAATGGCCGGCATTTTTAACTAATGATCAGCACATAACACATTTATTGGTATGAAACACATTGGTTTATTATGTACAGCATTGCTATGTATTTGTTGTACACTCACATCCCATGCTCAAGAGTCTTTAGGGCAAAATGGAACCCTCAGCGGTACTGTCTTTGGAGATTACTATTGGATGGCGAAGAATAATGACAGTAATATTCAGAATAAAAACGGGTTTTGGTTTCGTCGTATCTATTTGACCTATGAACATCAGCTGGGTGAATCATTTTCGAGTCGGGTCCGGCTGGAAATGAGTTCTTCCGGGGATTTCCAGTCTGATATAGAGATGGAACCCACTGTAAAAGATGCTTATTTAAAATGGCAGGGGGAGGACCATGCTATACTGGGTGGTATTTCCTCAACACCTACATGGGGACTGGTTGAAGATGTATGGGGCTATCGGTCAATTGAAAAATCACCGTTGGATTTGTTTGACTTTGGAAACTCTCGTGATTTCGGTGTTTCTTTTACAGGTAGAATCGGTGATTCAAAAAAGATTAAGTATCATTTTTTTGCAGGAAATGGCAACAGTAACAAGCCCGATATTGATAAGGGCAAAAAGCTGATGCTGTCCGTCGGTTATTATATTAACGACCACATTGTAGTTGAAGGCTATGCCGACTGGAATAACCGAACAAACGGATTAGATTCATATACAAGCCAACTATTTGCCGGGTACCGCTCAGAACCATTTACCATTGGTGCTCTTGCAGCTGTACAAGACCTTGAACCTTTGGACAATATAAGTGAAACAACAGTCGATCTAGTATCGCTGTTTAGCCATTTTCGTCTTGAGGAAAATATAAAAGGATATTTGCGGGCAGATCACCTTTTTGGCCGGTACATAGGGGGTAGCAGTAATTCTTACATTCCATTTGCTGAAAGAGGAGAACCTACAATAATAATTGGTGGATTCGACTTTTCTCTTAATGAGCAAGTACATCTGATGCCCAATTTAGAGACTATTGTCTATAATGAAGATGCCTCCGGGTTATCCTCAGAAACTGATCTAGTTCCTCGGCTAACATTCTTCTTTGAGTTTTAGCACATCTGATGTAGAGAAGAAAGGGGAGTGGGTGCTGCTGGATTCGAACCAGCGACCTCATGCGTGTCGGGCATGCGCTCTAAACCAGCTGAGCTAAGCACCCAATTAGCAATTGGGGTATTGCTTTCGGTTGGCAAATATAGCCATCTTTATGCCTATATCGCAACTAAATATTTTAATATTCTTTGTTACTGAATAAGTAAGAGAGTTTTGTAAATCACTCCCTTAATACTTTCAGCTCTTGGGGAGGTTTTGTATTTTTAAAGACTTAAAAGTAAAAGAAAATTACCAATGGCTCAGCGCAGACAGGCAAGGGAAGCAGTATTGCAAGCTCTTTATGCCGACGAATTCGGCAATGGAAAGTGGAAAAATATTATACAATCGGTTATCAAACCTAGAATTACGGACGATAAGAAAACCTTTAAGTTCGCTGAACGACTGTTTCTTAAGGCCGTGAATAACAAACCTGATGTGGATGAGATAATAAAATCTCATATCAATAATTGGCGTATTGAGCGTTTAAATGCCATAGATCGGCAGGTAATACGAATGGCCATTACCGAATTTCTCTTTTTTGAACAAATTCCTACTAAGGTATCAATGAATGAGGCCATTGAACTAGCAAAAAAGTATTCCACAAAGAAATCAAGTAACTTTGTGAATGGAATTTTAGATTCTGCTCTTAAGCAATTAAATGAAGATGGGCGAATCGTTAAGAAAGGACGCGGCCTCATAGAAACTTCTCTCAATAAATAGCTATAGTTAAATAAACAAGTGAGTAAACAAAAATTTATAGCCATTGGTGACATCCACGGTTGTTATAAGTCCGTTAAATCGTTATTGGAGAAGTTAGCTCCTTATGAAGATCGTCAAATCATTTTTATCGGGGATTATATTGATCGTGGACCCGATTCCAAGAAGGTGATAGACTTGCTTCTTGATTTTCAAGAACAGGCTAACTGTGTGTTCCTGAGAGGTAATCATGAGCAAATGTTGCTGGATGCCTATGAAAAAGATAAAAGGTCGCTATGGATGATGAATGGCGGCCGCACTACACTTGATTCGTATGGAATTCAAGAGACTATTAAGCCTCTTCCTGATCAGCATTATCGCTTTTATGAAGAAACGGAGATGTACTACAATACTGATGATTACTTTTTTGTACACGCCGGACTTTCACCCGCAAAAACTATTTCCGAAAGCCTTCAAGATCCCAAAGAAATGAAGGAATTTCTCTGGGAACGTTCACATTTGAATGCTATTGAAAACCCTTGGGAAAAAACGGTAGTCTTTGGACATACGCCCAGGCCGCATCCGCTGGTTCGAGATAATATGATCGGTATAGATACCGGTTGTGTGTATGATCGAATGGGTTATGGGAAATTAACTGCCGTAAAGCTTCCCGAAGTGGAGTTTATAGATCAGGTGTGCCTAGACCAATAAAACAGATTTTTTAACATTTTTAATTATTTGTAATACATGAGTTTACGTTGTGGAATTGTAGGACTTCCTAATGTTGGTAAGTCCACTTTATTTAATGCACTTAGTGATGCAGGCGCTGATTCTGCGAATTTCCCTTTTTGTACTATCGATCCCAATATTGGAGTCGTACCCGTACCTGATGAACGGCTCGACCGTTTGTATGACATTGTGGGTTCTGATGAAAAAATTCCTACAAGTGTAGAATTTGTTGATATCGCCGGACTGGTAAAGGGAGCCTCCGAAGGTAAAGGAAAGGGCAATGCTTTCTTGTCACACATTCGTGAAGTTGATCTGATTGTCCACGTAGTACGCTGCTTTGATGATGAAAATGTAGTACATGTGGAAGGGGACGTAAACCCTACCCGAGATGTTCACATTATTGAAGATGAACTAATCCTGAAGGACCTTGAATCCGTTGAGAAAAGACTCGAAAGCCTTCAAAAAGAAGCAAAAAGTGGAGAAAAAGAGACACTTAAAAAGCTGGAAATTGTAGAACAGCTGCAGGAACATCTCGCAAATGGTAACGCCGCCCGTACTTTTGATGCGGATGAAGAAGAACAAAAAGCATATCGTGAGCTTTTTCTATTGTCTGACAAACCCGTGCTGTATGCATGCAATGTTTCAGAAGACGATATTAATTCGGGTAATGAATGGGTGGAGGAGGTTCAGCAAATTGCCGACCGTTTTGATGACGAAGTAGTTACCTTTTGCGCCAAAATTGAAGAAGAAATTGCGGAACTGGAAGAAGAGGAAAAACAAGCCTTTTTGGAAGAAATGGATGTTGAAAGTGGCGGCCTGCAGAGACTTATCAGGGCGGCATATAAAGAGCTGGGGCTTATTACTTATTTTACTACTGGCCCAAAGGAGACTCGGGCATGGACGGTTCGTAGAGGCGCAAAGGCTCCCGAGGCAGCAGGAGTCATACATAGCGATTTTGAGCACGGTTTTATACGCGCTGAGACGGTAAGTTTTGAAACCTATGAAGAGTTGGGATCAGAAAAAGCAGTCAAAAATGCCGGGGAAATGCGTCAAGAGGGGAAAGACTATGTAGTGCAAGATGGTGATGTGATGCTCTTCCGATTTAATGTATAATACCTTTTATCATCAGTATATTTACTGGCAGTTGAAAGCTGAATCCGGAATGTATGCTGCAAACACCAAAATTATTCTTGCTCAGTAGTTATTCTTGCAGTATCCGCGGGGACATCTGATGGGTTGATACGATCATGTACTACCCACGATTTAGGATAGTGCTCTTTGATTAGTTTGGAAAACGTATTGGCCTTATCTCTGACCTGAAAGTCGCCAATGCGAACCTTAAAATAAGGCTGATTAAATGATACATATGTTCTGGGATTATAGCCGTTTATAGTTGTGTCTGCCCACGCCCGAAATGAAGCAGCCAAAGAATCAGCTACTTCGACATCTCTACTCGACAGGATCTGAACACGGAAACCATTAAATGGATTTTTGTTTACCGAAGATTCGCTTGCCTTCTGGGTAAATTGTTTAGGCATATCATGCTTTTGAGACAAATAAACGTCACTTAAACTACTCCGATTGTTGTTAAGTAGTTGTTGAAGTTCTGATATGCTTCCGGTCTCTGCGGTGCTATCTGTAGTAGTTTTTGGTGATACCTCCGATGATTGGGGTTGTTTAGTGGTAGAACAACCGGCTATAAAACCAATAGTAATGATGATGAAAAGGACAGCTAAATAACGAAAATCAATCATAAAGTTTTTAAAGTCCAACAGGGTGCCAAGTGGTTTTTGTTTCTTGAAAGTCAGTAATAAAATAAGGGGATTCTGCTTCTTCGCTTTGCCAATCGGTTATGGGCGTATATCGAATCCGCTTAAGATTTAAAGTGCCATGCTCATCAATTTGTTTCCGTTTTTCTTGTTCAATTTCATCCGTGTAGAAAAACGCATTAACATCCATGTGAGTAGTCATATGTTCCAGTAACTCATCGCGGTAACCGGTTAAAATATTAACTACGCCGCCTGGTACATCAGAAGAATGCAAAACTTCGGCAAAACTGACGGCAGAAAGAGGATATTTTTCGGACGCAAGAATAACACACGTATTCCCACCTACAATAACAGGAGCCATTACTGAAATTAATCCTAATAGCGGTCGTTCTTCTGGCGCCCAGATATTGACAACACCCATCGGTTCGGGCATCGAAAAGTTAAAGTGGTTGCTGGCCACCGGATTAATGCTGCCAAATACTTGTTGGTACTTATCCGACCATCCGGCATAGTAGATGAGTCGGTCGATAGATGCATTTACCTCGGCTTCGGCTTTTTTTGTTTTATAGCCAACGGTCTCCAGCTCATCAACAAATTGGGCTTTACGCATTTCCAGCATTTCTGCAATACGATATAAAATTTGTCCCCGGTTATAGGCTGAACGACCATTCCAATCTTCAAAAGCATTACGCGCCTCTACAACAGCATCACGGACATCTTTGCGGGAACACTGGCAAGCATTTGCCAGTATTTCTCCATCCCCGTCATAAACTTCGTAATGGCGCCCCGATTCTGTACGAGGAAAATTGCCGCCAATATATGTTTTATACGTTTTTAACACTTCAACTCGATCAGACATAATAGTACCTGTGTAATCTGTGTTCTATTTTAATTTTACGTATGGATACAGTCCGTGCAACCCACCTTCGCGGCCTTCACCGCTTTCTTTATATCCTCCAAAGGGAGAAGTGGGATCAAACTTATTGTACGTATTAGCCCAGACAATGCCATTGCGAATATTACTGCTCACATTAAATATCTTGGATCCTTTGTCAGTCCATACGCCACCGGCCAATCCATAAGGCGTATTGTTAGCTTTTTCGATTCCCTCTTCAACCGTCCGGAATGTTTGGATAGTGAGTACAGGACCGAAAATTTCTTCCTGCACAATTTTGTTGGATTGGCTGACATTCGTAAACAGGGTAGGGCGGCAGTAGTATCCTTTTTCGGGTAGCTCACAAGAGTTCTGATACATGTCAGCCCCTTCATTAACGCCAACCTCCAGATATTCATTTATTTTATTGTATTGCTGTTCAGAGTTAATAGCACCAATATCTGTATTTTTATCCAGTGGATCCCCGACAATAAGTGTCTCCATGCGGTCGCGGAGTTTTTGTATAACTTCATCGGCAATACCTTCCTGTACAAACAGGCGGGAACCGGCACAGCAAACATGCCCCTGGTTAAAGAATATCGCATTAATAATGCCTTCCACAGCTTGGTCAATAGGGGCATCCTCAAAAATAATGTTGGGTCCCTTACCGCCAAGTTCTAATGTATATTTGGTATCCGTTCCGGCCAGTGATTTTTTGATAATCTTTCCGACTTTTGTAGATCCGGTAAACGCAATTTTATCGATGTCATCGTGATTGACGATTTGCGAACCTGTTTGTCCGGCACCGGTCACAATGTTAACAACCCCATCCGGCAGTCCGGCGTCCCTACAGAGTTCAGCAAACTTTAAGGCTGTCAAAGAAGTAGACTCGGCAGGCTTGAGCACCACAGTATTGCCTGTAGCAAGGGCAGGAGCAATTTTCCATGCCAGCATCAGCAGTGGAAAGTTCCAGGGAATAATCTGTCCTGCCACACCTAAAGGCTCAGCCTTGCGGGCAGGGAAGGCATATTCCAGTTTATCAGCCCAGCCGGCATAGTAGAAAAAATGCGCAGCAGCTAACGGTACATCCACATCACGAGATTCTCTAATAGGCTTACCACCGTCCATCGATTCAAGGATGGCAAATTCACGAGCCCGTTCTTTAATTAAGCGAGCAAGGCGAAATATATATTTACCACGCTCTTTGGCTGATATGGTTGACCAGCTTCCTTCAAAGGCTTTACGCGCTGCCTCAACAGCATTATCCACATCCTGTTTGGTTGCTTCAGCAAAGGATGTTAATGACTGTTCAGTAGCGGGATTTATAGATTCGAAATATCTTCCCTTAGTAGGACTTACAAATTCTCCGTCTATAAATAAATTATACTGTTCTTCTATATCGACAGAATCGGTACTTTGTGGAGCATCATCATATTCCCAGAATCCATTAAAATCGAGCTTACTGTTGGGCGATGAAGGTTTAAACCCTTTTTCCACCGTTTCGGCATCAGCAGTTTGTTTTTCGTCATCCATAACTGTCAAAATCTATAATTAATCATTAGAAAAATAATCCGGACTCTGATATACGCCCGTCTTCTGCTTAACGATCTGCATTAACAAGTCGTTGACTAATGAACTTGCTCCAAATCGAAAATAATCAGGTGTAAGCCACTGCGAACCCAGTGTTTCTTTTACAAGTATAAGGTATTGTATAGCCTGTTTGGCTTTGCGGATTCCGCCGGCGGGTTTCATCCCCACCATGCGGTCGGTATTGTAATAGTAGTCGCGAATGGCTTCCAGCATTACTAAGGTCACCGGTTGGGTGGCTGCAGGACTCATCTTTCCTGTCGACGTTTTGATGAAGTCAGCCCCAGCCTGCATGGCCAACTTGCTTGCCTTGCGGACATTTTCGTAGGTCTGCAGTTCGCCGGTTTCTAAAATGACTTTCAAATGAGCTTCTCCGCATGCTTCTTTGATAGCCACAATTTCATCATATACGTATTCATAGTTGCCTTTTAAAAACTCTCCCCGCGATATTACCATATCTACCTCATCGGCCCCGTCTCTTACTACTTTTTGGGTTTCCTCAATTTTGGCTTCCAGGGTATTCATGCCGCTGGGGAAGGAGGTAGAGACACTGGCGATGTTTATATCGGTACCACGAAGTGCCTTTTGGGCAACTTTCACCATGTTGGGATAAACACAAACTGCAGCTACAGAAGGTAGCTCCGGCAACTCCGCATGCGGTTCTTTGGCTTTTTGGCAAAGTTGAGTCACCTTTCCGGGGGTATCCATGCCGGCTAAAGTGGTCAAATCCACCATGCTCAAAGCCAGAGTAAGTGCCTGAATCTTTGACTCTTTTTTAATACTTCGGCTATTGAGGCGGGCTACACGCTCTTCAACACCCACTTGGTCAACAGCTTTAACCTGACCTAAATCTAAGGTATCCAAAATGCTTCTTGTTTATTTAAGATAGTTAAAAAACACTCTGTAAAGTTAATAATAAGATTTAACTTCCCCCAACTCTTCGTTGTCATTCCCCATCGATTCTATTGCAAAAAATACAGTAGGAGGCAAACACAAATGGAAAATTTTATTGTTTAACGTGTATACAGTCTTAATTAGCTACAAGTTGGCAGGAGAGGGGCGAGTGCCAGGTTCATGTACGGATTAGAATAAGTTCTATATTCTCAACTACAAGATTCACCCTTAGCAAAAAGAATGTAGCCAAAGCATACGGCAAAGATCGAATATATGATTGCACCTGTTAAGATTTCTGAAGTGATGGGCTTAGTGATAAGAAATTTTAGAAGTGCGATCGCCACAAAGAAGAAATGAAGAAAGTTTCCAATGGCAACAGGTCGGCTATAAATACCTCCAATAATATTGCCCCGTGCCATCCAATTGAGAACTGCAAATCCTAAGTATAGGGCTCCCGTGATGTTCATTAAGATCAGTCCCATCCCATTAGCTGAATGCCCATAATATTCAAGAACCTCCTGAGAAAGAAAAGAAGCCATGATGCCCAGCAATCCTAAGAAAATGGAACTGGAAATCATTAATAGTTTAGTATTAAAAATTGTTTGTTGGTCAGACTCATTTTGTTGCTCCATAGCAAAATATTTCTAGTTTTTTACTTATGACTTATGATGAGTAAGATAATTATTCGAAATTCAGAATTAAAAGTTACACTTTATCTTTTATCTGGAGGTCGAATATTTCTTAGGGTTCACTTGCCCCAACGACCTAGCGCATAAGGTGCGTGCAAAATAGCGTTAAATTTATTTTAAAATGTACTACGGAAACTGACAAAATCGAAACCGGCAGCCAACGGGAGGCACGTCCCACTTAATGCGCGGGTTAGGTAGCTGTAGAGTTCAAATAGAAAAATATAAATAGGTTTTATCTTTAGATTTGTTTTCAGATAAAGAACTAGTTGGAATGGATTACAATAAAAGTAGACTGTAAGTTAAGGCTCAATCTTTATTTTCTTTCGGTCTTTGATTTCTTCTGCTAAGGTGAGCTAGCCTGGGAATAATACCTGAAATAACAGTGGCAATGATTCCAATAACGTGATATCCAAACCCAAAGCTCATGCCGATTGCTCCCGCGAACCATATACTGGCTGCCGTGGTTAGATTTTTTACTGTCGCACCTTCTTTGAGTATTAATCCGGCACCCAAAAAGCCAATGCCCGTTACAACTTGTGCTGCTATACGGGATTGTGAGGAAGGATCTACTCTCATCGATAAAAAAGTAAAAAGCATAGCACCGGTAATGACCAGGCTGTGGGTACTTATACCTGCATCCTTGCCTCTGGATTCTCGTTCAGCTCCAATACTAAAACCCGCCAGGAGAGATAAGACGACATCGATAAGGAATACTAATTCATATCCCGATAAGATATTTGGCATCATAAAGAGGTAACATTTTTTGGTTATGGTGAAACAGAGTAATTAATAAAAGCAGATAGATTTCTGGCAATTATAAAATCGATCTACCTAACGACATTACGCGTAACGGGCGCACGGATTAATGTTGAATGAACAACTAACCAAATAAGAGACTTAAAACCAAGAGGAGCAAAGGATAGGCGAGCCACGTCCGAGTTAATGCGCGGGTTATATGGGCTAACCTCATTTTAAGTTAACTAACTAATTTAAATGCATCTCTGTGCTTAAATTTACTTTAGATACTTCATAGAAATTACAATACAAGCTATACCAATAACAATAAAAATAATGGGAAGGTATTTAGGAATCTCTATCCCGAAAACCGATGAAAGTATAGGATTTTCTAAGATACCCAGGGTTTCAAACATGCACCCTACTGAAAACCAAGAAGAAAATTTTTTATTCACTGAATTTTTTGAGCTCATAATATTTTAAGGATTTAGTTTGTGAAGCAAGCCATATAACGACCTTGCGCATAAGGGGCGTGCAAAATGACGCTGAATTTGTTTTAAAATGTACTACGGAACTGACAAAATAAAAACCGGCAGCCGACGGCGAGGCACGTTCCACTTAATGCGCGGGTTAGAGTGCTGATTATGCTTCTCTTGAAAAGATTAAGAAGTGAGTTTCTTTGCTGAAAATAATTGCAATTGATCTTGTTTCATGAATAGTTCTTTCCAATTCCCATCCTTTTTCAGCGGCTTGATTAATAACTTGTTCCATCTGGTTATGGTCAAGATTGCCAGTAAAACAACCAGTTGAAAATGGGACTATTTTGTATCGTCTCATAAATAAATGAATTAATTAAGATTTAGGTGGATGATCTATTTCTTTTGGGAGATTAGCATTACATCGATGTAATCTATCTCTCGCAAGTTTGATAGCTTTCCAAAAAGAAAATCGTTTGAAACATTGTTTCGAATATTCCGAGCAAGTTGGTTCAAATTTGCAAACTCCGAACGAACGTCTCTTGGGTCTAGCTTGATAGAGTTTAATGAATAAAATTGCCAACGTATTTAGCATATTTTCAGAAATTGATCGAAGCACTCTAACGACATTGCGCATAAGGGGCGTGCAAAACAGCGTTGAATTTGGTTTAAAATGTACTATAGACACTGACCAATCGAAACCAGCAGAGGGGCGTCCCACTTAATGCGCGGGTTAGCCAACTTACTATTTCATTTTTAATTTAGGTCTAAAGAATTCTTCGATTTTAGAAACTGCACTGTTTAATTCTTTTGTAATCTCATCCTTTTCAGGGTCTTTAGATTGTTGAAATACTTTTCTCCTATTTGCTTCAACTCTCTCAGGATTGTCATCAACTGTTGCGCCAGGTCCAGCGTAAGCTCCTTTCAGCCAAAAATACATCCAAATATCTGATTCGAGTTCTTTTTTACAATCAATTAATGATTGAAAGATGTTTTTAGTTTCACGCCCATAAATTGCCTCAGTTTCAAGTATTTCTACATATAGTTCAGACCACTGAGAGTGTAGCTTATCCAGTCTTTTCTGAAACTCACGTTGTTCTGCTTTTACTAAATCTTCTTCTCCTTCTTCTTTTTTTAAACTCATAAATGGATTCCTGACTTGTAGAAAAGCATCTCTAACCTTAAAAGTCTTGATCAACGTTCTTCTAGCTAGATCGTATTCCGTATTTCCTTTCAATTGTTTTTTCCATTCTCCTAATCCTCTCAATGCTACATATGCTCCGATTATTACTGCAATTGTAGTAGCAATGTTTAGAAGAAGAGAAAGAGTCATAAAGAAGATTGAGAGTTTAGTTGGCTAACGATATTGCGCATAAGCTGCACGCAAATGAATATTGATTTATTAAATAACGAACGGTGAGCTAAAAAGCCAGAACCTGGCAAGCCCTGGCGAGGCGTGTCCGCTTAATGCGCGGGTTAGACATTTTGCGTAAAATGGGCTTTTAATTTTTTAAGGTTTCTCTTGGCATCTTGAGTTCGATGAACCATTCGATGACAATTTGCACAAATAAGGATGAGATCATCTAACGTTGTTTTTACTTCTTCTTTTCTATCACTTATTGGATTTAGGTGATGAACTTCAATGAAGTCTTCTGCAAGTTCATTAGGATATTTCTCCTTAAAGTTAAAAGAGCAAACTTCACAAAATACAGTTCCGTTATCTTTCTTGAACTGACTTTTCTTTTCATCAATGATTTTTTGATTGCGCTCTCTCTTGTAATGTTTATGAAGTGATTTTGCACCTTCATAAACAGATAAATTTTTAGCAGATCCTTCTACTTCTGAATTTTCAAAATTCCAAAGTGAATTCAAGAAGTTAAATTCACTTTTTTGGAGGTTAAATACTGTTCCTTGTGGAGCTGTAATTATGTGAGCAGAAGAAAATTTCGGATGATCTTTAATTTCACTTCGTAAAATCATGCCTTCTTCAGGTGTTAAACGAGCTTCAAAAACCTTAATTCCAACTTTTGTTGTTGAAGGTTCATCTTCTTGATCCGTCCATAAATCATGACCAAGAGCTTCTTTGTTCTTAATTTCAGATCTTTCTTTAGGTAACTCTGATATTTCGCCTTTTGCAATTGCTCCTGATTGATTACCAGCTCTCCAGATGAAAATTTGATCGCCAAGTTGCATTTGATCAGTTAACTGATTTGCAGTCCAGTAAATAAAGGAATATCGACTTAAATAATCATCGATGTCAAAACGCTTCGGATTACCTTGAAAAATCCAATTCATGTGAATAGAAATTTAAAATTAGAGCAAAATGCCTAACCTATGATTATCGCAACTAGGTGATTGCATAATAATATTATTGTTCAACGATCGTAAGTTGTATAAAAGGCTGTTAAGGGCAAAATCGAATATTATAGGGGCATATTATGATGCAGAGGTGTGCAATAACATGTTGACATAACATTCTTTTGTAAGTTTTGCCACATTCGAGGGTCATACTTATAAATAACCTATTATGGAGGAGAGTTTATGGGCCAATCAGCGTTGTTAAATAAAATGCGCAAAGAAATCAGGAGACGGAATTACAGCTATCGCACAGAAAAGGCATACACAAAATGGGTAGTACGTTTTATAAAATACTATGAATTGACGCACCCAACTGAGCTTGCAGAAGATGAAGTGGTCACCTATCTAAATTATTTGGCTAATGAACGGACAGTAGCAGCTTCTACACAAAACCAAGCACTATGTGCACTCCTTTTTTTATATAAACATGTACTCAATGAGCCATTGAAGGAATTGGACAGCTTAGAGCGGGCTAAAAAGCCTAAAAAGTTACCGGTTGTCTTAACGCCAAAAGAGGTCCAAAAACTCCTGGATCATATTGACGGTGTTAAAAAGCTTATTGTTGAACTCTTATATGGGGCAGGATTAAGAATTTCTGAATGTCTGCGGTTGCGGTATATGGATCTTGATTTTGACTATAATCAAATACAGATACGGTCTGGAAAGGGTAAGAAAGATCGTATTACCATTATGCCACAAGTTTGTAAAAAGAGACTTAAAGAGCAGCGGCAAAAAGTTACTATACTGCATAAGAAGGATTGTAAAAAGGGATTCGGCCGAACACTACTTCCTAAGGCATTGGCACAAAAGTTCAAAGGAGCAGATCGAGAACTTAAATGGCAATACTTGTTCCCGTCGCCAAGGAGGGCAAAGGACCCACGGTCTGGGTTGGTCCATCGACATCATATCTCAAATACTACAATACAGCGCGCGGTTAAAAAGGCTGTTCGGTTGGCTAAAATTGAAAAACATGCTACTTGTCATACGTTGCGACACAGTTTTGCAACCCACTTGCTGGAAAATGGCTATGATATCCGAACGGTACAAGAGCTGTTAGGGCACAAAAACGTTAAAACGACTATGATGTACACGCATGTTATTAAAAACAAAGGGAGCGTGGTACAATCTCCTATTGATAGTTAAAATAAGCTATTGCTAATCCAACAATTCTGTAAGGAATTTATCCGATGAGTTTTGCAAATCTTATGTACAAAGCGTCTTTAAAAATAATTTCTTATGAGATCCTATAGGTAAGGAGCGCGCAAACAAACGTTAATTCCAGTTAACGAGTTGGTGCCGGCAAGTCAAAAACGGGAAGACCGAGCGAGATATTGGCTGGTTATATGCTGTTAAGGCTATAAAATATTAGCACAGGTAAGGATATCATCTTGATGATTTAATATTTAAGTGTAAGGTTTCAACTCTTTAGCGGTCTTACTGATAAACAGACTAAATATTATGGAGAGATATCATGTCGAAATCTACGCTGCTCAGTAAAATCCGCACGGAAATCCGACGCAGAAATTATAGCTACCAAACCGAGCAAGCATATACCAAATGGGTGGTACGGTTTGCTAAATATCACGACTTAACACATCCGAAAGAGATGGGAGAGGAGGAGGTAGTCGCTTATCTAAATTACCTGGCTCATGAGCAATCGGTGGCTGCATCTACACAAAATCAGGCGCTCTGCAGCATACTCTTCTTATATGAGCACGTTCTGCAGCAACCGTTAGAAAAGCTAAATAATTTTAAGCGAGCTGATAAACCAAGCGTAATCTAGGGTCTCTCATCGGGCTGTGTTATTACCTACTGCTCATCTACGCACTTCAAAAAAAGACTGCAATAAATGTTCACAATCATCCTCCATAATTCCTTGTATAACATTAATTTGGTGATTTAACTTATCATTTGTTGAAAGGTTAAAAGCACTCCCACAGCTTCCGGCATTTGCATCCTGAGCACCATAAACCACGGTATCAATTTTAGACCACACCAGCGCACCGGCGCACATAGGGCAGGGCTCTAAAGTCACATAAAGCGTACAGTCCTGCAGGTACTTTTCCTCAAGGGTAGAGCAGGCCGCGGATATAGCCAACATCTCGGCATGGGCGGTAGCATCGGCCAGCCGCTCGGATTGATTGTATCCTTTGCCAATGATGTGATTGTCTTTGACGATGACAGCACCTACGGGAATCTCTTCTTCATCATAGGCTTGTTCGGCTAACAAAAAAGCCTGCTGCATAAATCGCAGATGCTTTTTGGTGCCGGTAATACTGGAACTCATTTTTATTTGCTTTAACAGGTTACTATTATCTAGATTCAAATCGCTAATATAAACAGAAAATAGTGCAAATGGATGAGGTAAAACAACAAATAATCACCTTGCTGAAAGATAACATTCGTAAAATACCGGATTTCCCCAAGCCGGGTATTCAGTTCAAAGATATTACTCCGCTGTTACAAAATGCGGACACGCTGGAACTTACATCACGGGTGTTGGCTCGTCCGTTTTGGCGTAAGGATATTGATTTTGTAATCGGTTTAGAGTCCCGTGGCTTTTTGTTTGGAACGCAATTAGCGGAGAACCTGCATGCCGGCTTTGTTCCCATCCGAAAACCGGGCAAGCTGCCTGCTGAAACAATATCAGTAACGTATCAGCTTGAGTACGGGGAGGATCAGCTGGAAATACATAAAGATGCTTTTTCTGATGGTGCGCGAATCCTTATCCATGATGATCTCATTGCCACCGGCGGATCTGCAAAGGCGGCAACACAACTGGTTGAAGAACTCGGCGGTAAGGTCGTCGGCTATTCTTTTATTATTGAACTGGCCGCTTTAGAGGGCCTCAAAAAGTTAAATAATGATGCCCAAACAGAAGTACTCCTTTCATTGGATTAGCTCCAAAGGTTAGGATAAAAATCTTATTCAGCGACTCTATAATCTTTCAGAGGACTTTGTAAAACTATTTCCATCTTGTCATTCTGAACTTGTTTCAGAATCTCATATGCAGTTGTTGGCGTTTAAACCAAGTCCTGAACTGAATTCAAGATGAAAAGCTAGAATTTTGCCAAGCCTTCTGTCATTTTTTTAACGTTGGTTGCCATTGTTAACTGTAGGATCGAGACTAACATAACCAATAAATATTTTTTGTATGAGATAAAAATAAGTGGGAACAAAATTCCGTGATACCGACTATGAATAATTGAAATGGAATTAAAATATAGCTATCACGGAATTATGAAATCCATTCTTACCACTACTTCCACTTTACTGCTGATGGCACTTCTGTTTATGGGATGCAAACAGTCGATGGTTATCAGCAAGGTTGACTATTCTCAATCTATTGAATCGGTGCTTAAGCCTGATGAGGAGGGCGTTGTCAAAGATGCTAAGCACGGTTTGTCGTTTAATATTAAACCGCTGCAGTATGCCGAAACCCGGGATACGTCTTCGGTAACGACCGAACAAGTGCGATACATCCGAGGCCAAAAGGGATTCTATTATATCACAGCTCCTAATTACAAAAATGTGTATGTAATGGAGGCTCAGAAAGGATCGTTAAAACTTAAAAAGAAGCTTTCTGTCTCGGAAAAGGGGGTCAGCCGTCCGGCATTTAATCAGCGGGGAGAATATATTCAGCTCGTAAATCTGGAAACCGATGAACATTGGAAGGTGCAGCCCGAAAGCATCACGCAAGTGCAATCGCAAATCGCTAAAAACGAAGGGGAGTAATTATGTTATTTCGTATATCACTTTTCACGGTATTATTTTCTGTCATGTCGTTGGGTGTTTCGGCCCAGGAAATACAATCTGACTACCAAATCCAGCAGGAGTTTAAAGATCAATATGAAGAATATGAACAACAACTCCGGCAGGCTTCATCCCCGGCACAGGTAGACTCCATGGTTACGTCGATCAAACAGTTTGATCAAAAATATAGCGAACATGCCGAGCTGCTTAACAAGGCATTGTATCCGGATACCTACCAGCAAAAAATGGAAGAGCTTAAAAAGTCGGCGTTGAAGGGCAGAAAACAGCTTGCAACTATTAAAGACCTAAATGCTAACCTGCAAAATCTCCAGGGCAAGCTCGCTAGTTACGAAAAAAATATTACTGACTTAAACCGGCGTACAGATTCCTTGAAAACTGTACTTAACAAATCGTCAGCTAATGAACGGCAACTATCGCGAACTCTGCAGCAGTATAAAAACAACCTTGAAAAGCGGGATAAGCTATTGCTTTCATTTATCGATTCGATGACCGCAGCGCAAAAACGGCTGAATGCTGCAGTGGCGGATAGCATTATGGAAAGTCCCGCAAAGAAGAAGCGTATTAACACTGGCGAAAATGCTCTCGAAATGATGGCCAATGTTTCTGATCAGCATCTGGACATTCTGCAAACGCAGGCAGCTAATCTTGAGGTTAACGATTATATGCGCATGGCCGAAGTGCAGTACAAGTTTGAACAGATGTGGAGTCAGCTGGGCGACCAAATAACTGACGTGTACGAGGGGGAAAACGCCGATCAGCTGGCTAACAAGGTGGATGAAAACATACAACGATGGGATGAGGTATTGCAGGCGCAAATGTTCTCTTCCCTCAATAGCTACTTTCAGCAAAAAGATATAGCTGTTAGTGACTTTGAAACACCCACCGGATTCTATAAGTCGCTTTCAGGCTATTTGAATAATCATATTGCTCAAACTAAAAAAGATCCCAGCGAAGAACTGTATCAACAATATAAAGCATTTGAACAATTCTGGGACAAGCTAAAGCTCGAATGGTCGGATACGATTGTTGCTTCAGGAATACTGACAAACGCCGAAATGCAGACCATCAACGGTAAGGTTACACAATGGGCAGAACTTAACCAGGATCGCGCTAATAACAACCTGTTGGTTTACTTGCTGGGCGGTTCGGTTCTCTTGGCTGTTGCACTCGGCGTGATGCTGGTGCGAGAAAAGAAGACTAAGCAGTAGGATTGATCAGTCAAATTATTATCAATCTAGTAATATCCCGGTGTTAAAGCCGGGATATTTTTTTGAATTTATTTCCTCTATGGAAGTTATCTTTGGATAACAATAATGCTGTTCTTTAAGCCTCCGACGTAACTTTTTATCGCCTTCATGTCGGTCGGTAACAGAAATCCATAAGAAACAATATCCCTACTTTGGATTTTGCTCTTATCTCCCTCTGGAGCTCTGTTGCAGAAGACAGATATTTCCCATTCCAGGGCTAAATATTCAATGCGAATTGGTATATTAACCAGTAATATATTGTTACGCTAACCCCAAAAATTTCGGCCATAAGTTATCAGTAATTTAAATCTGCTCTAAGATGATAGAAAGCTTAAAAACTTATATACTTAAGTATATTTCATGATACATGAACTGATGATTACATATGGCGCAAGGCAAGAATAAGTTAAAAGTCATAGGACGGCTCGAACACATCGACTTTCCGGATTGGGGATTGTCAGAGATCGAAGCCAAGATAGATACCGGAGCTTATACTTCAAGCTTACACTGCCACCATATAAAGCGCATTGAAGAGAACGGGGAAGAACTCGTTACCTTTCACCTGCTTGACCCATCTCACGAAATTTATGAGGATAAGCTTTTTAAACTCCCTATACACCGTAAAAAAACCGTTAAGAGTTCTAACGGATCTACAGAAGAACGGTATGTGATACAAACAAATATTCGTATTTTTGATGTAACGTTTACCGCTCGATTTTCGCTTACCGACCGATCGGAAATGCGTTACCCGGTACTGCTGGGACGAAAATTACTCAACAGCCGCTTTCTGGTTGATGTATCCCAAAAACATTTGTCAACAAAAAATCACAAGTAACAAAATTCATGCATATTGTTGTCCTTTCGCGAAATTCAAAATTATACTCAACTTCCCGGCTTACCGAGGCGATTAAAAAAGCAGGCCATGAGGCTACGGTTTTAGATCACCTTAAATGTGATATTGTAAGCGAAAAAGACAATCCTTGTATCTATTATCGAGGAACCAAAGTAACGGGTGTAGATGCCGTAATTCCACGAATCGGTGCTTCAGTAACCTTTTATGGTTCAGCTGTTGTCCGGCAGTTTGAGATGATGAATGTTTTTACGGCTGTGGAATCGCAAGCACTGGTGCGCTCACGAGATAAGCTGCGCAGCTTGCAAATTATGGCCCGTGCAGGGGTGGGAATGCCCAAAACAGTATTTACCAACTATTCTACTGAGGTTCGAAAAATTATTGATTCGGTAGGCGGTCCGCCGCTGATTGTGAAGCTGCTGGAAGGAACTCAGGGCGTTGGCGTTGTATTGGCTCCTACATTTAAAGCAGCAGAGTCAATGATTCAGGCTTTCCACAGCATGAAGGCCAGGGTAATTGTGCAGGAGTTTATTGAAGAGGCTAAAGGCGAAGATATCCGTGCTTTTGTTGTGGATGGTAAAGTGGTGGGCGCTATGAAGCGCAAGGGCGTAGAGGGCGAATTTCGCTCAAACATTCACCGCGGAGGCAGTGGCGAGCTTATTAAGCTTACTGAAGAAGAACGGCGGGCAGCACTTATTGCCGCCCGGGCGATGGGATTATCCGTTGCGGGCGTAGATATGTTACAGTCGCAACGCGGCCCGCTGGTCCTTGAGGTTAACTCATCGCCGGGACTCGAAGGCATTGAAACAGCGACAGGCAAAAATATTGCCGGCCGCATTATCTCTTTTGTTGAACGCAAGGCCGCTGAAATAAAGGAAAATCCTCCAGAACGAGACAATCTCACACGTAATGCCTGATACAATAACTATTAACAATCATTCTATCGGGCTGGGAGAGGAGCAAGAAATTCAGTTGAATATTGCCCGATTACCTACCTATACCAATATTGACTTGCCGGTACACGTCTATCGGGCCGAAGAGGATGGACCTGTGCTTTTACTTACTGGCGGACTCCACGGTGATGAACTAAATGGTATTGAAATTATCCGCCGTATGGTCTATGAGGGTATTTTACGTCCCGACAAAGGCAGCGTAATTGCACTACCGCTGGTTAATGTTTATGGGTTTATCCAAAATGTACGCGGCCTGCCCGACGGCAAGGATATAAACCGCAGTTTTCCCGGCGTAAAGGGCGGTTCGCTGGCCCGATTGCTTGCTCATACGTTAATGAATAAGATTATTCCCGAAATTGATGTAGGGATTGACTTCCATACCGGTGGCGCTGCACGGGCTAATTATCCACAAATTCGCTGCGATCTCGATGTAGATCGTAATAAAGAACTGGCTAAAGCCTTTGCTCCGCCATTTGTGGTAAACTCTTCTCCCATAGATAAATCATTTCGCAAGGCCGCCCATAAAAAGGACAAAAATATTATTGTCTTTGAAACAGGGGAGTCCACCCGTTTTGATGAATTTGGTATTGAACAGGGCATTAATGGTACGATAAGGCTGATGCAACACCTTGGGATTAAAGAAGAAGCACCCGAAGCGGAACATGAAACTGAACTCTATCACAAAACAACCTGGGTGCGGGCAAAGTATGCGGGACTTTTTAAACCTAAAATCAACTTGGGCGATAAAGTTTCAAAGCGACAGGTATTGGGGCACATTACTGATCCCTATGGCAATGAACGTTTTAGGTCTGATTGTCCACGTGATGGACGCGTCATAGGACTCAATTATGCACCCGTGGTTCATAAGGGCGATGCTCTCTTGCATCTGGCCTATAAATAATTCACCAAAATTACATATACTCCTCATTGCTGTGCTTTGCAATGAGAAATAAACACTCAAATAAAACTCTTATATGCGCGACGATCTGTTATTTCATATTACTACTGAAGAAGAATGGGACGAACATAAATCAGATGGCAACTATGAGCCTGAATCCCTTGATAGCGAAGGGTTTATCCACTGTTCCAGTGGCCATCAAATAAATGATACCGCTAATCGCTTATTCAAAGATCATGACCAAATATTACTGCTTATTATTGATGTGTCATCACTGGGCGAAGAAATTAAATACGAAGAGCATAAGGACAGCGGTGAAGAGTATCCACATATTTACGGTCCGTTGAATACTAATGCCGTAATTGATGAAATTATCGTCTCTGCAGAGCAGGATGGGACCTTTGATATCGCATTTTCTTCAAACTCTTGATCCATGATTGACCGCGCTATTCACCACATCATAAAAACAGCTGAAATTCCCTCATTCAGTAGCTACGAAGAACGACTGCATCCTTATATTTGCTCAGTCTTTAAGGAAATTCCGGAAGCACAAGAACAAGAGGTAAAAGGGAATAACTTAATTTTTCGTATCGGTAATCGCCAAGAGCAACCTACTATAGCATTAGCTGCACATCTGGACAAAATCAATCATTATGGCAAAGATTATCCCGATACGCTGCCGGTAGAAGTCACGGATGAATATATTGAAGGGGCTATGGACGATTGCGCCGGACTTGGGATGATGCTTGCAATTGCTGAAAAGATTGACCTGGATGATGCTCCCAATTTACTATTCTTTTTATCGGAGATGGAAGAGAGTAAGGGACTTAAAGAACATCCCGAATTGCTGCGCAACAATGGAGAAGGGTACAAACACGGCATGGGTGCGCGGCGTATTGCTAAACAGTGTATAGCCGAAAATTGGGTACCTCAGCAGATTATTACTCTTGATACTACACCGCTTTTTGAGGGAGAATCCGGCATTGCGCTCTATTCTAAACATTGGG
This sequence comes from Fodinibius salinus, assembly GCF_008124865.1. Lineage (NCBI taxonomy): Bacteria > Pseudomonadati > Balneolota > Balneolia > Balneolales > Balneolaceae > Fodinibius > Fodinibius salinus. Next base: position 576,327 of record NZ_VNHY01000001.1, on the reverse strand, counting down.
AGTTAAATGATTTAACTCCTTCAGAAGCTTTGATAGAAGCTACCGAAAAGTTTATAGCAAAATTCATAGCCGCCAATCCCAAAGTGAAGCTCGATAATAATACCAACGACTATTTGCATTACGGGGAGGTCTTCAATCAAGAAACAACTGATCCGGTGGTGTCAGTTGCGCTAGAACCTTCCATTTATCCTTATCACCAAAGAGGAGAGCGCGTGTTTATCGATGATATAGAACGTACACTGGAAATGTTGAAAACTTATTTTTCAAACTCTCGTTCTTGAAACACTTCGCATTCATATACAATCCTGCTGCCGGATATGGCAAATCACATGCTAAGTTCAGTGTCCTCAAGCAAAAAATAGCTGAAAAATCGGGTTGCGAATTTTTTACTTCTGAATCTGAAGAGCATATTAGTGACCTTATTCAACGTTTGTCCACAAATTTTGATGTTTTTGTGGCTTGCGGTGGTGACGGTACGGTACGCGAAGTGGCAAAAGCCGTTATTGAGATTGAAGCTGCTATGGGAATCATCCCCATGGGCAACGGAAATGATCTGTGCAAGACCCTCAAAATTCCTACAGCGATTGAGGATGCTTTTGAGTTAATTTTTTGCGGTGATCTGCAAGAGATTGATGTAGGTTGGTAACGATTTCATATTCCTGAATACGCTGGGATTTGGATTTGACGGACTGGCCAATCGGTACGTTCATGAAATGCCAAACACCACCTTTAGCACATGGAATTATATGTGGTCAGCGTTAAAAGCCAATATTTACCGACAGCCTTTCTTTGTTAAAATTGATTATGAGGACAAGCATAAACTTATGATGCTAACACTGGCAAATGGAAGGGTAGAGGGCGGTAAATTTTGGATTGCTCCCAATGCCTCCGTTACTGATGGGCAGCTTGACCTGGTTCAAATTCGTCCCGTCAATAGATGGCTTTTACCTTTTTTACTACCATTTTTTATCTTCAAAAAGATTAGCTGGATACCCTATCTGGATACAACGAAATTAAGTAACCTAGATCTAAAAATTGAAAACCGAGTAGAGGTTCATGCCGATGGAGAAATAATAAAAACTGATACTAATAATTTTTCTATCTGCATGCATGACAATAAGTTACCAATAATATGCAACTTGTAACTTATTGCAGAACTCCGCTTATGATATGAATCACTCCGTTATCAGCCATAATATTGGTTTTTACCAAGGTATAAGAACCAACAGATAACTGCTCGTTTTTTTGCTCTGCAATAGAAACGGTCTTTCCGCTTAAAAAAGTAACGTTGTCCATTGCTTTCAGGCTTCGCTCCGTAGCCATCCCGGTAAAAACATGATTTAAAAGAAGTTGGCTTCTGTATTGTTCGCTGCCAGAAAGAGCATCAAAAGCTTTATTAGAAGGAGCAAAAAGGGTAAAAGGACCTTTTTTGTTTAGTCGTTCATCCAGTTCTGTTCCTTCCACTGCCTGCACAAAATGACTGAGCTGCTTTTGGGACTTCATTTTTTCAACAACCGTTTGGGCATTTCCGGTGTGTACGCTGCACAAAAATGCAGTACAAAAAAGTAACCGGATAGTATTTCGGCTCATAGCAGTAATCATAATCCCTCTTATCGTGATTAAATATTTATAAACTCAACGCAATCGACTCTCGAAAGTATTTCTCTTATAATAATATCTTTTTAAAGAGATTCAAATTAACGAATTGTTAGAGGTTGAGTTCTCTATTTAAATGAAAGCATATTCTGAATCTTTCAACTAATTTCGATTCAAGAATTGCCATCTATCCCAAATTTTTCTTCGATATTTCAATAATTATCACTGATGATGACAAAATTAGTAATAATTAACTAAAATAGCCTACCTTGGATGTTCCGGTATATATTTAAACCGCTTAGAAGGCAAATTTAAGTATACATGCTTCAGAACGGTCAGAACGGTGTTTTTAGGTTAAAACAGCCTGAATCGAAGTAGGTATTGAAAAAAGAGTATTAAATAGCGGTATTTCCGAGAGGATTGTAGAAATATCTTGGGATTACCAACAAACTAATAGACAAAATAGATATCTACTTTATTGGCAATAACAGTAGACCTAAATGGAAGGATATCAGAATTTTCTCCCAGCTGATGAATAAATAAAATACCAGGCTAATTTTGTTTATAAATATTTAAGGTTATGATCTAACTTGCTTTTTGATTGAACCACACAGAGAAGAAATGAAACTAACAGCTAAATATATATAGTTGGGTGACAACCAATAGTTTCATTAGGAGTGTATATAATATTCGTAAAATTGCCGGCATTATATATAAATGAACATATTTGTCGTATAATTTATATTATGTAAAGTAAGGGTAGTTATGCTAAAATGGTATTATCTATAATAGCTAAAGATTAATCTAGACTATTAAGCATTTCTTGAATCTTTTTAAAATCAGGAAGTTTTCCAGCATCCTCTAACACTTCTTGATAACGTATTTTCCCTTCCCTGTCGATAACAAAAGATGCCCGTTTTGAAACACCTTTCATTTCGAAGAAATTATCATAGAGCGCATCATATTTTCTTGATACCTCTTTATTGAAATCACTCAGTAGCGTAAAGTTCAGGTTTTGGGTCTTTTTAAACTGCTTTAAGCTGAAAAAGCTGTCAACACTTATACCTAATACTTTGGCATCTAAAGAATTGTAGAGCTTCATATTGTCTCTCGTGATACAAAGTTCTTCGGTGCAAGTACTGCTAAAGGCTAACGGGAAAAATAATAATACTACATTATAGTCCGGCTGAAAACCAGAAAGGCTCACATCTTCCCCATCGGTATTCTTTAACGTAAAATCGGGTGCCTTGGTGTCTAAATCTAGAGTCATTATCTAAAAGTTTGTATTCTGTGTCGAGTGATTAAGTTGATCCGCTATAGCTTCAGTCTTTTCATATCCGGTAACCGTTAACCAAAGTGCAGCCGCTACAAGAATTTTCCATAGCCAACCTTCAATTGCTTTGGCAAAAGGATTAAACCAAAAAAAGAGATAAGCAGCTAAAAATAGGGTCACGCCTAACAAGATCATCAAATACTCTGATCTGCGGTAGGTATACACACTGTACATCAGCAATGCAACAGCAATGGCTCCTCCCTGGTAAATGGTAAGTAACCAGTTTTTTAACGCATAGGTATCTTTCACAAGCAGGTAGGATACTATAATTAACAACGGTAGAGCGGTATATAAAAGCGGAAATTGAGCAAAAACCGGTTTCGACTCACGGATAAATACAGCTAAAGAGCTTAACACAAAGGCCAGGCACGTAATATGCCCCCATTCGGTAATAAAAGACGTAATATTAGCGAAAGTTTCAGATTCAGTAAATCCATTGATAAAAAGACTTAGCTGAATGAGAGTCAGCAAGATAGCTGCAATGGTAAGCCCCAAATACTTAAGCCGTCCTTTTGTTTTTCTAAGTTTAATGAGCTCAAAGGCAACATATCCACTTATCAATACTAATAACAACGTTGCCCAGACCATAAACAATATTACGAATTTTGGGGATGATGCTGATTTTCGCGCTGTTCTCGTCGATTCTGTATTTCCCGCTTATGCTGTTGATCTTTTTTTAATACCATAATTTGATCCGCAATATCGTTAAGCGTTGTACGCTCAAAGCGGATCATTTCTCGAACAAAGTTAAATAATGTAACTTCTTGGTTATTCCTATAAACTACTGTTTCCCAGTCAATTAATGGAATATTATCTATGGTATTCGCTAGCCCTGCTCGGTGTTTGGCAAGCTTCCGTAATACCTTTTGGATGTCTAGGTCTTCATCTTCATTATATTCAAAGCTATCCCGAAAATGGGTAACGTTATCTAAATTGACGGGGTCATTGCTATCAACGGCTTCTTCTATGAGCGGTCGATAATAGGAAATCTGAGCGTGATCAATAATCAGTAACATTTCAGCAATTGATCGCCCTTCCGGCGGACTTTTATCATAAGGTACACTATCAATCACATATTGCATGGCCTCCGCCTCGTCCTGGAGGTAGGTAACATCTTCGATTAGATTATTAAGATCATCCTGCGTAACGTTATGATCTGTCATTATCTCCTATCGAACCCATTCTGATTCTGCTTCTACGTTGTCGTTATGCTGCTGTTGTTCCAGCATCTCTACGAGTGAAAGTCCGGAATTGAACTCACGGTCGCGATCACGAACGGAATGAATGTTATTTTCTTCCTGAAAATCCCAAAATTGCCCGAATTGCCGATTTTTATATTCTCTAAGAAAATCTAAACGATCTTTTAAATCTTCTTTGGGTACCAGCAGGCGCTGTTTATCATAAATGGCCTCTTCTCTGGATTCAAAAACTATATCATAATCTTTGCTCATCACGATGGCCTCTTCGGGACAAACTTCCTCACAATATCCACAATAAATACATCGCAGCATATTGATTTCGAAAAAATTGGGATATCGCTCTTTGGGATCATCCGAATCTTCATTGGCCTGCATGCTAATGGCCAACGGTGGGCACGCCCGTGCACACAGTCCGCAAGCTACACATCGTTCTTTACCGTCGTCTTCAACCAAGACAGGCCTACCCCGGAATATCGAGGGCGGATCCCATTTTTCTTCGGGATATTGAAGGGTAACTCTCGGTTGGAACATCTGTTTGAGAGTATACCAAAGCGCCTTAAAAATTTCAGGCAGATATAACTTCTCTAGAAATGAAAGAGAGCGCTCACGATCATAATCTTCATTGAGCGCATTGGCACGAGGTTGTTCTAAATTTTGTGGTGCAGCCATGAGTGTACCGTTACATGATTTTTATTGTGCTACATAATATCGCTGGAAAAATAACTGATTCAATGATTCTCATCAAAACTAAATTGGTTATTTCTGAACAAATCTTAATGTTATCGGCACACCGATAAATCCATACTCTTCCCGGATTCTGTTTTCAATATAACGATGGTAGCTGGTGGGCAGCTTTTCGGGTCTATTCATAAAAAACTTAAAAACCGGCGGATTAGATTTAACCTGTGAGCAGTACTTTATTTTGAGCTGTACCTCTCCCCTTACCGGCAGCGGCTTTTTTTTCAGGATTCCATATATAAAATCATTCAGCTCAGACGTAGATATAGATTTTTTACGCTCTTTGAGTACCAGATCGGCTACCTCGAGCACTTTATGAATCCGTTGTCGGGTAATGGCTGATGCTGATATAATAGGCACATATTCCATTCGGGGTACCCGGCTATACACATATTCTTCAAACTCACGGTGAATATTGGAGTCTTTCTCGGGCACTAAATCCCACTTGTTGAGCACCATAACAGTACCCTTATTATATTCGGTGGCATTCTTTAATATACGTTGATCCTGCTTCTCAAAACCGCGCATAGCATCGAGCATAAGTACGGCTACATCACAGTTTTGGAGTGCTCGTTCGGTACGAACTGTGCTATAAAACTCAACATTTTCGTCTACATTCGCCTTTTTACGGAGACCGGCCGTATCCACAAGAATATAGTCCTTGTCATTATAGGTTAATTTACTGTGGATGGAATCCCGTGTAGTTCCCGGAATATCAGTTACAATGCAACGATCATCATCAAGTAAAGCATTAATAAAACTGCTTTTACCTACATTGGGACGTCCCACAATAGCTAATTTGGGAATACTATTTTCTTCTTCTTCTTTTTCCTCGGGAAAGAGGGTAACCATTTTATCCAGCAGATCCCCGGTACCCCGGCCGTTTATAGCTGACACGGGATATAATTCTTCGAATCCCAGCCCATAAAACTCGGTAGCATTCATTGCCCGCTCTTCATTGTCAGCTTTGTTGGCAACAAGCAGAACGGGGGTGTCTTCTTCACGCAACATGCGAGCCACCGAGCGGTCCAGGCTAGTAATTCCGCCTTCGGTATCTACCACAAAAAGAATAAGGTCAGATTCTCTGATGGCGATATGTACCTGCTCCCTCACGCCATCCCAGATTACATCGGTTTCATCAGGCTGGTATCCGCCGGTATCAATAACATTAAACTCCCGGCCATTCCAGAAAGCTTGTCCATAGTGGCGATCGCGTGTTACGCCGTACTGGTCATCAACAATAGCCTTACGGCTACCAATAAGACGATTAAAAATAGTGGACTTGCCCACGTTGGGCCGCCCTACAATAGAAACTACAGGGAGCATATGATCGGAATTATTTATATGTTTACAATTAAGCACCAAAAGTAAGGAATTAACAGTTGAAAGTAGAGCAAAAACTCAATGCTTCACTCTTTTTATAATAGTTTTGGTTTTATAGGATCTATTTTAGTAGCCATGTTTATTTTTCTTTGTTTTATTTTCTGGATGGCAGGCATAGCAGGAATTTCTCAGCTTCCCCCATCAAAGAAAAAGAGTACTAAGTTATTCTGTTCGGTCATTTTTCCGCCCTACCCTATTATTTGGTTGTTTGTAGATATGTTCCGGCAGAAAAGTCTTATGGAGGAGACTGAAATATAGATAAAGGTGGTATCCCCTTCGTGCTACAGACAAGGTAAAATCATTTTTTATAACTAATGTTTGTGGCTACAAACAGAAGTACCTGTTCTAATGGAGAGTGATATCAGCTCAGCTTCGATGCATCTTTCAGATTGCCATATTACTGATAAAATTGCTAGATATTCTCTCACTCCGGGTTACCCCCCCCAGCCAATTTAGCTTTTTTATTTCTAGGCTCACACAAATATATTCCATGCTTTAGTTTGCGTATTATAAATATTAACAATTAACGGTTATGCTCAACGAACCTTCACTAGTTCCGCAAAAAGTTGGATGGATTGAAGTAATTTGCGGTGGGATGTTCAGCGGTAAAACAGAAGAATTGATCCGCCGGGCCAAACGTGCACATATCGCGGGGCAAAGTGTGGTCGTAGTCAAACCCAAAGTGGACAATCGTTATGATGAAGAGGATGTTGTATCTCATAACCAAAATGTACTGCCGGGACTAATGGTAGATACGGCCGATCAAATTGTGCTGCTTACTGGAGAAGCAGAGGTCATCTGTATTGATGAAGCTCAATTTTTTAACCAGCAGCTGATGAATGTAGCCAACACTCTGGCCAACGACGGTAAACGTGTTATCGTGGCGGGTCTGGATATGGATTTTGAAGGCAAACCTTTTGAGCCCATGCCACAGATGCTTGCTATTGCCGAATATGTAACCAAACTACATGCTGTTTGCGCAGAAAGCGGTACGATGGCACATTACTCACAGCGTGTTGTTCAAAATGATGACCGCGTATTAGTAGGCGAAACAGATGCCTACGAACCGCGATCCCGCCATTGCTACCGCCCTCCTGTTGACAAACGGCGTGGTCAGCCGATAACACCAATGTCAGAAATTGAACAACCAACTAAGAACCAGGAAATAGATGATTGATATTTTACGTGGGATGCTTGGGATGGTGGCCATTATTGGTATTGCCTTGGCATTCAGCAAAAATTGGAAAAAGGTAAATTGGCGGCTTGTAGCTACAGGATTGGGGATTCAGTTTGCCCTCGCTGTATTCATCCTCAAAGGCCAAGAGATGGCCGAATATTGGTCCCCATTGGGCTGGCCCAAAGAATTTTTTAGCTGGGTATCTTCCTTTTTTGTCGTAGTCTTAAATTATACAACTGAGGGAGCTAAATTTATATTTGGCGATCTGGCTAAAAGTCCCGGCATGGAAGGTAGTCTTGGTAACTTTTTTGCTTTTCAGGTACTCCCAACGATTATTTTCTTCGCCTCATTAACTGCTATTTTATACCACTATGGTATTCTACAATGGATCGTAAGGCACATGGCTCGGGGCATGCAGAAATTGATGGGAACATCCGGCGCTGAATCACTGTCAGTAATATCAAATATTTTCGTCGGCCAAACAGAGGCTCCTCTTGTTATTGAACCATATATCAAAAAAATGACAAAATCGGAGTTATTAGCTGTAATGACTGGCGGGATGGCGACGATAGCCGGTGGAGTAATGGCCGCTTATGTACAGATGCTTGGTAATTCTTTTGCCGAAGCACAAGACGTAGCTCTTGATGTAGGCCGGTTAATGTTTGCTGAACAGCTTCTGGGTGCAAGTCTGATGGCCGCCCCTGCCGCACTTGTTATTGCTAAAATACTATATCCTGAGGATGGAGACCCTGTAACCAAGGGAGAAGTCAAAATGGAGGTTGAACGTACGGACGCTAATGGTATTGATGCTGCTGCCACTGGTGCAACTACAGGGCTAAAACTTGCGGCCAATGTTGGTGCTATGTTATTAGCATTCATTGCATTACTTGCTATGGGAAATGGTATACTGGGATGGGTTAGTGATGTTACACATTTAACTGATCTTATTGGCAGTAAATTGACTATTGAAATGATACTGGGATGGGCTATATCTCCCTTGGCATGGATTATCGGTGTACCTTGGGGCGATGCCGTTAACCTGGGATCATTGCTCGGTACCAAAGTTGTGCTTAATGAATTTGTAGCATATACTCAGCTTTCCGAAATGGTTAATAATTCCGTAATTTCTCCTAAAACGATACGTATGGCTACCTTTGCCCTTTGTGGCTTTGCCAATTTTTCATCAATCGCTATCCAAATTGGAGGCATCGGTGGATTAGCTCCGAGCAGAAAATCAGAACTGGCTCAATTTGGTCTGAAAGCAGTATTAGCAGGTACGTTGGCTAACTTGATGACTGCTACAATTGCAGGTATGTTATTTTAAACTAATTATGCCAAAGTCTTATACTACATTATTTTTCGCTATTGTTCTGGGGCTTCTATCTTTCTCCTGCACCCAAACCAATTCTTCTGTTGACAAAAAAACGTTGGCACGTGTTGGCAATGAATATCTTACGGTTGCCGAGGCAAAATCAAATATTCCGGATTTTGTTTATGAAAAAGACAGCGTTGCAGCTCTGCAACGCTACAGGCAAGAATGGATTAACCAAAAGGTACAGATAAACGAAGCACAGCGGCTGGGATTGGCAGAAAAAAAAGAAGTCCGTAAGAAAATCCAGAAAGCTAAAGAGGAGGTTCTGCGTGAGGCACTTCGTGATTATGTACTGGCATCACAGGAAGACAAATCTGGAATTACTGATCAAGAAGCACGTACCTTCTACCAGGCTAATAAAAAACAATTTGTGCTGGATGAAGAGTTTGTACAGTTTCGTCACATGCAGGCTCGCACAATCCAGGATGCTCGATCGGCTAAGCGCGATCTTTTACGAGGTATTTCATGGACAGAAGTGGCACGGGATTATGCTATCAATGACAAGGCTGCGATAGAAAAAGCCGATCAATACCAACCAATTTCTATGGCACTGAGTGATATCGATATTATGAATCGGTATCTTAAGATCATTGGTCATAATGAAATATCACCTATCCAGCGTGTTAACGGGGTTTATCATTTTGTTCAGCTCACCGACAGCCGAGCCAAGGGTGAACTGCCTGATCTAGATTGGCTGATTGAAAAAATTAAAGGCTGGATGCAATTGGACAGGCAGCGCAGAAATTTCAGTTCCTATGCCAAGAATCTTTATCTTAAGGCAAAATCGAATAATGAAGTAGAGTCTTTTAACGTTCTACCTAGTCAACCTAATCAAAATAATATTCCACAAGATACCCTTGAAAGTAATCCAACTGATGAATAACGCACGTACTGTACTCTTTTTAGTTATTGCACTCTTTTTAATCTCTCCCTCTCTAAAGGCACAACAACCGACCAATAAAAATCTGGATCGCATTGTCGCTGTGGTTAATGATCATATCATCCTCAAATCCGAGGTTGATCAACAGGTACAACAGTATATGATGCAGATGCAAAAGCAACAAGATCGCCAAATTTCTTTCGGCGAAGACATCTGGTACACGGTATTGCAGAATATTGTGGATCAAAAACTAATGCTTGATCAGGCCAAACTCGATTCAGTTACTGTTTCTGATGAAATGGTTGATCAGAATATCGACCGCAGGATTCAACAATCTGTTGAACAGCTTGGCAGTGAAGAGGCTCTGGAACAACGAATGGGACAAAGTATTGTCCAGCTGAGAGCTGATCTGCGCGAAAACTATCGTGAACAAATGGTTGTACAACGATTTCAGCAGAAAAAACGGAAGAACGTCGAAATTACACGTCCTGAAGTTCGTGAATATTTTGAAAATATCCCTCAGGATTCTCTGCCTACCGTTCCTGAGCAGGTAGCGGTTTCACAAATTGTCACCACTCCTCCTCCTTCGGCAAATGCCAAAAAACAAGCTCGGCAACTGGCCACACAATTACGGGATTCGGTACTTAACCATGGCAAAACCATCGAAGAAATGGCCAAAAAGTACAGTGACGGACCTTCTGCCTCAAAAGGCGGTAAGCTTCCGCTGGTATCTATTGACGATTTAGTTGCAGAATATTCGGCTGCAGCTACTGCCCTGAAACCCGGTGAAATTTCAAAAGTGGTGGAAACTTCGTTTGGATTTCACGTAATCCGCCTTAATAAACGTTCAGGTGATAAAATTGATACTAATCACATACTGATTTCGGTGGATGACAAAAACTATAACGATCAGGCTGCTAAGGATAAGCTGCGGCAAATTAAAGACAGTATTCAAACGAATGATGAGATTACTTTTGCAGAAATGGCCCGTAAGCACTCCGATGATTCTAATACGGCCGCACAAGGCGGTAGAATTTTAAACCCCCAAAACGGGCAGCGGTTAATGCCACTTGAAAGTCTGGAAGCAGCCCTGTATCGCATTGTGCTGCTACTTGAAGAAAAAGGTGATATTTCTGAGCCTAAGAAGTTTCAATTAGGCAATGAAAATAACACAAAACGTGCATTTCGAATTGTTCAGTTGAATGAACGTGTTGCTGAGCATACAGCAAATATCAAACAGGATTATTCGCGTATTAAACAAGCTGCATTACGAGAAAAACAACAAGAAATGGTTGATAAGATGTTGGCTGAGCTGCGAAAAGAAATGTTTGTAGAGTATAAAATTTCGATTCCCGAAAAATATAAAATGCTTTAATTATCACCTATGCGAGACATCCCGGACGATTCTGTAGAAGCTGTTGACTTTTTTCAATCCTCGGTCGAAAAAATACGGACCGAGGTGGGGAAAGTTATTGTCGGTCAGCACGATATCTTAGACAAGTTGTTAATTTGTCTCTTTTCAAGGGGGCACTGCATCCTTATTGGTGTGCCGGGCTTGGCAAAAACCTTACTTATACGATCGGTATCTCAAACACTGAATCTTGATTTTAGCCGTATCCAGTTTACTCCAGACCTTATGCCCGGGGATATTACCGGTACCGAAGTTATACAGGATAATCGAAAAACCGGTGAAAAATCTTTTAAATTTGTTAAAGGTCCTGTTTTTGCTAATATCGTACTGGCAGATGAAATCAATCGGACGCCCCCCAAGACACAGGCGGCTCTGCTAGAAGGTATGCAAGAATTTCATGTAACGGCTGCAGGTACTACTTATCCGCTGGACGAACCTTTTTTTGTACTTGCTACGCAAAATCCCATTGAGCAAGAAGGCACCTATCCCCTGCCCGAAGCTCAGCTCGACCGGTTTATGTTTAATCTCTGGCTTGACTACCCCACTCTGGATGAAGAAAAGCAGATCGTACGTCAGCCAACAAATTTAGATGAGGCTGACATCAATTCGGTATTAAACGCTGAACAAATTGTAGAACTCCAGCAGCTGGTTCGGGAAGTACCCGTCCCCAAAGGTGTACTCTCATCAGCAGTACAACTGGTAACTAAAACACGTCCGGATTCGGAGCTTGCTCCCGATTTTATTAATAAATATATGAGCTGGGGGGCCGGTCCGCGCGCATCACAATATCTTGTACTCGGTGGCCAAGCACGTGCACTTACACGGGGACGGTATAATGTAACCATTGAGGATATAAAAGCATTGGCTAAGCCGGTGCTGCGTCACCGCATTGTCAATAACTATGCTGCGGAGGCCGAAGGCCTTGCGCCCGATGATCTTATCGATAAGCTGTTGGATGAAATGTAAGCACCAATTACTGTGGATATCATATTTCAAGGATTCCAATCGTCACTGCCTCTTTGGTGTTATGTACTGATTTTAATCGTCACTCTACTGCTGACTTGGTGGTCATATAAAGACATAACTGCAATAGGTGATTTTTACCGGAATATACTTATTCTATTGCGGTCTGGAGTATTCTTTATCCTTTTACTGGTACTCTTGAATCCTTTTTTGAAAACAGAATCCACCTACACCGAACGGGCTGATATTCTTGTAGTGCTCGATAATTCTGCCAGCACTGATATCAACAAAAACAAGTATGAAGGAAAAAAGACCTATCAAAAAGTACTTAGCACGCTCAATTTTAGGGACTCATCTTCCGTAGATTATCATTTTTTTAAAATCGGCATTGAGGCTACCTCTACCCATTTGGACAGTCTGACCTATGATGCTTCACAGACAGATTTGTCAGATGCCATTAGAACTATAAACAGCACCGAAACCAACGCTGATGCTGCCATCCTCATCAGTGACGGCATCTATACAAAGGGAGAAAATCCCGTTTTTGAGGCTAAGGAATCGAAAAATCCAATTTATACTGTTGGTATTGGAGATACCTTGTCTCAGAAGGATATTGTTGTTCAATCTGTTTCCTCACCATCTACCGGTTACCTCAATACCGAACAGTCTGTCTCAGTTAATATCAAAAATAACGGCTTTAAAGGTAAACCATTTCAAGTTCAACTACAGAGTGGAACGGACGTTTTGTCCCAAAAAACCATCACTCCCGAATTGACAACCGGTAACCGTGAAGTTTCGTTGGCACTGCCGTTAAACACCGAAGGACTCCAGCAATTTACTGTTCATGTACCTAAACAGCAGGATGAATGGACGGCTAATAATAACATGCAGCGATTTTCGGTGGATGTACAAGATGCCCGCCAACAAATTTTATCACTTGCTTTTGAAGTTCATCCCGATATTCGGTTTTGGAGATCCCTTCTAGAGTCGGATAAAAACACGGACCTTACAAAACGTACCTGGCTGGGCGGCAACCGTTTTATAGAGGGAAATTTCACTGCCAATTCAGATTCTGTTGATTTGCTTGTTTTTCACGGATATCCGCGTTCTGGCATTCCAACGGATATAGAAAACAAGCTATCTGCTTTAGCTCAGCAGGTGCCGGTAATTATAGCAACGACGCCACTATTTTCCGCGGAACGCTTTGAGGAGGAAATCACTTCACTCCCGGTTGTAGTCTCCGGCAGCTGGGAGCCATCTTCAGTACGCCTCTCCCCTCGTAGCCAAGGGATTTCTCATCCCATTATGGAGATTCCAGACATTAGCTATGACCGTCTACCATCACTGTTTGCCCCTATTCAAAATATTGACCATGCTCCCGGTGCTACAACTTTGTTGAGCAGTAATTTTCAGGGACAAGATACTGATAAGCCAGCTATGACTGTTGAGGAGCGCGGCAACAGACGACTGGCACTGATTGGTGCATACGGGTGGTTTCGATTACCTCAACAAGACAATCCGGGTATTCGTCAGTTTGCAGAAAACTTGCTGCTCAATACTGTTAGTTGGACGGCCGCAGACCCCGATAATGAATTACTGGAAGTAATACCGGCACAAAAGACATTCAGCGGCTCCGAAGATGTAGTGATCAATGCATACCTCACCAACGAACGCGGACAGGTAGAAACTGATGCTGATATAAATATCTCCGTCGATTCTGAAGATACAGAACCTCGTTTTTATTCGATGGAAAATAACGGTTCGGGCAGATATAAGCTAAACATTGGTTCTCTCCCGCAAGGGATATTTTCATTTGAAGCAACGGCCAAAAAGGGTAGCCGCCAGATAGCAACCCAAAAAGGAGAATTTGCAGTGGCTAAATCAAATGCAGAGTTTATTAATACCATTCGTAATGATAGGGTATTACAACAGATTGCTGCTCAAACGGATGGAATATATCATCCTTATGATTCACTTTCGGGCTTTTGGGATACACTGAATGAACGTGGACTGCTAGATAAAAATGAGAAGATTTCGACCTCATTTTATTATCTATACCGCAATATTGGCTGGTTCTTGACTGTCATTTTATTACTGTCGGCCGAGTGGGTGCTACGTAAATATTTGTCACTTCCCTAAATAGATACTGCAGATTCCCGGCATCGTATAGTTCCTTCACGGGCATCAATTTGGGCCTTTAATCCTATTGGCAGAGTAATCATATCACTAACATGGCCAAATTGAGCTCCGGAAAAAGCTGGAATGCCCAAAGGTTTGATATGGTCACTAAATACTTGTTGTAGAGATAAGCTTTGTTCATCAGAACGACTACAGTTGGTACACTGTCCAAATACAAAGCCTGAAATCTGATCGAGTATGCCAGCAAGTTTTAATTCGGTAAGCATCCGATCTATGCGGTAAATATCTTCTCCTACATCTTCAAGGAATAAAATATTTCCTTGCCACTCAGGCAGATAATCTGAACCCATCATTGCTGTTAATACGCTTAAATTTCCGCCCAGAAGACGTCCCTCTGCACGCCCGGGGGTTATCTGGATAAAAGGAGTGCAACCGCTGCAAGATTTATTTTGAGGGATAGTTAGCGTATTTCCCGGCTGCCCGGTAAGCATATTATCAAAATGATCAGTAGTATAATCGGTCCAGTCAGATTTACCGACCGGTCCGTGAAAGGTAATTAGATTTGTTTTAGCATAAATGGCTAACAGTAGAGAGGTAATATCACTGAAGCCCACCAAAATTTTAGGGTTATTTTTGATAGAATCGAAATTGATGTGGTTCAAAATACGATTGGATCCCCATCCTCCACGGAATGGAATAATAGCTTTAACTTGCTCATCGGCAAACATCGCATTAAGGTCAGCAGCACGATCAGCATCCCGCCCTGCAAGATAACCATACGAATCGCGGGCGTGGGAACCTTCTTTAACAGCAAACCCCATTTGCTGAATTTTTTGAACGATTTGATCATATCTTTCCAGGTTATCCAGTCGGCTTGCGGGACTGATAAGTCCAATGGTATCCCCCTTGTTTAATCTGGGAGGTTTCATTGTTTTTCCTGATGTTTCCCAAAAACCTGCCGTACCCAAAGATCCGACACCTCCGACTCCAAGTAGTTTCAGAAACTTTTTCCGTTCCATAGTTAGCCCACTTTATACAAATTTTGTTGGTCAATTATCTTTTCTACCGAAGCAGGAACAAGGTCAGCAATATTTTGTGCTGATGATGCTTTACTTCGAACTTCAGTTGAGGAAACTGAAACGGATTGATGATCAATAAAATGCGTCTTTTGCGCAATCTCCTGATTCAATTGAATATCTCTTGCTGATGGTCTTGCAGCTACCAACAACTCACAATAAGACAATATTCTTTGCCATTGATACCATTCAGTAAAGTGCTTTGCCGAGTCTGATCCCAGGCAAAGGAAAAATGACTTCTCTGAAAACCGGTCGGTAAGATACTCAAGAGTGCGGACAGTATATGAGGGATCGGGCAACTGCCTTTCGATATCACTTACTTCCACTCTGTCAAATCCGGCAAAAGCTTCTTGTAGCATTTTCAATCGAACTTCATACGAAGCCGGTGACTGCCCCCTTTTATGCGGCGGATGCGGTGTAAGCAGTACCCACAGTTCAGTGATATACGGAGAAGCTAAAAATGAGCGGGCAATAGCCAAGTGACCATTGTGGACGGGATCGAAACTACCGCCCAATAGTCCTATTTTATCGCTCGAATGTGACATTACTCAGAAGAGCTGTCAACACTGGCCGTTGAGTTTTTAGCCTGTGAGTCAGAATTGGAAATCTTTGCCAAGGCTGCGCGGGCCTTATCTACATATTCATCGGCCTTGCTGCGGTATTCACCATTTGGAAAGAGCTGGATAAACTTTTCATAAGCATCTACTGCTTTTTGGTATCGCTCCTGCTTCTTCGACTGCACACTACGTCCGGCATAGATGTTATAGGCATTAATTTTGCCAACCAGTGATCGCTGTGCCCAAATTGTTTCGGGATATTTATCAATAGTTAAATCATAGTAGGTAAGAGCTGCCTGATAGCTGTCGGTAACCATATAAAGCTGAGCTGCGTTATAGAGTTTTCGGGCCAATTTTTCCCGCATCTCGGAAATATAATTCGCTGCTTTATCTGCTTCCGGCGTTCCTGAGTACCTGGAATTAAATAATCGAAATTTTTCAATAGCCTTCCGTGTATATTTTTGATCTAACTTATACCGCGGACTCAGCTTATAGTATGAAAACGCCTCTTTAAATTGAGCGTCTTTTCGTTTATCAGAACGGGGAAAGAGTGATACATACCGTTCAAACTCCGAAGCGGAAAGTAAATATCGTTTATCCTTAAAATATGACTCCGCTAAATAATACTGTGCCTGCTGACCTATATCAGTTCCACGGCCTATTTCTAATACAGTTTCAAACCCTTCGGCTGCATCACGGTATTTTCCATTTTCAAAAAGCCTCATGGATTTATCAAAGGCTGTTTCTAAATCATCACCCCGCCGAATTAAATTTTCATTTTTACATGATATCGCAGCAACAAGAACTACTGCTGCAAGTAAAAATCTACTACTAATCGTTACCATTTTTTTCATCATCATAAATAATTTATTTCAGTATTTCCTGGAAATTAAACGATTTAAAAATTCTGTAATTCCTTTTTTGTACTGTGAGTTATCAAAAGTATCGAGATGGTCAATAGCTTCCTGATAGTGATATTTAATAGCATTCTTTGTATCTGAAAATACATCCAATGATTCAAAGATAGATATTACTTCTGCTATTTCCTCCTCGGAATTTTCTGTGGATGTCAGAAGTTTAACCAGCTTCCTGTTTGTCTGTTCTTCGCTTCGCTGCAGGGCAAGGAGCGTCAGGTATGTCTTCTTACCTTCAACGATATCTCCCCCCTTTTTCTTGCCAAACTTTTTAGGATCAGCAACAGCATCCAATAGATCATCCTGAATTTGAAAAGCTATACCTACCTTCCGGCCTATAAACTGCAGTTCTCTGATCCACTTCTCATCGGCCCGGGCTACTGCCCCGCCCATCGCAAAAGCACCACTTATCAGTGCTGCAGTCTTTCCTTCAATCATTTGCAAATACTGGTCGATGGATACATCATAATCTTTCTCAAACATCAGATCATAAGCCTGCCCTTCGCAAACTCTTTCTGCACTATCCAAAAAAAGATCTAAAATAAGGCTGTATGTTTGTTTTGAATAGTCCGCTTCCCTGCCATAATATTGCAGCTGTTTGAAAGCTTTGGCATACATCGCATCACCAGAAAGAATAGCGGTATTAGAGTCCCATTTTTTATAAACACTGGGTTCACCGCGTCGCGTGTGAGCACGATCCATGATGTCATCGTGCAATAATGTAAAATTATGGAGTAATTCTATAGAAAGTGCAGCGGGAATGGCTTCTTCAATATCACCGCCGCATACACCACATCCTACCAGCGTCAAATATGGACGCACTCGTTTACCGGCCAATGACAGAGTGTAACGCACCGGATCGTATAATAGCGAAGGCTCTTGCGGCAGATTAAGCTCCGCAAGTTTATCATCTATAAGATTCGAAAGTTCTTGCTGTTGTTTTGTGGCTTCCACCTTAACAATACTGAATTTCTAAAAGGCCAAATATAAGGATTTTAGCGCAAGATGTTACCGATTATTAGTTGTTATTTGCAGGTGCCCTGGATCTAAATCGTCAAGTTGTTCACATCCCAGTAGCATAAGAATAGTAACCAACTGCTTCTGCCATTTTCGGTAAAGATTTTCTAGTCCCTCATAACCATTATCATCCACAGCCTTAATTACCGGCTGGGCAGCCGCAGCAAAATCAGCGCCGAGGCACAGCGACTTGGCGATATGATGACTGGACCGGATTCCGCCTGACGCAATGAGTTCAAAATTATAGCTCCCTTTGAGCTCTTGAACCTGGTGGACACACTCCAGCGTGGGTATCCCCCAGTTGTTAAAATCATTCTTTGGATTCTTATTTGAGAGGCGTTCATTTTCTACTTTTGCCCAGCTTGTGCCGCCCGCTCCCGCTACATCAATAACCTTGGCACCGGCATCTAATAATCGCTCTGCTACCGCCGCCGATATCCCTGCTCCCGTTTCTTTGACGATAACCGGCACAGGACTGTCGTTACATAATTGATTTATACCTTCTTCAATCCCTTTAAATTTGCGATCTCCCTCGGGCTGCATAAGCTCTTGCAGGGGATTCAAGTGCACAATAACGCCATCAGCCTCTATAGAGCTTATCAACAGGTGAAGTTTATTTTGGGATAATCCATTAGCAAGCTGTGCACCACCGATATTAGCGGCAATAAAAGCAGAAGGTGCTTTATCTCGGACTACTGAAAACGACGAAACGGCTTCTTCATCTTCGAGCATAATGCGCTGGCTCCCTACCCCAAAAGGCAGGTTATACTCCTCACAAAATTCCGCAATGATGGCATTCACCGCTCCGGCATCAGTATAGCCGCCGGTCATTGATGAGATAAAGAGCGGAAAGGCAAAGGTCCTGTCCAGCAGCGAAGCTTCCGTAGAAATATCCTTTAAATTAACTTCGGGCAATGCATCATGGATAAAACGGTACTGCTCAAATCCGGTTGAAAAACGGTAATTCATGTTACCGGAGGTGGTCAGCTCAACATGATCTTTTTTGCGCTGCTTAATACTCATTTAGTTACTGGTTAATTGTCATTTGGTACATATGAATCCTACATAACATTTAAGATGGTATGCTTTTATAGTTTATGAGCACAAATTAACAAATAACCTATAACAAGTAACTATCATATCATATAGCTTCCGCCGTTGATATGAAACGTGGCCCCGGTCATATGCGGTACTTTTCCGGATGCCAAGAAGGCTACCAGCTCTCCCACCTCTTCAGGTGATGTAATTTCGTCAAAGGCCATACCTTCCGTAAGGTAGTCTTCACCATAAACATCGATAGAACCCATAGCCATATCTGTTTTGATGAATCCTGGCGCAATAGAATAAGCTGAGACACCGTGCTCTCCAAAATCTCGGGCAACACTTTTTGTAAAAGCCACTAATGCCCCCTTTGAGGCCGCATAAGCCGAATATTCTTGCGTATCACCGCGATAAGCTGCACGAGAAGATACGTTTATAAGATAACCGCCGCCTTCTTCTTTCCACCGATTGAGAGCCCATTTTGAAAGTAAGGCTGCAGAACGGAGATTTACCTGCATGGTTTGGTCCAAGGTATCAAGCCAGGATTCATCATCCAGATCAAATCCCGCCTCTAGAAAAATTCCGGCATTATTGATAAGCACATTGGGAGCGGTATCACGATCGAAAATCGGTTTTAGCTTAGATTTTATGGCATCGGGATTAGCTAAATCCACATGTATTCCCTCAAAATCAGGATTTTCAACAAATTCGTCTGGAAATGCTGAGCTCCGGGCTGTACCGATAACTATCCCTCCCTGTTCCAGCAACAATTGTGCAATACTTTTTCCAATTCCGCGGGATGCCCCGGTGACTAATGCGTAGGTATTCTTATTCATATTATTTTTTATAAAATACTAAAAATCATTCGAACTGAATGTAATAAGACATTCTGTATCATCTAAACCATTTTACCCTCCTGGACGAAATCAATAAAAAAAGCTAAACCAGTTATTGATTATATCAATCAGTTTCGAACTAAATGATTAAAAGAGGAGAGGCTACAGTAAGTGTGACTGACGTTATTATTTAAAGAAGTTCCTTAGATGTCATTCCATAAATCCAATGCCTGTGGCTCTCATTGCAAAACAACCAGACCAGAAATCATTGAATCTATCCCCTGTACACAGGAACATTCGAGCAAGCTTCACCGTACATCAGCTTTTTAACGTAGGGAAGTAATTGTTGAGTGGCATACAGATAGACACCTTCAGGTACAGGCTTTTCTTTACTGGAACATCCCTTGAGTATAACAAACTTGTCCTGATATGAACTCCAGTTTAACTCTTTCAAATTTCGACGGTAAAGTTCATACAGCATATCATCAACCTTACCTTTAAATACTTCTTTAGCGTGAGTTGCAAGGTGTTGGCCAACAAGCATATAAGCCCATTTAGAAATAATAGCATCTGTCGAACAATAAACCCCTACATACTGTCCCTCAAACTGGCTCCAGTCGAAATTTTCGAGTTGCTCCCGGAAGTCATCTTCCTTTAAAATCATCCCTTTAAAAAGAAATTGCTTAAGGTCTAACTCTGTACGGGGTGTGGAGTCAAAGTACTCCTGAAGATCAATGGTAACAAGCTTTTCGGATTGTTTGACCTTGTTGACGATTTCGCCTTGTGTGTCGGTAGCCATAATCTAAATTGAAAATGATTCTCCGCACGAACAGGTGCGGTTTGCATTCGGATTATGAAAGTGAAATCCTTCGCCGTTTAATCCATCGGTATAATCCAGTTTAGTACCGGATAGATACAAGAAACTGCGCATATCGCAAATAAGCTGAATGCCCTTATCCTCAAACTCTTTTTGTTCATTGTCACCGGAGGAAGGATTAGCGTCAAATTCCAGATCATAAGTCAGCCCTGAACAACCGCCACTGACAACTCCTACGCGCAATTTGGCGTCATCAGCAATATGTTGTTCTTCACGGATGGTTCTGATCTGATCCGCCGCTCGTTCGGTAATAGAAATGGACATAAAGAGTAACTCAATTTATACTGATACTACCTGAATTTCAGGATCAATACGCTTAACCATACTTTCGATGGCATAGAGCGTTCCACTGGTTGCGGTGGGACAAGTTCCACATGCGCCCTGGTAGTGAACCTTAAGTCGGTCACCATCGAGGCCAAGAATCTTCAAACCACCGCCGTCAGCCAATAAATAAGGACGTACCTGGTCATCAAGCATCTTATTGATTTCCTTAAGACGCGGATCGTCAGTTTCCTGCACCTCCTTGGTAGCATGTACCTCTTCATCCTCTTCCAAATCAGTTTGAGTAGAAGCTTCACGGATAGGCGGAGCCAGCTGACGTAGCAGCTCAGACCAAACGGCATCACCATCCTGCGTTACGGTCACATATTTATCTACAAAATAAACGTTGATAACGTGGTCTATAGCAAAAAGCGATGATGCCAACTCATTGCTCTCGGCTTCATCAGCATTTTCAAAGGATTTAGTGACACCATTTGTAAGTGGGTCTCCCAACACAAAACGCATAGCATCGGGATTAGGCGTACGTTCTATTTCTTTGATCTTTGGCATAATGGTAAAGGCTAATAGCTTATTAAATGTTCACTATTTAGAACTAATATAAATATAATCTATTGCAATTAACAGTTTCAAGTCGCATAAAACTCCGAATATTTCACAAATAACATCATATGATTCTGAACTTATTTCACAATGTCATAAGTGAAAATTAGCTATAGCAACTGATCCTGAACTAAACCTGTGATGACACAACCTTTTCAGAATTTTCGTATAAATTGTCATTCAAAAATTGATTTTGCTTTCTTAATCCCCGCAACGAGACGGTCAATATCTTCCCTGTTGTTATAGAAAGAAATAGAGGCCCGAGCTGTTGCAGGCACATTAAAGCGCCGCATGGTAGGTTGAGCACAGTGATGGCCCGTGCGGATAGCTATGCCCTGTTCATCGAGAATAGTACCAACATCAGTAGCATGGATGTCATCGAAAACAAAGGAAATAACCGATGCTTTTTTCTTGGATGTTCCTATGACACGGAGTCCATCAATAGACAACAGCTGCTCGGTTCCATATTCAAGCAGTTCTTGTTCATGATGAGCAATATTTTGCATACCGATATTGCTGAGATAATCAATAGCTTCGGCAAAACCGACTCCCGCAGCAATGGGGGGCGTACCTGCCTCAAACTTATGCGGAGAAATATTATAGGTTGTTTCCTCAAAAGAAACTTTATCGATCATGTCTCCGCCCCCACGATACGGCGGCATTTCTTCAAGATACTTTTTCTTGCCGTACAGAATACCAAATCCAGTGGGACCACACATCTTGTGAGAGGAAAACGCATAAAAATCGGCATCCAAACCCTGCACATCAACAGGACTGTGTGGAACGGCTTGCGCCCCATCTACGAGTACCGGAATGTCTTGAGTATGTGCTGCTTCAATCATCTTTTTTACGGGATGAATGGTGCCCAGAGCATTAGAAACATGTCCAACGGCAACAATAGCTGTATTCTCATTGAGCAGAGCTACGTACTCATCCCAAATGATCTCACCATCATCATTAACCGGAACTACTTGCACCTTTGCTCCATATCGTTCGGCAATCATCTGCCAAGGAACAATATTAGCGTGATGTTCAATTTCGGTAACCAAGATTTCGGCACCTTGCTCAATAAAACGTTCGCCGAAACTGTTAGCTACCAGATTGATAGAATCAGTAGTGCCGGTGGTATAAATAATTTCATCTTCATGCTCAGCATTGATAAAATGCCGGATCTTTTTACGTGCCAACTCATAAGCATCGGTAGCCTTTTGGCTTAATGTGTGGATACCGCGATGAACGTTGGCGTGTTCATTTCGATGATAGGCATCAATACGGTCAGCTACACAGCTCGGCATTTGGCTGGAAGCTGCATTATCCAAATATACCAGCGGATTATCTTTTACCTGTTGATCAAGTACAGGAAAATCATCTCGAACGCTTTCAAAATCAACGTTCTCAGCTGGTGTGGAGGTTGCAACTTTAGCCATAACATTAAACCGTTAATTCGGAGTCTAGCTGTCGTTCAGTGAACTTATGCACTTCATCTACGAGTAGTTCTTGTACAGAATCAACCGTAATATTTTCGATAGTCTCGAGTGCAAAAGCGTAAATAAGAAGTTCACGTGCCTGCTGCTCGTTGAGTCCGCGACTTTTAAGATAGAAAAGCTCATCCTCTTCAAGCTGTCCTACAGTGGCACCATGTGTACATACCACATCGTCGGCAAAAATCTCGAGCTGAGGTTTAGTATTGACTAATCCTTTGCGCGAAAGCAGTAAGTTTCGGTTTTCCTGGAAAGAATCAATTTTCTGAGCGTCTTGGCGGACAAATATCTTACCGTTAAATACCGAGTGTGCCTTCCCATTGATCACGCACTTGTGCAGCTGATGGCTTTCGGCATGCGAAAAACGGTGATCCATGACGGAATGAGTATCCGAAACCTGCTCTCCGTCAATCAGTACAAGACCATCAACCGTAAATTCAACCTCTTCGTCTCGTTGAGAAATACGAGGTTCATTGCGTGATAGCTTAGCTCCAAGGGTAATAGTATAAGACTCATAATCGGCGTGATGATCCACAAAAGCCGCTGTTCGTGCAATATGGATAGCCTCACGACTGTCGCGTTGTATCTTGGTATGCTTCACATAAGCATCTTCTTCCAGATTCACTTCCACTACCGGCAGATTAAAATATTTGTTATCTGCCAAACCAATGTGATCCTCAACGATAGTAATTTCGGAATTTTTATCAGCTACAACTACGCTACGAGAAGTTGTAAAATAGTTTTCGTCCGCATCAGTCTGTACATACAGAAGGTGAACTGGTGCTTCAACGGTGACATCTTCGGGCACGTAGATGAAAGCCCCATCCTTCAGAAATGCACTATTGAATGAACTAAAGACATCATTCTCGAAATTATTCTCGACATATTTATTCAGATGGTCTTTAATAAGGTCATTATCATCAGCAGCCAGCTGAGCAATATTTCCGATAACGACTTCATCCGGCAGTGCATCCGTAGAAGAATGTTCTGCAGAAAAAGACCCATTAACAAAAACAAGTCGAGACCCTTCACTTTCTGGAAGATAGTGTTCGCTAATATCAGAAGCCTCTACTTCTAAATTAGAAGCCAGCTCATAAGAATCCCGATAAAGATCCCGAAGACTAATAAATTTCCAGTCTTCTAGCTTTTTAGTTGGAAAAGAGGTGTTTCGCACCCCTTCTGCCCCTTTTAGGCGAACCTTATCAAGAAGTTTAGATTGCCCGTTAAGTGAACCTTGAAAGTTTAGTAAATCTTTTAAAAAAGTGCGCTCTTTTTGTTGCTTCACAATTTGCTATAAAATTTTTGAATTTACTGTTTTATACAGATGCAGCTGCTGTATCAATCAACCAGTCGTATCCTTGCTCCTCGAGCTTCACAGCCAGCTCTTTGTCACCGGATTTTGCAATCTTTCCATCAATCATCACATGAACGTGATCAGGTGTGATATAATCTAAAATACGCTGATAGTGTGTAACCATACATATGGCTTTATCCTCATCAGCAATTTGATTGATACCGTTGGCTACTGTTTTTAAAGCATCAATATCGAGTCCTGAGTCAGTTTCATCCAAGAATGAAAGCTTAGGATTGAGTACGGCCATTTGGAAAATTTCGTTGCGCTTCTTCTCACCACCGCTAAAACCAGCATTGATACTACGCTCCAGAAATTCAGGCTTCATGTCAATCAGTTCGAGCTTTTCCTTCGCATAATCTTCAAACTGCAGTGGATCCAGCTCTTCTCTGCCCTGTTCTTGGGCAATAGTATTATATGCCTGGCGCAACAACGTTTTGTTGGTTACACCCGGAACCTCAACAGGATACTGAAAAGCAAGAAAAACGCCCAAGTGAGCACGTTCTTCAGGGTCAAGCTCCAAGATGCTCTCTCCTTCAAAAAGAATGTCACCTTGTGTCACTTCATAAGCTTCATGACCGGCAACAACTTTAGAGAGCGTACTCTTACCGCTTCCGTTGGGACCCATGATCGCATGGATCTCACCTTTATTAATTGTCAAGTTAACGCCTTTGAGGATTTTTTCAGATGGATCCTCTTCCACACATACATGTAAATCTTTGACTTCTAACACGTTACTAAATTCCTCTAATATTATTTTTAGATTTTATGATGTAATGAATGATTAACCGACACTGCCTTCAAGCTTAATGCCCAGCAGTTTATCAGCCTCCACAGCAAATTCCATCGGCAGCTCCTGCAATACCTCCTTGCAAAAACCATTAACGATGAGCGAAATTGCGTCATCTTCATCCATGCCGCGCTGTTGCAGATAAAAGATCTGATCTTCGCCAACTCGACTAGTAGAAGCCTCGTGCTCTACCTTGGCCGTCGGATTGGCTGATTCGATATAGGGGAAGGTGTGCGCACCACAGGTTTGTCCGATAAGCATGGAATCACAAACCGAATAGTTTTGCGCATTTTCGGCACGTGGACTAATTTTTACCTGCCCGCGATAACTGTTGTCAGATTCACCGGCCGAAATACCTTTCGAAATAATGGTACTCTTTGTGTCTTCACCCACGTGAATCATCTTAGTACCGGTATCAGCCTGTTGACGATTATTCGTTACAGCCACAGAGAAAAACTCTCCTATAGAACCATCTCCTTGCATTATCACGCTGGGGTATTTCCAGGTAATAGCGGAACCAGTTTCTACTTGTGTCCAAGATATTTTAGAGTTATCACCGCGGCAGTGTCCACGCTTTGTAACGAAATTAAAGATACCGCCCTGGCCTTGTTCATCTCCGGAATACCAGTTCTGAATCGTAGAATATTTAATTTCTGCATCTTCAAGAGCAACAAGCTCAACAACAGCAGCATGCAACTGATTTTCTTGATACATCGGTGCGGTACAGCCTTCCAAATAGCTTACGTGGCTGTTATCTTCGCAGATAATGAGCGTGCGCTCAAACTGCCCCGACTGCATATTGTTGATACGAAAGTATGTAGAAAGATCCATCGGACATACCGTATCTTCCGGAACGTAAACAAACGATCCGTCAGAAAAGACTGCAGAATTCAGAGCTGCATAAAAGTTATCACCTTTGGGAACGACTGATCCCATATACTCTTTCACCAGTTCAGGATGATCCTGAATAGCTTCAGAAATAGAACAGAAAATAACGCCCGCATCGGCTAGCTTTTCTTTAAAAGTGGTAAAAATAGACTCACTGTCAAAAACAGCATCAACGGCAACACCCTGCAGCTGTTTTTGCTCCTGCAGTGGAATACCCAGTTTTTCATACGTTTCCAGAATTTGTGGATCTACATCATCCAGGCTTTCCGGCTTTTCTCCGTTCTCTTTCTTAGGCGAAGAGTAATACTGGATTTCATCAAAATTGGGCTTTTCGTACTCAACATTGGGCCAGTCAGGTTCTTCCATCTGCTTCCATTTTTCAAAAGCTTCAAGCCGGAACTCCAGTACCCACTCCGGCTCGTCTTTGCGACGAGATATTTCCCGGATAATATCCTCATTAATTCCAGTAGGAAAATCTTCATATTCCACATCAGTGGTAAAACCATACTTATACTCACCACCTACCATGGATTCAAGCGCTTCAGTTTCACTCATAACTATATCTATACCGTATTTTGTGGTGTTTAATAATTAGCTTAGTCAACATCAGTTCTGCTAGATACGTTCTGCAAAATAGCTTAAAGCAGACTAATTCTAAATTGGTCGATCTGCCCGCTTTGTTTCTGAGCACAAAATATAAGCAAACTTACTAGCAAGTTAAACTTAATTCGATGAAATTAAACTATTAGTTCACCCCTCTATTTTCAGTTATAAAATGCCAGAATTATGCATACAAAACCAATAGAATGAGACTATCTAACAAATAGTTTTTGATTATTTTGGCCTCAATATTAGTCCTTTACCATTACTGATTGATTTTGGATACGGTGCTTTTGGGTCTGTAGTACCAATCTATTTCTTGGATAATAATGTTTCGGTGAAGCATGGGATTTACCTGGCGCTTGGCCTGTAGGGTTTTATGATGATTGTATTGAGTCCCATTATTGGTTGGGGATTCTTTGGATTGGGATATGCCGGTCAACTTGCTGCTGATGCTCCCTTTTATCTAGAATCTGGATCTAAGTATGTAATTATGACCCTAATTTTGCATCTGACTTATGGAGCAATAGTTGGCTAAGGCAATGCTAGGATAACGGCCGGACAAGCCGATATGGCTCAAGATGTTTGACCTGCAAATAATATTGCTACGCAGCTGGCATTCACAATATCCTGCCAGCTACACCCGCGGGAAAGATCCATCATTGGATGGGCTAAGCCCTGCAGTATTGGTCCGGTAGCTGATGCTCCAGCCAGACGTTCGGTAATTTTATAGGCAATATTGCCCGCATCCAAGTTGGGAAAAATAAAGGTATTAGCTTTGCCTGCCACATTGGATTCCGGTGCTTTGCGTTTTGCCACTTCGGGTACAAAAGCTGCATCAAACTGCAATTCCCCGTCAATCTGTAATTCGGGAGCTTTTTTTTGCACCTTTTCCAAAGCATTAGTCACTAGTTGCGTTTTCTCATGTTTCGCACTACCCTTGGTCGAAAATGAGAGCATAGCTACCGTTGCCTCCTCCTGCATTAGCAATCGGTGAGTTCGAGCTGACTCAATAGCAATATCAGCTAGTTCCTTTTCATCTGGATAAGGAACGACGCCACAATCTGCATAGGTAAGCACTTGTCCATCTTTCAGTGCCATCAAAAATGTACTCGAGACAATATCTGTTCCCTCTCTAAGTCCTATATTATGGATAGCTGCTCGAATTACCTCTCCCGTGGTAGCCAGCGATCCCGCTACACAACCATCCGCAACACCTACTGCTACGAGTGCGGCGCCAAAATACAGTGAATCTTGCGACAGTTTTTGTTCTGCCTCATATCGAGATATTTCTTTATGTTTTCTGCGGTTGTACAAATGTGTTACCATTTCTTCAGTCACCTCAGCGGTGGAATGATATTGTATTGCCGCCGGAAGTTTAACCTTTTCTTCCTTCGCTTTTTTATTAACCTCTTTTTCATCACCTATGAGTATAACATCACAGATATCTTGGGTTACCAAATGACATGCAGCCTGCAATATGCGCGGGTCATCGGTTTCCGGGAACACAATTGTCTTTCCTTTCTCTGATGCACGATTTCGAATATCTTCAATTATGGATTCCATTATATCAATTTCACTATATCAACAGTAAGATTGCAATAATTGCGGCTGCGATACCGGCCCATTGTTTGTATGAAACTTTATCATTCCAGACCAGCAATCCCAAGAATGTACCACCAAGTACGTTCAAAATGTTCACAATGGGATAGGCAACAGATCCACTTATGCCATCAAGCGCATAAATTAAGAAAATTGAAGAGTATAAATTGGGAATTCCGATGACGGCTCCCAGCATAGCTTCTTTTTTTCGAATAATTGGCCCTTCTCGAAATATGCAAATAAGGAGCCCGATGATAAATGCACCTACAAAAATCATCCCCATAAAAGTAAGTTCGTTAAGGTTAGTGCTGAACTCTTCTTGATAAATTTTCAGGGATGCATCCGCAAAACCTGACAGCACAAAAATGATAAGCAGCAGCCAAGAGGCATTAATACTCCCCACTTTAAGCTTGTTGTTCTTTTTGGGGACTAACAGTGCCATAGCTCCAAAGACTAGCACAACACCTGCCAGCCTTACACCGTCTAGGTATTCGACGTAGAAAAAGACGGATATAAGCACGGGAATGAGCAATGACATACGCATAGAAGCAATGGTGATCCCCACTCCGTTAGTGTGCACCGATTTACCATAAACAACAAAGTTGCTAATAAAAAAGGCGCCTACTAAGCCACAAAATATAAGCAAGACGGTGGTTTGCGAACCCAAATTTGTCGTTCCACTACCGTTTAAATCTACAACCAGCGCAAAAACAGCCGCAACTATATAGTTAACCGTTAACGTATTAAGCGTTCGCAGTTCTTTCACTTCCGTTAGCTTAAGCAAATGTGCAATTGTCAGCGAACATACAGAACTGAGGATGATAAAGAGGTATGCCATCTGTTAATTCTGTAAATCTATGGTTGTATTGCCCAACAACAGAGGATCTTGAGGACGATCATGCAATTTACGCGTTGTATAAGATACATTTCGCTGCAAATACTGGTAGATATCTGTCAACGTAGTGTTTCGCTGCTGTAATGCTTTGGTAAAGAAGTAGGGGAAAATGTGGTGTTTCTTGTCTTCCTGAACGGATTGATATAGTGCCGAAGGCTGATTAAGACGCGAAGAAAAAAGTACGGCTGACTGGGGATTAGCATCCAACAATACTTCTGATGAAGCTGATAACAGCCGATTCCTTTCGGCAGCACTATAATTCTTTAATTGACTGGAAGAACTAAAATCAAGGTCAGAAATAATGAGTATCTGTCCGGAAGTTATGGTATTTATTTGTTCTAAGATTTGCCTGAAAGAGACAGCAGACTGTACACTGGAGGTATCTGTGCTAACTCCCAGCATGCTGACAGTAGAATTCTTGCCTTCAGAAATCTGACCATAACCACTCAAATATACCGTCAGTTCTGATTCTTCATTGGCAGCTAAACGAATTTCAGAGAGAATATGGCTGACTTCAGAAGGATTGCTGAAATCTTGGAGTTCATAAATCTGCTCTTCGGAATAACCAATAGCATTGTTTAAATAGGTTTTGATTAGGCGGCCATCACGGTGAGCATACATTCGCTCGTTACCAGATGCATAATTTTCGTTAGTAATTATCAATCCAATGGCATTAGGATGATTTCCCCTTAAAATGGATATATTACTCTCTACATCTACGTCACCGAAAGCAATACGAGAAACGGTTTTGATCTGCTCTTCTTGCTTAAAATCGGAAGGACGCCAAACAATTTCGGCATCATCTTTGGCAACATAATGCTCTGCAATACCGTATAAAACCTGGTACCAATTTTCAAAACTGGTATTGTTAATTTGCAGCTTACTGCCCTCAACCAAATCTGCCACAATATTATCAGCCGTATCATCGGAGGTATTTCTTAGCGGCGAAAACCGAGCAGTGACATTAGCGTACGGCTGCAGTACATCAGATATTGGGAACTCATAAGAATAAGTAGAATCTTCAAAAGCAACAGATACTCCGACCGTTCCGGGATCAGACCCTTCTAGGTTAAGTTCATTAATCGGTTCAGCCAGTGGAACAGTTAGCTGGCCGTTATTAATGGTCAACTGCTGTTCTGAAATGGTCAAATCACCATATTGAATAGTCACAGACGGCTTATCATTGGGTTTTGATTGAATATGTACAGTATCTACGCGAATACTGTTGCCCACATTGCGCAGGTATCGTTCTTCACCGGTAGGTCGAGGCTCACCAACAGCCTTAAAGTTTAGAAAACTTGCTGTCGTCAACAGTACCCCCACAGCATTCAGTGTTAGTGAATAGCCTCTTGATCTACCACTGCTGAAAGCCGAAGAGTTGGCGCCATAAAAAGACAAGGCGGCTCCTGTTAATCCCAAGGCCATAAAACCGGGCTGAAGCTTATAATCTTGAATTTGACGCTCGGCCAGCAGCCGTTGAGAATACTGATATTTGGTGCGAGACATTAAATTAAGCTGCAACGTAGGGCTTTGGGGATTTACAGAATCAGCCTGCTGTAAAAATCGATTCTGCTCCAACACTTTGTACTCGGTGGTGTCAACAGCAGAACGATCTTTGACCATCCAACGGCCGCTGGTACAGCTCCATAATCCACCCGCAAAAAACGCCAGTAACAATATGTAGGAAAATTTCCTCACTGATTTACAGCTCAATTACAGTACTAATGCCAATGACCTGCCGAAACTTAAAGGAATTTTCATTCCCAGGATTAGAAACCCACAACGGCAGATCATATCGGATGTTAATGCCGCGGGGCTTACCGAGATAATCGGGAATATTGATGGAAAATGTGAATCCCAATCCAGCATCAGAAAGCAGTCTGGACTCTTCGACATCGGTAATACCGAGTGAAGTTCCGCCATCATAAAATAAATAAGAGTCTAAATCCATCACTCCACCTACTACTGGAATGGAATCAATAGCATTACCAATGGGGTTGGGATACTTCAACTGCAAATTCAATGCAGAAAAGGAAGTAATCAACGGAGCTGCCGAGTTGTTCAGTACATTGATATCAGAGCTTACATATCCCCGCAAGTTTGGTCCACCGGTAATCTGGATATTACCTGCTCTTATCCAAGACGGAGGAATAGTACCTCTTGCGCGGGTCAAACCACTGTTCATCCACTTATGAGCAGATTTCAAAGAACGAGAAAATAAGTACTGCGGTGCGGTCGTATTCGATGCTATGCCGGTATATATACGGCCGGTAAGCGTAAAAGCTGAAGAAAGCGAAACCTGCTGCTGGTATGAAGCCTCTCCCCTCACAAACTGATCATAATTACCCGCCATATTTACATCCAGGTTTAGCGAAAAGCGATGCCGCCCCAGCGTATTTACATTTGTTGATAAGTAACCTATTGAAGCTAAATACAACCAATCATTCTGCCAAAGCTGTGGATAAAGTAGATACTCGTTATCAAATCGTTCTTCTGCACGAGTACCGACAGACAATTCTTTATAATTCTTTTCATTAAAACCATTTTGCCAGCGCTTGTTAAAAGAAAGTCCGTGCTGTTGAAATCCTGTGCGATAAGACGTTTCCAGCCTGATACTTGCTTCGCTTCCATAATCAGAAAGTTTGGCAATAGGTTCGGTGTAAGAAAGATAGTACGAAACGGGATGGTCAGGTATCTTCGTCCCAAGCCACAGCCCCATATTCAGCCGATGCGGACCATCACCAAAAGTACCGGCCTGCTGCCCACGGAGACGCCCACCTATCCGAATTCCATCCGTGCTATTGAACCATACATCAGGAGCAGGCAGTAATTCGTATGATTTTTCTTGGGCATGTGCCTTCTTAAGACTACATGCCAGTACTGCAACGAATAAAGCCGCAAAAATAATAGTATGTCGCTTAAACCTTTCTACTGTTTGTTTATCCACGCGTCCAGTATTTCATTATCTGTAACAATGTTCGCAAGTAGATTCATCAACCTGCGTTGTTCCGGCCATTTAATATAGTCTTCAACGTCATCTTCCAAAACCCATTGCCATTCGCGGTGCTCGTGATTCAGGCTAAGTTGTTCACTGTGATTAACCTGCGCCCCAAAAGCGGGAATATGGTGAATAGTATCAGACTGTTGGTCATAAAACTGATTTATCGAGGGAATTGTCCAAAAAATATCAGGACTTAATCCCGTCTCTTCCTTTAATTCACGGATAGCAGCATCTGTCGCTTCTTCATTTTCTTTTACCTTACCGCCAACCATACGCCATTGTCCGGCATAGCGAACATCGGCTGATCGCTTCAATACCAAAAACTGAATCTGATCTTTTTCTATGCTATACGGATACACATCTACAAGGCGACTCATTACTCAGGCAGCGATTTCTTCTTAAAGTAATCAAAAGTCTTTGACAGTCCTTCCCTTCTATCGTACTTGGGCTCCCACTCCAGTACCTTTTTTGCCTGGCTGATATCCGGCTGACGTACTTGTGGATCGTCTTTGGGTAGTTCTTCAAAAGTTATTTTGCTGTCAGAGCCAGTCAGATCGATAATTTCTTTGGCAAATTCCAGGATACTAATTTCTTGGGGGTTACCAATATTGACCGGCTCGGTATAGTCACTCTGGGATAATCGCCAAACGCCTTCTACCAGATCATCCACATACATAAAAGAACGCGTCTGCGAGCCGTCTCCATAGACGGTCAACGGATTCCCGCGCAGGGCCTGCCTCATGAAAGTAGGCAGCGCGCGTCCGTCGTGGATGCGCATCCGAGAACCATAAGTATTAAAAATTCGTACAATACGCGTTTCTACACCATGATACCGGTGATAAGCCATGGCCATGGCTTCGGCAAATCGTTTGGCTTCGTCATAGACCCCGCGATGACCGATGGGGTTCACATTCCCCCAGTAGTCTTCGGCCTGTGGGTGGGTCTTGGGATCACCATACACTTCGCTGGTAGAGGCCAGCAGAAAGCGAGCGTCTTTAGCTTTTGCTAAACCCAGTGCCTTGTGAGTACCGAGTGATCCCACCTTTAAGGTCTGGATGGGCATTTCCAGGTAATCTATCGGCGATGCGGGAGACGCAAAGTGCAAAATCAGATCAAGATCACCACCTACGTGGATGTAATTCGTCACATCATGTTTGACAAAACTAAAATGATCGTTACCTGTTAAATGCGCAATATTATCGGCACTGCCGGTGGAAAGGTTATCCATGCAGATTACTTCATAACCTTCGGATAAATATCGATCACAAAGATGTGAACCCAGAAATCCGGCGCCACCAGTGATGAGAACACGTTTTTTCTTTTTGCTCATGTAGATTTATAAACTCAGAATACAGAAACTGTAAAAATTAATCGTTACTGTTGAACGTTCTGGTGTCAGATCTATACTCCTATTAGCAAGTATTCTATTTCTCAATAAGCTCTTCATCAACTCCAACCGCAGGACGTCCCACACTGATATACGTAATCCCTGCCTTGGCCGCTCGTTCCAGGTTATACAGGTTGCGTCCGTCAAAGATCACCGGCTGCTTCATATGGTCTTGGAAGCGGTCGACGGTCGGCCGGCGAAACTCGTTCCACTCGGTACAAATCACGAGCGCATCTATGTCGTCCAGGGCTTCCTGCTGGTTGTGGACAAAGGTGGTATTGTCGAGGACAACCTGGCTGGTCGCTTCCTTAAAGGTACCAATAGCTTCCGGATCATAGGCTAGGAGCTTGGCCCCTCGGCCTACCAGCTCTTCGGCAATATACAGCGCCGGAGCCTCGCGGATGTCATCGGTCTCGGGCTTGAAGCTCAACCCCCACATCCCAAAGGTCTTGCCGCTGAAGTCATCGGTGCCGTAGTACCGCTCCATTTTGCGGACAATGGAGGTCTTCTGGCTGTTGTTCACGCTCATCACCGCATCCACAATCTTAAAATCGTAGCCATGCTCGCCGGCTGTATGGTGGATCGCCTGGACGTCCTTGGGGAAACAGCTGCCTCCGTAGCCGATGCCGGCAAACAAAAAGCGCTTGCCGATGCGGGAGTCGGTACCGATCCCCCGGCGGATGTTGTCTACGTTGCCGCCCACCCGCTCGCAGATGTTGGCGATTTCGTTCATAAAGGTAATCTTGGTGGCCAGCATCGCATTGGCAGCATATTTGGTCAGCTCGGCGCTGCGGCGATCCATGGTAATAATGGGATTCCCCGAGCGTACAAACGGCTCGTACAGGGTAGTCATGGTCTCGGCCGCCCGGTCGCTGTCGGTGCCAACAACGACGCGTTCGGGCTTCATAAAGTCTTCCACGGCCGCCCCCTCGCGGAGGAACTCGGGGTTGGAGACCACAGCAAAGCGGTCGCTGCTCGCTTTCTCGGCAATGGCCTCTTCGAGGCGGTCGCCGGTGCCGACCGGCACGGTCGACTTGTTGACAACCACAGTATACCCCTCGAGGAGCGGACCTATCTGTCCGGCCACGCTCATGACCGCCGAGAGGTCGGCCTGCCCGTCGCCGCCGGGCGGGGTCGGCAAGCACAAGAACACGATATCGGCCTCTCCTACCGCCTGCTGGATCTCCGTGGTAAAGCGGAGCCGTCCCTCGCGGATGCTGCGGGCGAAGATCGGCTCCAGGCCCGGCTCGTAAATGGGGATCTGCCCGTCGCGCAACTGGGCCACCTTGTCTTCATCAATATCAACACACGTTACATCATTGCCGGAATCGGCGAAGCAAGTGCCACTGACCAGCCCCACATATCCGGTGCCTATAACCGCTATATCCATTTAGTTATCGTTCAATTTTTTTGATTTCTAACTTCAGTTCTCCGGCTGGTACTTCAACGTCTACTACGTCCCCTATTTCCTGGCCTAAAATAGCCTGACCAATAGGCGATTCAACCGAAATCTTATTTTCTTTAAAGTCCGCTTCATCTTTAGACACAAGGGTATATTTAACCTCTTTATCTACATTATGATTATAAATCGTAATTGTAGAAAGCAGGTAGGCTTTGTCTGTATTGACATCTTCCTCATCAAGAATACGAGCGTTGGCCAAGGCATTTTCAAGCTCAGCAATACGTTTTTCTAGCATGCCTTGCGCCTCTTTCGCCGCATCATATTCGGCATTTTCACTTAAATCTCCCTTGGCACGAGCCTCAGCAATCTCTTCAGCGATTTCTCGGCGTCCGCGGCCCTTGAGATCTTCAAGCTCCTCCTCCAATTCTTCAAATCCTTCACGGGATAAATAATTCTTTTCCACGACGATCAGGGTTTTATTCGAAATATATTTCCATCCACAAAAAGTAAATGCCAGCTAACAGCTGACATTTAATTCATTTTCATGCCTAATAAAATACCATGATTAACACTCTTATACCAAATCTAAATTTGGTACTTTATGGCCCTTATTCTGTAAATATACATTGAGTTAAGCGTATAGTATAGAACTAAACCCATACCGCCATAAGTTTACCGACCTCGTTCAGGGCAACTGAATGAATTTTTGAATTATAAAAAGCTCATTATGGAAAAACTAAGCACGAAAGAAATCCTTGAACAAAATCTTGAACGCGATACACCGGGAGCTATGGATTCAGCCAAAATTTGGCTGCATAACGTCCGCAGCATGCATAATGTAGGCGCTGCTTTTCGCAGTGCTGATGCTTTCGGCATTGATAGTATTTTACTGTCCGGTTTTAGTCCTACTCCACCCCGACCGGAAATTTCGAAGACGGCTATCGGAGCTGAAAAACATATGGAATGGACATATATCAAGGACCTTGCCTCAAAAGTTGGCGCACTCAAAAATGAAGGATATAAACTTTTGGCACTCGAACAAACCACCGAAAGCATACTTCTTCCTGATTATCAACTGCCCAATGATCAAAAAATATGTCTTGTCTTTGGCAATGAAGTCACTGGTGTAGATGAAGAACTGCTCTCCCATATTGATGATTTTATAGAAATACCGCAGTATGGACACAAACACTCGCTGAATGTATCGGTAACAGTAGGTGTAGCGTTATACGCTTTCTTGGAAAAATACTGGTAATATTGGCCAATGTGGATAGATCTTTTTATATCCTTTGCAAACTTTGCACAATACTATTTGGATCTAATATATATCTCTTACTCCTCTTGATTATTATGAATATGAAAAAATCTGCTATTCTAATCGCTATTATTCTCTTCCTGTCAAGCTGCCAAACTCTTGAAGAACTAGCCGATGTCCAAAAACCTCGGTTGTCTGTTGATGACGTCCGTGTTACCGGCTTCAATTTTAATGAAATTGAGCTTACCTATAATATTAAGATTGATAACCCCAATCCTGTTTCTTTACAAATGGTAGGCTATGATTACAATCTGGATATCAACGGCAATTCCTTTATTCAGGGAGATCAGCAAGAAGGAATAAATATTGAAGCTTCCGGAGTAAGCATGTTTGAGGTGCCGATAACAGTAAACTTCAATGAACTATATCGTTCTATTAAGGGACTAGCACAAAAGGATGAATCATCATACCGCTTTATAAGTCACTTGGCATTCGATATGCCGACACTGGGGCGAACAGAGATCCCGGTCGGAAAGCAAGGGTCTATTCCGATGCTAAAACTTCCCAAATTAAGTGTAGAGAATATAGCTGTTAACAGCCTAAGTCTCAGCGGCGCCGATATTGGTCTAAAACTACAAATTGATAATCCCAATGGTTTTGGGATGAATGTGGATGTCCTACAATATGATTTTGCAGTCAACGGCAGCCAATGGGCTTCAGGAGATGCGCTTGCAAATACTCAAATTCGACAAAATGGGATTACCGAACTTAATATCCCCATTTCATTGGATATCGGGCAAATTGGGAGGTCGGCTTACCGTGTTATCTCCGGGGATCAATCACTGAATTACAAATTGGACGGTAATCTAAAATTTAAGGCTCTCCACTCACTTCTGGGTAACTCAAATTTGGGGATCAATAAGTCCGGCCAAATTCCAATTAGCAGATAATCGGAAAAGCTGCCCGAGAGGAATCCTAGTGTACTTTCGGATTCGTTTTTGGGTAACAAAAAAATGAATGGTTAATTTCTTCTCGAGCAAATCAATGTCTTATAAAAACCTCAATTAAAATATCGATAAGGACGATGCCGGTAGTATTTAGGTGCAGAATCGAATCGTACATGCAACCATGCCACACCCCCACCCGCGGTATTTAGCCAAATCGGCTGATCGGATAACTCTGCTTCAGTTACCTGCCCTACTCGCTGCCACAACGTTTTCTGCTGTTCCAGAGGTGCTTGTTCGGTAAAAACACCAATATGTGAATAGTTTTTCTCTGGATGGGTCGGAGCAGGAGCTATCAGCTTAGCATCACCTCCAAGATTATCAAATATTGATACCTGATCATCCTCACCAAAGTACTGTGCAAAAGGCCCTACATCCGGCGCTAAGTCTATGCCGGGACTATTAGTGACTACGAATTGAAACGGCTGTTCGGTAGTAGCCTTGGTTACCGGTGGTGTCTCCCAGTGGTAGGCATCAAACGGCACATTGGACAACAATTCGATAAAGAAAGATCGAAAATCATTATCACTTTGCAGTAAATCTATAAATTGCCTAAAACTAACCCTCTTATCTTTATAGTTTATATGATATTTTATGGATCTATCCTCAGCTAGTATTTTATCCTGGAATTTAAACATTATCAATTATAGCGCTTTCATTTCAAAAATAATCCGTTCCAATTTAAGTTAATACTTTCAATTCGGTTACTTTTCCCGCACTTCCACGAATTCGGCCGGTATAACTTTTGTTTAAGCCTGTAACTTAGACCAAGGAAAACTAGTTTCTGGTATTCTCTTGATCTCAACCTAACTCTTTTACGAGTCATAAAATTGTGATCACAGAGGGTGCTAATAACTATGTGCCTGATATTACTTTAACATTACATCAAATAATAAATTTTATTATTTTGGAAGAAACAAGAGAGAAAAGCTTTAGGTTTAACAGTTAAAGGACATGTAAATGAAGAATATCACAAAAGTTGATGATGAAAACCTTCGCGGCTATTGGGTACGTATCCAGCGCGACCATCGCAAGGTGAGCAAGCGGTTCCGCCGCCGTAACTATGACAGCTGGGAAGAGGCTAAACAAGCTGCTATTGAATTTCGTGATGAGTGGTTGGCCGATTGGAAACAAACGGCACGAAATCCCGACGAAAAAATCCAATATAAAAACAGTGTTACCGGCGAACTCGGTATCCATAGAACAACCAACAATGGAAGGGTATCATTGGGTATCAGTTATAAAGACAAAGAAGGCAACCAGAAAATCAAGACGTTTCATGTTGGCAAACCCGACTCTGAAGGTTATGAAGAAAAGTACGAGAAGGTTATGGAGAAGGCTAAGAAGTTTCGTGACGAAGTTAATATAAAACGTTTTGGAGTGCGATGGGTTAACTACAAAAAACGCAAGGCGAAGCAGCGTGCCAACGAAGAAGAATAACGAACAACAGTGATGACTGTCTAAAGAATAACCGTGATAGGTTAACTGCTGGTCATTGGAGTAAGTCTTATTTGCCTCATAAATTTTACATTTAGCATTTCAGCACCTGCCCTGTCAACTACTCACCAAACTTGCCTATTTTCCAACTGAATTGTGATTTTAAGCTTTATACTCTTATTTTTACTCTTATCCAAAATTTCCACTAAAAGTAAAACATGTCCAACCGCACGCTTGTTACTTCTGCACTACCTTACGCCAACGGCCCCATTCACTTAGGCCATTTAGCAGGCGCCTATTTGCCCGCTGATCTTTATGTCCGTTACAAACGACTGACTGACGAAGATATCATCCATATTTGTGGATCAGATGAACACGGCGTTCCCATTACTATTGCCGCCGAAAAGGAAGGGATCTCTCCACAGAATATTGTAGATAAGTTTCACAACCGTAACAAGCAGATATTCCAAGACTTCGGCATTCATTTTGATTACTACGGACGTACGAGTTCGGAAGTTCATCACAAGACATCACAAGAGTTTTTTATGAAACTTTATGAAAATGATGTCTTCGTGCAGAAAACCGAGGAACAGCTCTACGATCCCGAAGCTGAGATGTTTTTGCCCGACCGTTATGTACAAGGCACTTGTCCTAATTGTGAGTATGATGAAGCCTATGGCGACCAGTGTGAAAGTTGCGGGAAGTCACTTTCCCCTACCGATCTGATCGATCCCAAAAGTGCCATCACTGGCGATACGCCCGAGACCAGAGAAACTACTCACTGGTACCTGCCGCTGGGCGATTTTCAGGAAGATTTGGAACAATGGCTAGATAGCCGAAGAAACTGGAAGCCGAACGTAAAAGGACAAGTTAAAAGCTGGCTCGACGACGGACTGGCTGACCGTGCTGTTACGCGCGACCTCAGCTGGGGCGTACCCGTCCCTCTCGACGATGCTGACGGAAAAGTAATGTATGTTTGGTTTGATGCTCCCATAGGATATATCTCCGCTACCAAAGAATGGGCTGAAGAACAAGGCGACCCCGAGCGGTGGAAAGCATACTGGCAGGACGAAGAGACCGACCTTATACATTTTATAGGTAAAGACAATATCGTCTTTCACTGCATTATGTTTCCTGCTACGCTGATGGCTCACGGTAATTATACTCTGCCTAAGAATGTGCCAGCCAATGAATTTCTAAATCTAGAGGGCAAGAAGCTTTCTACTTCTCGTGGCTGGGCTGTCTGGCTGGAAGAGTATCTCAAAGATTTTGATCCCGACCTGTTGCGGTATGTGCTGGGTACTATCCTGCCCGAAACTAAAGATTCAGACTTTTCGTGGGAGGATTTTCAGAGTAAGGTAAACAGTGAACTGGCAGATATCCTCGGTAATTTTGTCTATCGCACCACCTCTTTCACCGAAAACTATTTTGACAGCAAGGTACCCCAGTTGAATAGTCCCACCAAAAAGGACCGCAAGACGCTGGCCAAAATTGAGCTGCAAAAACAGAAGATCAGCGATGCCTATGAGTCTTTTAATATGCGTAAAGCTATTACTGAGACGATGAACTTGGCACGCATCGGGAATAAGTATTTTACGGAGATGGAACCGTGGCATACCCGGAAGGACGACCGCGAAACTTGTGCTAATACACTACATGTTTGCCTGCAGATTACAGCAGCACTCAGCGTACTGTTCGATCCTATTCTTCCGAATAAGATGGCAGAACTGCGCGATGAGCTGAATATTGATAAAAAATTGCGATGGGCTCATATCTCGGGTCCTATTCTTTCCAGCGGTGCCCCCATTACCAAAGGGACGATCCTTTTTGAAAAAATTGAGGATGAAGAAGTAGAAAGGCAGCTTGAAAAGCTAAAGAAGCGAACCAGAGAAAACGAAAAAGAAATAGACTATCAACCATTGAAAGAGAACATGGAATTCGATGATTTTATGAAAATGGACCTTCGGGCGGGTGAAATCATTGAAGCTTCAGCCATCGAAAAAGCAGATAAGTTACTTAAACTTAAAGTGGATCTTGGTTTCGAAGAACGCACCATTGTTTCGGGCATATCCAATGATTTTAATCCTGAGGAAATCGTAGGCCAAAAGGTATGTGTGGTGGCAAATCTGGCGCCTAAAAAGCTAATGGGCGTCGAAAGTAACGGCATGATTCTGATGGGCGAAGAATCCGATGGTACCCTAAAGTTTGTTGGAACCGATGCTGCTCCCGGCAGTCCTATAACATAATATTCTTTTTAGTCAACATGATTGATCTATGTCCTTTACATACATCCCGTTGTAGGATTTAAAAATTCAGGGCACACAATTCCACTGAGGTTGGGTAGGTACTCTATATCGGTTCAACCCATAATGAAATCCTGAGAGTACAAAAAATTACAAGGATACACGTCTCAGCAGGAGTTTTTCGCTTTCACAATTCTTGGGGTTATTTGTTTGGCCTTTTTTAGCCCAAACAAAAAAAGACCATAGATGTTAATCCATAATTTATCTATTATCGATTTTTCAAAAATTTGATTTGTAAGTCATCTTCTTGCATTACATTTTAAGGCAAAATTATTTGAAGACAGTGTAATACACAAAATCAAAAAAACGGTGAACAACATTGGCTCAAACAGATACGACAGATCGGGGTAATTGGAATTCGAGAATAGGCTTCGTACTGGCAGCTGCAGGCTCTGCTGTTGGACTTGGAAATATCTGGCGATTTCCAACTGAGGTAGCCTCTAATGGTGGAGGAGCTTTTCTGCTTATCTATCTTATTTGCTGCTTTGCAATCGGGTTTCCCGTTATGGTTGCAGAATTGAGTATAGGGCGTAAGACAGAACGCAATCCTGTTGGGGCCTTCAAAGCATTAAGCTCCAACAAATTTTATCCGCTTATTGGTTTCTGGGGAGTACTCTGTGGGGTCATGATCCTCTCTTTCTATACCGTTGTTGCCGGCTGGACCTTCAGCTATGTTTTTGAAGAGATATTCTTTTTTGCAGGTCTAGATAGCTGGGCCACTTATTTTGCTGAGGTTTCAAATGGCGTCAAAAATGGGATCTTTTCAACCATATTTATGGGTGCCACGGTATCTATCATTCTGGGCGGTGTAAGTGATGGTATTGAACGTGCAACCAAATTTATGATGCCTGTACTTATCGGCATTTTGATGATTATGATAGGATACGTTGCTTTTCAACCGGGAGCTGCTACCGGCTTTGCAGAATACCTAAAACCCGATTTTTCTCAAATTTCTGCGCCCCTGATCTTTAGTGCTATGGGACAAGCTTTCTTTTCCCTTTCTTTGGGAATGGGAGCTCTTATCACCTATGGGTCCTACCTAAGTAAAAAAGAGAATGTCCCTGAAGCAGCTGCTTTTGTTACCCTAGCCGACGTCGGTATTGCATTCTTAGCCGGACTACTAATTATGCCGGCAATGTATATGGCCGAATCCTTTGGCGTCAACATTTTCAGTGAGTCCGGAGAACTATTAGCCAGTTCTGACCTTATTTTCCAAGTACTACCTGCACTCTTCCATAGTTTAAACACTACGGCTGGTATTATCTTCGGTGTTAGCTTTTTCTTGTTGCTTTCTATGGCGGCTTTAACCTCTACCATTTCGTTACTTGAAGTACCTACCTCTTATGTTATTGATGAATACAACGTTAAGCGTAAAAAAGCTGCTATAACAATTGGAGCTGGCATATTGATTATTTCACTTATTATCTCATTTGATATCTCATTAATAGGATCAATAGACTTTATTTTTAGTAAAGTTGGGCTTCCACTCGGGGGGTTCCTTATTTGTTATTTTCTTGGGTATGTATGGACCGTTAAAAATGCCCTTGAAGAACTTGAACATGGTTATCCAGGTCTGGACAGCTCAATCTTTAAAGCAGTATGGCCAATTTTCATTAAATTTCTAGCACCTCTCGCAATTTTATATAACCTGTTAGAAGCAATAGGGTTTATATCGTACATTGAACAACTATTTTAGTGCTTGTTATCCTTCATCCGACATGGTATTTTTGTCTCACTGAATTTGAAGAATAATTAGAACTAGATATGGGAAAAGTTTCGACCTCGAATTTCCGAACCGGGATGGTGATAGAAGTAGAAAACGACCTCTACTCTATTGTTGATTACCAACACGTAAAACCCGGTAAGGGTGGTGCCTTTTTACGTACCAAACTTAAAGGCGTAGTGAACGAAAAAAATATTGAGAAGAAATTTCGCTCGGGCGAAGATGTCATTGAAGTCCGCGTAGAACACCAACCCTATCAGTTTTTATACCGTGAGGGGAATTTGTACTACTTTATGCACCAGGAAACCTATGAGCAATTTCCAGTGGAAGAAGAGCGTATCAACAAAGCCGAATTTATTGCTGAAGGGCAAGTTTGCACCGTTGTTATTGACGTAGATAATGACAAGGTACTGTACGCTCAT
This sequence comes from Fodinibius salinus, assembly GCF_008124865.1. Taxonomy (NCBI): domain Bacteria; kingdom Pseudomonadati; phylum Balneolota; class Balneolia; order Balneolales; family Balneolaceae; genus Fodinibius; species Fodinibius salinus. The sequence goes on along the minus strand of NZ_VNHY01000001.1, from coordinate 533,395 downwards.
CCACCTGATCAGTTAGTAGCTAAAGTGGCTGACACTCGTCCCGGTATTAAAGGTGATACCGCTCAAGGCGGCGATAAGCCCGCAACCCTTGAATCGGGAGCCACCATTCAAGTGCCCCTTTTTATCGACAAGGGCGAAGAAATTAAGGTAGATACCCGTACTTCAGAATATATCGAACGCGTAACATCAAATTAATTTTATATCATGGATTTAGATGTCATTGAAAATCTTCTGGATCTCATTGCCGAAAGTGAAGTCAATGAAGTGTCCATTGAAGAAGGAGAATTCAAAATTAAAGTAAAAAAGAAACCCGATATTAAAGAGTCTTCGGCTCCGGCTGTCCCTATGCAGTATCAGATGCCAGCCCAACAGCCGCAGCAGGCTCAGCCGCAACCGGCAGCTGCTCCACAACAACAGCAGCAGGACTCCGGTTCGGAATCTGATGATTCTGATGACGGCGGTGATGTATCCGGTGACGTCATTAAATCACCTATTGTAGGTACCTTCTACCGGGCACCGTCGCCTGATGATGATGCCTTCGTACAAGTTGGCGACAATGTTGAAAGTGGAGAAACAGTCTGCATTGTTGAGGCTATGAAGATTATGAATGAAATTGAGTCGGAGTATTCCGGAGAAATTAAAAAGATTCTTGTTGATAACGCTGAACCGGTTGAATACGATCAACCCCTATTTATCATCGGGTAAATCACCAGATATCCATGTTTAACAAAATTCTTATCGCCAACCGTGGCGAAATTGCTCTTCGAATCATTCGTACATGCAAAGAAATGGGGATTAATACGGTAGCCGTATACTCTACGGCCGACGAAAATAGTCTCCACGTAAAATTTGCCGACGAAGCTGTCTGTATTGGCCCTGCACCAAGCAAAGACAGTTATCTCAAAATCCCTAACTTGTTAGCTGCTGCAGAGGTTACTAATGCGGAGGCTATACATCCCGGCTACGGATTTTTGTCGGAAAAAGCCGAATTTTCGCGTATCTGCTCCGAGCATGATATTAAATTTATTGGCCCCTCGGCCGATAGTATTGCTCGGATGGGAAATAAAACCATGGCCAAAGAAACCATGATTGATAGTGGTGTTCCTGTGGTACCAGGCAGTGATGGTGTTGTTGAAAGCTATGAAGAAGCACGGGAAATCTGTGATGATATTGGATATCCCGTAATTGTTAAAGCTTCCTCGGGCGGCGGCGGACGCGGAATGCGTATCGTCGAAGAAGAAGAAAATCTGCAGAAATCATTTAGCATGTGCAAAACGGAGGCAGAGACAGCCTTTGATGATCCCGATGTATATATCGAGAAATTTGTAGAGGATCCCCATCATGTGGAAATCCAGGTTCTGGGAGATCAGCACGGCAATGTTATTCACCTTGGTGAGCGTGATTGCTCACTGCAACGTCGCCATCAAAAAATTCTGGAAGAATCCCCCTCTCCCCTTATGACACCAGAACTACGTGAAGAAATGGGGCAAGCAGCTATAGATGCTGCTGAATCTGTTGATTATGAAGGGGCCGGCACCGTAGAATTTCTCGTCGATAAAGACAAGAACTTCTACTTTATGGAAATGAATACCCGCATACAAGTAGAGCACCCGGTTACAGAAGAAATTACTGATTATGATCTGGTAGCTGAACAAATTAAAGTGGCTGACGGCCAAAAGCTGGAAGAGAAAGAGTTTAAGATGCGCGGTCATGCCATAGAATGCCGTATTAACGCTGAAGATCCTGCCCATAATTTTCGTCCATCTGCAGGCGAAATAAAGGTGTTTAATCTTCCCGGTGGGCACAGTGTTCGGATTGACACCCATGCTTACTCAGGATACCGCATTCCTCCGCATTACGACTCCATGATTGGTAAGCTGATTGTCAGTGCTCCTACTCGTGAAGAGGCTATAAAGCGAATGAAACGTTCGCTTGAGGAGTTTATCGTCGAGGGTGTTACTACTACTATTCCTTACCATATACAACTAATGGAAGATGAAAACTTTCAGAACGGAACCTTTAATACCAAATATCTAGAAAAGTTCAATTTTAATCCCGAATAACACTGTCTATCAGTTATGAGTAATCCTACTGACTTAAAATATACCAAAGAACACGAATGGATCAGAGATAATGAAGATGGCACAGCTACAGTGGGTGTTACCGATTTCGCCCAGGGTGAGCTTGGCGATATCGTGTTTGTAGAAATAGAACCCGAAGGTTTTGAATTTGATCAGGATGAGGTGTTTGGTACGGTAGAAGCAGTAAAAACGGTTTCTGACCTATATGCACCCATTTCCGGCGAAATTGTAGCGATCAATGAAGAGCTAGAGATGGAGCCGGAGCTTGTCAATGATGATCCCTATGGGGATGGTTGGATGGCCAAAATTTCGATTGATGATGCCTCTCAACTTGACGATTTAATGTCTTCGGACGAATACGAAGAAATCATAGCTTAAACCAACAGTCGGGCATCCAAAACGGGTGCCTTTTTCTTTTAGAATCTACTATTCTCATGCAACACCGACCGGATAACTGGGTTTTGATTCTCGATTACGGTTCGCAATACACTCAACTTATTGCTCGCCGCATTCGGGAACAAAATGTATATTGCGAAATCCATCCATGTAATACGAACCTGCAAAATATTGCCGACCATCCACCAAAAGGCATTATCCTCTCAGGCGGTCCCAGCAGCGTAAATGACGAAGACGCCCCTGCCCTCAACAGATCTATATTTGATTGGGAGGTTCCAATCTTAGGAATCTGCTATGGACTACAACTTTTGGCACATGATGAAATTCCGGGCAGTGTAGAAAAAGCTGACCGCCGCGAGTTTGGCCGCTCTGAGCTTATCATTGATGATGACAGCGGACTTTTCAAAAATCTTCCGCAAGAATCTGTCGTATGGATGAGTCATGCAGATCATATCAAAGAACTTTCCGATAACTATAAAGTAATTGGCCATACCGACAATGCCCGGGTGGCAGCTGTTCGGCACACCGATAAAGATATCTACGGCGTACAGTTTCATCCCGAAGTGGTACATACTGTTAACGGGAAACAGATCTTGACAAACTTTATATCTGATATATGTGAGCTTGAAGGCAGCTGGACCGCCCAATCCTTTATTGAATCCACCGTGCAGGAAATTCGTCAAAAAGTGGGCAGTGATCGGGTACTTTGTGGACTCAGTGGCGGCGTAGATTCTACTGTAGTTGCAACGCTCATCCACAAAGCTATTGGCGACCAACTACAGTGTATTTTTGTAGATAACGGATTACTGCGTAAAAATGAATTCCAAAAGGTACTCAATGTCTATGAAGATAAGCTTCACCTGCCCGTAAAAGGTATTGATGCCAGTGATAAGTTTCTAAAAAACCTAGCGGGTGTCTTTGATCCGGAAGAAAAAAGAAACATTATTGGCAATACGTTTATTGATGTTTTTGACGACGCCATTGCTCACGATCAATCTTTTAAATATCTCGCGCAAGGTACGCTCTATCCCGATGTCATCGAAAGCGTCTCCTTTAAAGGTCCTTCTGCTACCATCAAATCACATCACAATGTAGGAGGACTTCCAGAAGAGATGAACTTGGATCTTATTGAACCAGTTCGCGAACTTTTCAAGGATGAAGTCCGCAATGTGGGACGCGAACTCGGTATTCCTGATAATTTTATTAACCGACATCCCTTTCCCGGTCCTGGTTTAGGCATTCGTGTTATTTCTGATATTACTGAAGAAAAATTGGAAATGGCACGTGAGGCCGATGATATCTTCATCAGTGAGCTTCGCAAACAAGACCTCTATGATGAAGTTTGGCAAGCACTCGTAGCCTTACTCCCTGTACAAAGTGTAGGTGTTATGGGCGATGAGCGTACCTATGAGTACACGGCAGCACTACGGGCAGTCACCAGCGTAGATGGTATGACAGCCGACTGGGCGCATCTGCCTCATCCCTTTTTGAGTTACGTATCAAACCGGATTATCAATGAGGTGCCGGGCATAAACCGCGTAGTTTATGATGTAAGTTCCAAACCGCCTTCGACTATTGAGTGGGAATAATACAGAACAATTGGCGGTATCTTTAGTTAATATAACTGAACTCTCTTTTCGTAATTCATTATTGGCTCTATGAAACGTTCTATATTCTCTTTTTTGACAGTAAAAGTCATAACACTGCTCGTCTTTTCGCTTTCTTTAGGAGTATCCACTGTACAGGCACAATCTTTTGAAGAAGGATTGTCACTATACCAAAAAGGGGAATACGAGCAATCAGCCCCTATCTTTAGTAATCTAAATACGGACAAAGGGATGCTCTTTGCGGGCAAATCCTATTTTGGAATGGGCAAATATCTGACGTCCAAAACGTATTTAAATCAGCTTACTAAAGACACCAAAAAGGAACTATATCTGGAAGCACAATACCAGCTGGCGCTCGCAGATTTTCAGCTAGGAAATTATGGAACTGCACTTAGCCGACTGCAAAAATTTAATAATGAGCGGCGTAAAACACAGCTGGTAACCGATGCACTGCAATTTTATGAGGATATTCTATCATTTCTAACGATGAACCAGCGAAAGAACGCCTTTCAACAGGTAGAATCCCCACAGATTAAATACGATTTGGCCGCTAGTGCAATCGGCAAGGTTGATTATCCTGTTGCAAAGATACTTTATGATCAACTTGAGGACATAAAAATCGACACTTCCAGCAAAGCTATGCGCGATTTGCAAAAGATTTTGTCTGACTCGGTAAGCTATGCTGTAGAACAAACATTTAGTAATCGCATTAACTCTACCCCGGACGGCATCACCTACAATATCGGCGCGGCCCTGCCCTCCTACAAAAGTGACGCCCGTGAATATCAGGTAGCACAGGGGCTTTACTATGGATTTGTCCTTGCTGCCGAAAAATTCAACCAGCGACATCCTGATAAAAAAGCTTTTATACGGTATCAAAATACAGCAGCCCATAAAGATACGGCTGCCCACAAAATGACCAATATGGCATGGAAATATAATGTTGATGCTGTGCTCGGTCCCCTTTTTTCGGAACCGGCTAAACGAATGGCAGAGTTAGCTGAACAGTATCAAATTCCTATGCTCCCGCCTCTTGCCAATTCAGATTCACTGAGTATCAGTAACCCCTATGTATATCAGGCTAACTCCACTTTTGTATCTCATGGTAAACGGATGGCAAAATATGCGGTGGAGGAGCTAGATATGGATACACTGGCCGTTCTGGCTGAACGAAATTCGCGGGGCGAAGCTTCTTCCTATGCATTTCGAGATGAAGCAGAACGCCGCGGAGCACGCGTTGTTCACTTTTTTGTTGAAGATTTAGCATCAAAAGGCTTTGAACTGACGGAATACACCAAGTATTTCACCACCGACACTGCAAAGATTGACAGTGCACAATATCACCAGCTGGATGGTGTTTATGCTCCTTTCACGGGTCAGGCAGCTTCCTCATTGGGTGAACTGCTGCTGGCCGATCTCCAAGCGATGAATAGCAAATTACCTGTATTGGGCTCCCCAGCATGGGGAAATATGAATATTCCTGAAGAACAACTTGGCAACAGGAAAGTTTATTTTAGTGAAAGCTATTATGTAAATAGTAAAAGCCCTAAGGTTAAGCAATTTCAAGAAACCTTTACTAAACGGTTTGATACCGACCCCAACCGGTTTGCGATGATTGGTTATGATACGGCTACATTCGTTTTAAAAACACTGAATCGAATAGGTAACCCTGCCCAGCTAAAAGATGCATTGCAAAATCAACCCGTGCATAAGGGACTGGCAAACAATATTTCTTTTGATGGTTCCCATGTAAATAAAGAGGTTAAGGTGTTTGTGATTACAAGGGATGGCATTCAGCCGGTTATGAAAGACTAGCTAGTTATTGCGAATTTTGTTGTTCTTTTATCCGGTACTGCTTGCGCAACCAGCGTCGCCAGCGTTCACTTTTTTGCTTGTGCTCCTCGAATGTCTCCGAAAAATCATGCGTACCATCAGGACTAGCAACCATATAGAGATAATCATGTTCTTTCGGGTAGATCGTTGCCTTTATTGCGTTTAAGCTGGGATTTGTAATGGGTCCCGGCGGCAACCCCCGAATCACATAGGTATTATAGGGATGTTCAATCTGATAATCCTCATACAGTAGTCGGCGTCGTTCTCCCAGCGCATAGTTAACCGTTGGGTCTGCCTGCAGGCGCATGCCCCGCTCCAGCCTATTCCAGTAAAGTCCACTGATGGTTGCCTTTTCCTCCTCTGATTTGGCTTCCCACTCTACGATAGATGCTAGCGTGAGTATCTCATTAAGCGAATAATTGAGACTGTCTATTTGCTGCTCATGCTGGGTGACTACTGCTTTGTTAAATTCCCGCAGAATGCGTTGCAATACCTTTTCGGGTGAAGAGGTCCAAAAAAGCGAATATGTATTGGGATATAATCGTCCAATCAGCTCCTTCTCATTTAAGTTATGCCTGGCTAAAACAACACTATCAGTAAATGTATGATGAAATGCCAGCGAATCAGGTTGGAGTGCTTCTGCCAGCTTATCAATAATTTGTCCCATCGATTTTCCGGGTAAAACGGTCACTGATACCGGATCCTGAATACCTCTGCCCAACTTTGATAAAAATTCCTGATACGTAAACCCGCGATCTACTAAATAATGTCCTTTCTGAAACGTCTTCCACCCCATTAAATCAGCTGCCCATCTTAGTTCGCCCTGATCATTGATCAGTCCCGAATCGGCCAGCGTCTGGCTCAGTGTTTTGAAATCTGTTTGAGAATCCAAATATAAATGTACCGGCGAATCAGTATGTATGGCATAGCTATTTTGTAGTCGCGACCAGCGCAATTCGGCAATCAAGAAAGCCGACAGAAAAAAAAGAAGTATCCCGAAAATAAGCTCATTACTTGTAAAAAGGGAATTAGATTGGCTACTCACAATAAGTTATTCAGTTATCGACGTTGTAATTTGGCCAGCAGGCGCAATAGCTCCAGATACAGCCAAACAAGGGTAATCATAAGTCCAAAAGAGGTGTACCACTCAAAGTATTTGGGGGCATTAGCCTCAGCGCCCTGCTCGATCATGTCAAAATCCAACACTAAGTTAAGGGCTGCTACTCCAACAATAATCAGGCTAAAGCCAATGCCCATAAATCCATTGCCATGGATTAAACTCACATTAACGCCAAAAAAACTCAGGATGAAGCTGGCAAAATAAACTAATGCAATACCGCCTGTCGCTGCAACGACCCCCATACGAAAACGCTTTGTGACTTCAATAAGCCCTGAACGATAGGCTGTTAGCATTGCAGCAAATACTCCCAACGTTAGCAACACTGCGTTAAAAACAATACCTCCGTATGCCTGGGCATAAGTTACAGATACTGCTCCCAAGAATAATCCTTCGAGACCGGCATACAGTGGAGCAGTAAAGGGCGACCATTCTTTTTTAAAGATAGTAATCATAGCCACTATAAAACCACCAATCGCCCCACCTATCATCAACAATTGGGAAGGAGCATACCAGCTTATAGAAGCTCCCAACAACAAAATTAAAAAGAGAGCTACTGTCTTGTTAATTGTACCGGCTACGGTCATTCTCTGTTCAGCAGACCCGGTAGTTGTCCCTTGTTTAAATGTTTCTTCTGTCAGTGTTGGATTTCCTGAAACCATAATATTCGTTCAATTGAAATTTGCAGATCAATATACCGTCTTAGCAATAGGATTAACAACATTCAGGCAAAAAAATTTCTCTTAATTTAGTGTAACATTGCAGCTTTTAAGACGTAGTAATAAGTGGAAGAGCAACAATTTGGATGCTTATCTTAGCTCCAAATGCCCTAAAAAGCTCTCAACCTTGACCGGTTGAGAGCTTTTCTTATGAGTAATATAGGCTCAGACTCTTTTAGACTAATAAGAACCAGAGATCATTTCAGAAGGTAGGATTAAACCGAAACCATAGAACTGGCGCGCGATCGGGTTGATTCAAATCCCACGCCACTTCGCACCGAATAAAGTTGGTTCCTGCCCCGATTCCGGCATTGTGTCTTAAATCAGCAATTGTAAAATTGTGAAGCTCCGCAAAAGGATTTGCAGCATTGGTCAAGCCACTTTCGTAATTAACCCAGCCGGAATCGAGGAATAAGCTCAGATACAGATCATCAAAATCAATCCATTTTGAACGATTCGGCGTTGGTTTACCAAATAGTAGTTCCACATTGCTCAGCAACATTTGATTACCATCGCCCATTGATTTATACGGCAGTGCTCTGAGTGTACCTATCCCTCCCAAATAAAGACGTTTTAAATGTGGGGCATCACCTGTTATGGATGAATACCGAAGTCGATATTTGAAGATGGTACCCCGATTAAAATTGATATGTGAAGTAAACTGACCAGTATATTTGGCATAATTAAAATCTGAAACACCCAGTTTGGAATTACTAAATTCTGCCAGACCATGGGCAGAAAGTGAAAAATTATTACCTAACAGTAATTCCTTTGGATTAAACGTTCCCGAAAACGTCAGCGAGGCTATATTTACCGTATCAATGGACCCAGTTGTACTTTTTGCTACTGCAGGATTTATCCGGTAGCGGTTACCAGCACCGAATAGCGCCCAGTCTGTCTGACGTTGCAAACTCTTATATTGATCATCACTAAAAGCAATGCCACCTTCCAAATAGCGATCGGTGCGTACTACCAAATAACCGCCCCATCCTGTTTGCTTATAGTAGTCAAGGTAGTCATAGCCGGCACTAAAAGCAGTTAGAGTCGTTTCATTAAGCCCTACCCGCCATTCATCATCGGTAGCTGTCGCGTTGTGATATTCGCCGCCGATCATAATATGCTTTTTACGCCCAAACAGCTTTTCTAGTCCCAAACTATACTGCCACTCTTTTTGCCCCACCGAATAGCCAATGAGTCCATGCATTTGTACCGACGGAATACCAAGCCAACTATTCGAGTTGTACCACTGCATACGGTCTTTGCGGTATCCCAAGAACAGCGAGTTTACGCGGTTAAAGTGGAACATCGGCAAATTCGGATACACTGAATATAAAGCTGACGATCCGTATGGACCTGCATTAAAGAATCCCTTGTCATCCAATCCATTTTCATTAAGATGATTAAAGAACACCCGAGGTTCATAATCTAAAAACCTGTCATCATTGGCATAAGCGGTAGAATCGGAATCCCAAAAAGATGAAACGGTTTTAGAAAAAAACGGATCATTTTTAAAAGGATCCTGATTTGTCGAATCCGCATCTGTTTGTGCAGCTGCCAAGCCATAACATCCAATCCAAAAACAGAGAAGTGCTATAAATCTTACCATTTTTTCATAGTGATATTATTTGATTTAGTTACAATACGCTATACGCAAATAAATGAACAAGGGTTACACCCTATCAGTTTATATTCTGTTATATCAAATTAATAGTAATTTATAGGCAACCCTGCACCCTAAAATACTGTATTGGTAAATAAAGGTTGGCGACAGACAATCAATTTTTTTATTGATACTATAAATACGCCTTTTGATGGAGGAAATTATTAAGGGCTGTTGCAATCGACAGCGTAAAAGTCAGAAAAAGCTTTATCAGATGTTCTATGCTTATGGCATGAGCATTACGCTGCGGTATGCCGAATCACGTGATGAGGCAGCAGAAATCCTAAATGATGCCTTTATGAAAGTGTTTTCCAACATCAAAGAATATGACACCAACCAGCCTTTTAAACCTTGGCTGCGCAGAATTGTGATTAATACAGCAATTAATCATTACCACAAAACAAAAAAACACCGCGAAATGGAAGTACTTGATCTTTCAGAAAATGGTCTCCGTAAAGACGAACAAGTGCTGAGCGGCATCGCCTATGATGAAATTATCGAGATGATTCAACATTTATCGCCTGCTTATCGTACGGTTTTTAACCTACATGTAATTGAAGGATTCAAGCACAAAGAAATTGCTGATATGCTCGACATTGCTGAGGGAACTTCAAAATCAAACCTTTCCAAAGCAAAACAAAATCTGCAGGCGATACTAGAAAAAAATATGACCTAGTCCACTATTATGTCTGAAGAAAACTACAATGACCCTCTAAAACAGCTTTTTCAACAAAAAGCTGGGGACTACAACATCTCTTACCGAGAAGAAGACTGGAATGCCCTGGCTGACCGTCTTGATGCTGCCGATCGTAAAAGAGCTGCGCGCAAAAAACGCTGGCTTGCTGCCGCTGTAGCTCTAATTGTGTTTTCAACCTTGGGCTACTTCACTTATCAGAATTACAAACAGAATAATTCGCTCAATGAACAGCTCGATCAATCGGAAGAAATTACTGAATCGCCCACAGAGTTACCTATTGATGACGGCCCTACTTCTGATAAAAAAGAAAATTCAAATACCACCACTTCCGACAACGACACTCCACAACTAGAATTAGAAAACGATCAACCAAGCAATAGTTCTCAAAATCTGACAACAGCTGACAAACCAGAAAACTCATCTAAAACAAAATCCGAAGAATCAGCCATTGCTAATTCTTCGGGCCTTTTCCAAACCTCGACCGACCGCTTAACAGTGTCACAATTCAAGTGCAAAAATTGTGATCTGGCAAAATTAGACACCTTACATTCGGTAAATCAAGCAACCATATCCCCTGTTAGTTCTTCTTCGGAAACCGTGCTTTTGGCTTCAAATGCAGCTGGCAATCATTTTACTAGCACACAAGCCGTTTCAGCACAATCAGAAATTCCAAAAGCATCAATAAGCCTAGTCCTCGGACCTGATCTCAGCACAGTGGGATCAACATCTAACTTTCACGGTTTAGGTTCTAAATTTGGTATCACAGCCAGTTATAATATCAATAAAAAGTTCGCTATCTCTATCGGTGCTATACGATCTAACGTACGGTATAAAACTAATAGCCGGCAATACTCCTTTGGTTCTCAGAATTATGGCAGTTCAAATATTCGGGCTTCCCAAACCACGGCTCAATGTATTCTCATTGACATTCCCCTGAAAGTCACCTATCGCTTTATGAATTTTGATGATTCCAGGCTTTTTGCCAGCGCAGGGATTTCATCCTACATTATGCTTAACGAAAAATACCAGTTTACTTACCAGTCCAACCAAACAGGATATTCCCAGCAATGGCAAGGGAATACGGGAACTGCCCATCTTTTTAGCAACGCCAGTTTATCGGTAGGATATGAGCTGGATATAAGTCGTAATTTTAGCCTGCGTGCTGAGCCATTTCTTAACATTCCGCTGAAAGAAGTAGGCCGTGCCAATGTTAATCTCTACTCTGTTGGTAGTCTTATATCACTTAATTACCATTTTTATTAGCTGAAACGATTCCCATGAAACAAATAACTGCTGATGATTTCCATCCGAATATTTTAATGTCAATCTAAATACCAGATGATATGAGTATCGAAACAAGAAGGTCGTTGGCTTCAACTAACAATAAATTTCTACGATTAACCAGCTGGTTCCCTGTTTTTATTTGTGCTTTGGGATTAGTCTTAGGCTCCTGCAGTAGTAGCAGTACAGGATCTGACAGCAGTGGAAATGGCGGTGGAAACGAAAATCCCATTGGAACTGAACCTACTTTTACTAATGTACAGCAAATTTTTCAGCAAAGCTGTAGCGGCAGCAATTGTCACATAAACCAGCGAACGAACAATGTTCGGCTGGACACTTATCAAAATGTGATAGAAAGCCGGGGAACAGAGTATGGAAAAGATATCATTCAACCCGGCAATGCCGAAGGGAGTCCACTCGTGGACAAAATTGAGCCTAATCCCGACATTCCACCCCGAATGCCTCAAGGTGGTAATTTTTTGTCGGATGAACGCATTGATCAAATACGAACGTGGATTGATAATGGTGCGAAAAATAACTAGACATAACTGAAATACCAGTCGATACTATGAGTATAAAGCATCGCCATATTACTTTAATATTTTTAATAGCAATAGGAATTCTGTTTCTCCCAATTGCTTCGGAGGCGCAGTCCTTTAAAACCGAATCAGGACATGTTGAATTTGAATCCTCAGTACCCCTCCACTCTTTTACAGGTACTTCAAATAAATTAGTAGGACGCATTAGTCTAGCTGATTCTACCGTTGATTTTTATCTGGATCTTCACACCCTTGATACCGGCATAGACAAGCGCGATAACGATATGCTTGAAACACTAAATGCTAAAAAATATCCTTTTGCCGAATTTTATGGCAAGTTAATCTCCGACTTTAATCCCGATACTACAAGCCAACAACAAGTAACAGTAAAAGGGAAATTTACTCTTCATAACGTATCTAAAAAAGTTTCTATTGATGGTACTTTCCAAAAATCAGCCGAGGGATTAACTGTTAAGGCTTCATGGATAATTAATATGAAAGATTACAATATTCGTCCTCCGGGTATCCTTTTTTATAGAGTAAGTGAAGAAATTAATATTTCAATAAACGCACTGTTGCCAAAAGAAAACTAAACTACCATGAAGAAAATTGTTAAAATTGGATCTCTCATACTTCTTTTCACTCTTTCCAGCCTTTGTGTTCAAGCTCAAATGGAACGAGAAAAAGCCACCATTGTTGAGCCGGTAACTACCTTTAGTACACCCGGCCTTATGGCCCAAGGCACAACACGACAGCTGGCAGCCGGAAATCTAAATGTAACCATTATGCACAGTTTCGGTATTGCTACCCGCAATACCGTTCGTAACTTTTTCGGTTTTGACAATGTCCAAAACGTACGATTGGGAATGGACGTTGGTCTAACAGACCGCTGGTCCGTAGGTATTGGTCGATCATCGCAATTCAATGTCGTAGATCTGCGAAGCAAACTGGCACTTTTGCAACAAAAAACGGACGGGTCGATGCCTCTGAGTCTTTCCCTGAAGGGGGATTTAGGTGTTATAACACAAGAAAATAACCGGCCTATTGAAGATGACATCAGCACTATGGTCTCCGCGATATTTGCCCGAAAGGTAAACGATTCCATAAGCCTGCAACTCTCCCCTATCTATGGCTACTTTAGCCGAGCTCCTCAAGGCGGACATAACAACCTATTTTCAGTGGGCCTGGGATCTGAAATCCGGCTATCTAACCGCTACTCCCTCATAGTAGAGTATTTTCCAGTAATTGGTAACAAAAATAATGGAACCCAAAATGCATTTACGCTTGGACTTAATATTGAAACCGGTGGACATGTATTCCAGCTCTTTTTCACCTCTACCGAATGGCACTTAGAACAATACGTACTTGCCAGTAATAGCGAACAATTTTGGGCCGGTGATTTTCGATTTGGCTTTAATGTGAACCGTATCTTCGACCTTTGGTAACCCTTTGAAACGCGCTATTTTATTAACGTTACAGCCTCTTGTGCTACATCGCGGTTATATTCAAAGGCCAAACTCTTGTAGTTGATTAAATCTACGATAGTACCAATAAAACATAATCCGCCGGTAAACAGATAGAGAATACCCATTCCAATTTGTCCAAGAAGAAAACGATGTACACCGGCAACAGCCACAAATCCTACCAGTGTCGTTAATAAAACAATCTGTGGCTCTTTACGGCGGGCACGATATACCCGAGTAAATTTTTGCGCTTTATCTTCATCCATTGATTCCATCAGCTTTGATATATAAGCTGCTTCGTCTCCCTCTAACTCAGGTAGATAATCTATCATTTGGGCCATAGTACTATATCTTTATTGTTTTATTAGCAATTAACTTTTGATGTAATAAATAACCAATTCGTCCAACTAAAATAACTATAGCTGGGCCACCTAAAGCATTAGAATTAAATGACTTATAGAATTCACCTTCAAAAATAAAAGCAATAGCATGTCCTAATCCATCACCGGGACAAAATTTTATTCCAAGCTGGTCAAAAAGACAAAGACTGGGGCCATTTGCCGCTTCTGGATCCATCAGAACTAATAACAGCAGGCCCATTGAAAAAGCAGCAATTTCGAAATAATTTTTAAAAAGATAATGTATTTTTTTGCTCAACATATATGTTTGATACGATTCCAACCACTGATTGTTGCAATCAAAAAAATAATAAGAAAAAATAATTTATGGGATGCAAGGTGGAATTTGCCAATAGCTGTTGATGTTAAAAAACTTGTCCATAAAATGAACCACACCATAGTAGCTAACACTAATTTTAATATAAAAACCCCGGACTGTTGAGTTATAAAACTTTTAGATATAACCTATTCTTCTTAGTCGTAACAATATTTTGTATTACGAACATCTGCAGTGGTCAGGATAGCCTGGAAATTGAACTGGACCCCATAAAGGTTACAGCCCTACAGTCAGTTATCAGTTCACCTGGAGCTCCATTATCAGTTACCTCATTAACTCGAGATTTACAATCCGTCAACCACTCCTCTTCATTATCATTGTCGGCCGTGGGAGAACAACTACCTGGCCTTTGGATTAATGACCGGCAAAATTATGCCCTGGGAGAACGACTGACTATCCGAGGAGTAGGATGGCGATCTTCATTTGGGGTTCGGGGTATCCAAGTAGTACTAGACGGCATTCCACTTACCGTAGCCGACGGACAAACGATGATCAACATTGTAGAACCTTCATTTATACGCAAAGCCGAGCTCATCCGCGGTCCGGCCGCTACTTATTGGGGGAATAGCAGCGGCGGTGTATTATATCTTTCTACTCGGCCCTCCTTTGATGATACAAGCAATACAAGAGTACGGCTACAAGGCGGCTCTTTTGGATTAAAAAAGGCCGAAGCATCATTTTCTAATCACAATTCAGGTCATAAATATTCAGCCTATGGTAGCTACCTTAGCACCAATGGGTTTCGGGATTACAGCGCTGCTGAAATACTTAGAACAGGAATAACAGGTTCGATAAATCTTACCTCCCGAAGTCAGCTTAGGTATCAGGCGGCAGGTATCCATATGCCCAAAGCACAACATCCCAGCAGCTTAACAGCTCAGCAAGCTCAGAATAATCCGCAAATGGCTGTAACTGAATTTGCAGATTCAGCCAAAGCTGGAAAAGAAATTACGCAGGCACAAACCGGGCTTTCATACCTTCTGGATACACCGGCAGGTATCATTACCATTAATGGTTATGGTATCTATCGTGATCTAAGCAATCCCCTGCCCTTTGGAATAATTACCGTTAATCGCTGGGTGGGCGGTCTTCGATCTTCCTTAAAGAGAGACTGGAATCAGTTTGGACTACAGGTAGGCATTGAATCCAAGCTACAAAACGATGACCGGACTGAATTCGACAATGCCGGTGATGCGACGCGGGGGGCAGAAACTGTTAATCAGATTGAACGTGTATGGAATCAGGCGGCTTTTGTTTCGGGATCTTATCGTCTGGGCAATCTTCGTTTTCTGGGTGGCCTTCGCTTTGATAAGCTTACCTTTACTACTGATGCCCAATCTGCAAATGTATCCGGTAAACGTAACTTTCAGGCTTTAAGTCCCAACTTTGGTGTCACTTTCAAACCATCAAACCAAACACTGTTTGCCAATATCAGCACTTCATTCGAAGCACCTACTACAACAGAACTGGTTAACCGGCCTGGTGGTGGCAATGGTTTTAATCCCCAACTGAAACCCGAAAAAACCATTGGAGTTGAAACAGGAATTCGAGGCACTATCTTTGACCAAGGATTACAATATGACGTAGCGCTATACCGCCTTTGGATTAGTGAATTGCTTTTTCCCTATCAACTAAGCAAAAACGGCCCTACCTTTTATCGCAACCAAGGTAAGACAATGCACAGTGGTATTGAAGGTCGTTTATCATGGACTATTAACCGGGAATTAACTTTGAGCACCAATATCAATCTTAACAAAGCTATATTTAAAGATGCGCTAACGCACGACACAACCTCTATTGATGGGAATAATGTGCCGGGTATCCCCAATTTTCGGCTTAATAGTAACATTCGTTGGTCCCCTGATTCTTTTATCACCTCACTCTCCTATGAACGGGTCAGCAGCTATGCTGTAAATAATAAAAATACGGCTATAAATGATGCCTACAACGTGCTAGATGCAAAATTTAGCTATAAAATACCTTTCTCAAAAAAATCCGGAACTTTTCATCCGTTCATCAATATAAATAATATTCTAAACCAACGGTACAATGGCTCAGTAGTGGTAAACTCTTCCGGCGGAAATTATTATGAGCCTGCACCAGGCCGAAACTGGCAAGTGGGTGTTTCCTTCAATTATTAAGATATTTTAAGAGAATTTACAATCAGGAAAATATCTTGTAAGATGGTCTTGTTAGTAAAAGACATTGTTCCAACAACTTTTTCAGCATTCTAAGCTATGATTAAAAAGATACTCATATTACTTCTTATTGGTGGTGGGATTTATTATTACTGGACCACGCGTCCGATAACTCATGGTCCCGGGGTTGTAGCTCCTGACGAACCTGTACAGGAAACCGTATTTAATACCAAAGATCTGAATATTGGCGATATCGAAATTGATGCAAAGGCAAGCATCAATATGGAGGCCAGAGTGTTAGCCATGACCCAGTATGATGATAAATATTCGGATCTTACAACGACTGATATTGTCTTCGGATGGGGCCCCATGTCTAATGAGCGGCATCTAGATAAAGTAATGGTGCGACAGTCAGAGCGTTCGTACCATTGGGACATGGGCCGTCCACCTATCAAACCGGAAAAAATGTGGGGCTACGCCGAAAACATGCATATTATTGCTCCCACCAAGAAAATACGTGATAAAATTAAAACACTTCGAATAGGACATATTGTGGAAATCGATGGCTATCTTGTCAATGCAAAATTTCCCGGTGGTTGGAACCTTAAATCATCACTCAAACGCGGTGACCAAGGGGAAAAAGCCAGCGAATTAGTTTGGATTAAGAGCCTAACAATTCTTTAATTACGTGCAAATTGTACCATTCATTAAACTGCAATTTGCATGTCTTGGTTTAAAGATGTTCTTGTTGATACCCTTGCTACACTCACAATTATAGCAACCGTCCTTATCGGACACCCTATCCTCACCTGGCTCGTTTGGGGATATACAGGCCTTTTGTTGCTGGTAAAGTTTTTTGTTTTATTTGGCGGTGACTTTTTAAACCTGATGGATAAAGCTGACACCAAAGCTCCCGAATGGTATAATCACATGCTGTACGGGACAAATACAGCCGTACTTTGTTGGTTTAGCTGGTGGTATTTAGGTATAGCATGGGGGGCTATATGGGTCATTTCATTTATAACGCAGCAAAAAATTAATGCTTCACGTGCTGATTAGCATAATCGAACCCTTTAGGTATTAACTACTAGACTAAGTGAATGATTCAATAATTCTTGCCATTTAATTACACAGATATCACAATCAATAATAAAAAATGGGATTATGGATATACTAAAGTATTGTTGTTTGCTCTTTTTAGCCTTTACAATTGGCTGCAATAGCGGAATTAACCAAGAAACAAAACTAAATTTTGAAAAAGACGATGGTGGTATCACCCTCCCAGATGGTTTTCAAGCTATAGTTGTAGCCAAAAATATAGGCGCAGGACGACACATCACCACAGCGCCAAACGGGGATATTTATATGGCTCTTTCTGAACTTCACAACGGTAACGGTATCGCAGCACTACGCGATAATGATGAAGATGGAAAAGCTGAAACCGTCAAATATTTTGGTAACCAAACCGGAACGGGCATTCAAGTACATAGTGGCTATCTATATTTTGGGTCTGATACCTCAATAGTTCGTTATCAAATGACAGATGGAAAACTTATTCCGGAGGCTGATCCCGAAACCGTTGTTGGGGGATTTGCTACACAGCAACAGCATGCAGTTAAACCATTTACCTTTGATAGATCAGGTAATATATATGTTAATATCGGGGCACCTTCAAATGCCTGTCAACAGCAAATGCGTACGCCTGGCTCTGCAGGTATGGATCCCTGCCCTCAACTCAAAAATCACGGTGGTATCTGGCAATTCAGTGCTACAGAGACAGGCCAAACTTTTCAGAAAGATGGGCAGCGATATGCTACAGGAATCCGTAATTCTGTTGCTTTAGACTGGAACCTGAATGTTAACGAATTGTATGTTGCTCAACATGGGCGCGACCAGCTACACTCTTTGTGGTCAGACTATTATACCACCAAAGAAAATGCGGAGCAACCAGCTGAAGAATTATTTCGAGTAAATAAAGGCGACAATTTTGGGTGGCCATATACTTATTACAACTGGAAGAAAGAACAAAAAATGAAAGCACCCGAGTACGGCGGTGACGGTGAAACACCGGCCGAGAAAGGTAAATATGAAAATCCCATTATGGCTTTTTCCGGCCACTGGGCGCCGAATGACCTCGTTTTTTACAATGGATCGCAATTCTCTGGTAAATATAAAAACGGTGCTTTTATAGCGTTCCACGGTAGTTGGAATCGCGCTCCGGAACCTCAGCAAGGATACAAAGTTGTATTTGTTCCTTTTGATGGCCCTACCCCTTCAGGAGATTACAAAGAGTTTGCTGATGGATTTGCTGGCAAGGATTCTCTGCAGTCTCCCCGCAAAGCTCAATATCGACCGATGGGCATTGCTCAGTACAAAGACGGATCGTTGCTTATATCTGACTCTCAGGAAGGCAAAATCTGGAGGATCGTCTACACCGGCAACTAGCTTTTGGGGCTTTGCAAAACCAGTTGTCACCCTGAATATAGCTTAAGGATCTCCTTCTATAAATCTTAGCTTTAATGGGAGATGCTTTGATATAGCCACTTAGACAAATTTTGTGGTTTTACAAAGCACCTTTTGGTTAATTCTTTGAATCTTTCTGCAATTTTTGGGCTTTAAATTCCCGCCCATTTTGAAATAATGTCACCCTTTTTACCGTCCCCGTAGAATCGACTGAGAACTCAATTTCAGCGGGAATAAGCTTACAGTAAAACCGTTTCTTTGATTTAGGATAGAAGGGTATCTTTTGCTGTCCGCTGACTCTAAAATACAGCTGTTTATCCTGTAAGGTTACAAAATATGATATTTGGTTAGTCACCTTATATTCTCCAACGTACTTCTTAAGTGTCTCTACCGGCAGTGAAATATTCTTTTGAACCTCTTTTAGCTCAAAATCAGCATCTAACAAATACAGGGCAATATCAGCAATGGGAGCAGTTCCATTAATGAGCACCACCACTCCGCTGTTGGTTTCGGTATTTATCCCCATAAAGGATCGAAAGCCGCCAGTCTGACCATTGTGCCACATTATCGTATCCTTTCGCGTTTCATAGATCCATCCCATACCCACTTTATCGAGGCGTGGTCCCTTATTCTGTATATCATGCAAAGGCTGCTGGCTACGCTTTATGGCTGAGCTGAGTGTTGTTTCAGTATTTGACATCTGAGCCGACAAAAACGTTGCCATATCAACTATCGTAGAACGGAGCGCTCCTGCAGGAGCAAAAACATTAAAGTTCCAATATTCGGCCGGTTCGCTTCCAAGATGTCCCTGAGCAAAGCGAGCAGAATCTTCGGGTGAAATTTGCACAAAGGTATCTTGCATCTGTAACGGACCTACAATTTTATTCTTAATAATTTGCTCAAAAGACTGATCCGACTGATGTTCAAGAATACGTCCCGCTAATGCCATACCGGAATTGGAATACTGGAATTGACTTCCGGGCGCACGACTGAGTTCAGTGTCAACCAAGTAGGATTGAAACAGAGAATCCCCGTAGCTGGCATAAGGATTAGCAGAAGAGACCGGCAGATTGTCCGGAATTTGGGGAAGTGCGGAAGTATGTGTAACTAAATGTTGCAGGGTTATGCCTTTTCCCTTGTATTCGGGCAGCTGATATCCCTCGGGGAGCAAAGGTTCAGCTTTACTATCCAGACGCACCTCTTTATCACGGCCAAGAAAATCAGCTACTGCAAGGGCAGTAAATACTTTGGTAATGGAACCTAGCTCAAAAATAGTTTTCTTATCAACGGCCTGTCCGCCTTTCTTTTGAGTACCATCCAGTATAAATGATGCCTGGCCGCTAGAATCAATATACGCAATAGCAGCCCCTATAAATTCATTTTCTGCGATATGCTGCCCAACGCTTTGTCGAACCTTTTCCAGTTTATCGGTCTGTGCAAGTGCTACAGTAGAAAGGAATAAACCGACGAGACATCCACATAAAAATCGTCGCAGTAAGGACCTCATAAAAATCATAATTGAATTATAATTTACTCATTTTCTTCTAATAAATGCAGGGCATCTTCAATTTCGGTCAGAAGCGGATCAAACCGTTGGGCTGCAGTATTACGATTAAGCTTCCAGACAATAGCTCCAATTAAAAGCACTACTCCCATATAACCGTATTTGTACACAGGGGATATTTGGAAACCAGCGGCAAAACAAAGTAAACCGATTGTAAGTGGTAAAATATACCACCAAAAAATATTGTTTAGCAGCTGCTTTTGTCGCTTGACAAACTCAAGTTCAGCCTTCAGATAGTCCGCCATTGTCTGGTCTTTTGAATGATCTTTATCAGCAGAGCGCTTGCTGGTAGCATACAGTCGGTAACAGATAAATCCGGCAGCTACAACCAGGATGGCACTTCCTGTTCTTTGCCATATAGAGCTGGTCAGAAAAAACGTTACTCCAAAGAAAATAACCACGATAATGCAGGCAAGAATTTCCAGTTTATCTCTTGACTGTACTTCTTTTTCAAAAGAGATGACTTTGTTATTAAGAAGCATTAAAAGCTCTGCTCGGGAATACTCCCATTGCGGATCAGGCTGCTCATTCTTCCATACTTTTTTCAATTCATCAAGCTCCATCATTTTCTTCTATTTTTTGTGATAATTTCTTTTTAATACGATTCAACTTTACACCCACGTAGTTTTCAGTAATGTCAGTGACAAAAGCAATTGTTCTGTAACTAAAATCACCCAAATACATGGTGATAGTAGCTTTTTCTGATGCATTGAACCTACAATGGCCCGATACAACTTCGACAACATTTCATCTTGTCCATGATCTTTAGGTGTAAAAGTTGGTTTTCCTTGTTCTTTTTTATACTTGGAGTGATAGTTTTGTCTGGTTTCCTTTTTACGATTATAAGACATAGCTGTATTTACAGCCAAACGATATATCCAAGTTCCTATGCGGGCCTCCCCATTAAATGACGAAAGCGGACGCCAAGCTTCAGCAATAATTACCTGATAGATATCTTTCTGCTCTTCCATCCCATCTGGATATATGCGACACAAATGACGAAGTCGGGTAATACTCTTCAATAATGTCGAAAAAATCCTGCTCGGTAATCTTCACAAAAAAATTATATAGGTCTTATAGGCCTAATCAAAGCTCCTTGTCTCTTACATAATGTTAGTCGTTTGCCAACCCCAAAAACTTACAACCAAATATAATTTTTTTATCAGATACATTATTACCGTTTCGCTGTTGCTTATTATTACCTATAATTGGTCCCAATTTATATTAATCTAACCAATATTGATTCTATGGCTGCTTCTTCAAAAAAAGTAATTTATGCTGCTCTTGTTGCCAACGCGATAATCGCTTTAATTAAATTTGGTGCCGCCTTTCTTACCGGCAGCTCAGCTATGTTCTCTGAAGGTATTCATACGACTGTTGATACTGGAAATCAACTTATGCTTTTACTGGGGATTAAAAAAGCTCAAAAACCTGCAGACGAAAATCACCCGTTTGGTTATGGTAAAGAAATTTATTTCTGGAGCTTTATTGTAGCCATAATGGTATTTGCTGTGGGCGCGGGCGTCTCCATTTATGAAGGGATTCACAGCGTTATGGATCCCCATCCCATTGAAAATGTAATGCTTAACTATGGGGTATTGGGATTTGCGATTATTGCCACAGGTATCGCCTGGTACTTTGCGCTTAAAGCGTTCAACCAAGTAAAAGAAGACAAAGGGTTTTTTGAAACCGTCCACGGAGAGAAAAACCCTACTACTTTTGTGGTTCTTTTTGAGGACTCGGCTGCCCTGGCCGGTTTATTTGTAGCACTTGCAGGCATTGGCCTTAGCCAATGGACAGGCAATCCCATTTTCGACGGTATTGCATCTATCTGTATCGGACTCATCCTTGGGACAACAGCCGCGTGGTTGGCTTATGAAACAAAAGGCCTTTTAATTGGTGAAAGCGCAGATCCAAAAATTATATCCGGGATCAAAAATATTGCTTCACGTCATAAAGCCATTAAGGCTATAAATGAAGCACTTACCATACACATGGGGCCTGAATACATTCTGGCTACGCTTAGCGTAGATTTTGAGGATTCACTGACGGCTTCACTAATTGAAGAAGACATCGATAAAATCACAAAAGAGATTAAGCAAAGCTTCCCAAATGTAAAACGTGTATTTGTTGAGGCTGAACCACCTAATCAAAATTAATTGATGATCTTAATTGCAGCTAATAATGATTGGTATATATTGCGTTAACTGAGTAATTAATCAACTAAACAAACCTAATTATGTCGGAACCGAACATTATCAAAAAGGCCAAATTCACACCAAAAGTTAAAACATATCTTCTTGTTTCAGGGGCTATAATATTAACTTGTACCATTGTAGGCATTGTGTTACTGCCATTTTACTTTATTATTGCCCCCTTCTTCATCAAAAAGTATTACAGCTATTTACGAGCTGATCTTAGCGAGCGGACACTACAATTCGAAAGGGGCTATATTTTCCACATGGAAAAGACCATTCCACTGGACAAAATCCAGGATCTTACCTTTCGGCAAGGTCCGCTGCTTAAATATTTTGAAATGAGCATCCTGAAAGTAGAAACGGCCGGCGGAAGCGCACAGGGACAAGCGAACCTTAAACTTATCGGGATTGAAAATGCAGCCGAATTTAGAAAATTAGTACTCAACCAACGTGATAAAGTTACCAACAGAACTCAGCCGCAATCGTCATCTGCTGCAGATGAATCTACTCTAAGCATTCTCTCTGAAATTAGGGATTCTTTGAAAATAATTGAGCAAAAGATGGATTAACCTTTATCTGCAGCTATTGTCTTTTCGGTAATCTTATCGTTGTAGAAGTAACATAATGCCATGCCAATACCCCACTGAACGGCGATGGTAGCTACTGAAAAAGCACTCAGCGGATTATACCAACTCTCAGGAGCATAAGAAGTTATGCTCAGATATATCCACCAGATGAGTAGCGAAATAACCTCAACAGGAACCACATATTTGATAATAACGGACCACCATTTGCCTAGCTGAACTTTACTTTCCTTGTTATTAACAATGGTTATTCGAAATTTCTCGGGCTTAAATTTAATGATTGCAAAAGACATAAAAGCTCCGGATACCATTAGTCCCACTGCCCATACAAAGTCTTGATTAGCTAAAAAATCTGTTGAAATCGCAGATGGCATCCCCAGTAAAAAGCCGGTAATACAAATGCCAATAGTCGCATTTCTGCGGTGGAAGCCCATGTCAACAAAAACACGGCTGGCCAGCTCAATCATTGAAATCAGTGAACTAAAGGCTGCAAAGGTTAATCCAAGGAAGAAGAGGATAGCAAAGATAGATCCACCGGCCATTTTACTAAATAGCTGCGGCATCCACATAAAGGTAAGTCCTGTAGAGGCTGGACCTGATGTCTGCATAAGTTCAATAATTTCTTTATTAGCCATACTGCTGCCCAACGTACCGAAAACGGTAGCAAAAATGGTCATTGCTGCCAGCAGTGATACAATATTATTGCCAATACCGGTCTGAAAAGCACTGATGGTAATATCATCGCGCGTTCGCATGTACGCACCATACGTTAAAATGAGTCCCCATGCGGCACCGGTATCCCAGGCATTTTGTGTAAGAGCTTCAAGCCACAAGCTTGGTTCGCTGAGCATCGACCAGTCAGGCGTAAAAAGATATTCAAGTCCTTGTCCGCTCCCCTCCAGGGTTACCGCCCGGATGAGTGATATTACAACTACCAACAGCAGTGAGGGAATCAACACCTTATTGATACGTTCGATAGATGAGATACCTTTTACAACAATATATCCACCAATAGCCATCATGGCAGCATGAAAAACCGATGGCAGATATGAACCCTGAAAGCCATACCACACTGCTTCGGCCTGCGCCACATTTGTCGGCAGGCTACTTGTGATGGATTCAACCAAATAGTAGAGACACCATCCTGCAACTACACTGTAATAAAACATGATAGCCGTAGCTACAAAACCAATAAAGCTGCCCATCCAGGCATATTTTCGACCCACTAGTTTAATAAATGAGCCAATTATTCCTTTACGCCCATGCCGACCAATGCCATATTCAGCAATGATCAGTGGAATAGAAAATAAAAATAGGCAGCAGATCCAGGCGATAAGAAATGCTCCAGCCCCCTCTTGTCCACCGTTTTGTGCAGCAATACGCGGGAAGCGCCAGATATTACCGGTACCCACTGCAATGCCAAGCACACTTAGAATTAACCCCAACTTTGAGGAAAATAGATTGTTACTATTATTTGTTGAACTCATAGCATCCTATAGATTTAGTTCTTGAAAGACTTTTAAAACCTATCATACCACTGCGTATAGGTCACCGCAACCTTAATATCACATAAATAATCGATATTCCTTTACAAACTCGGGACCACTGCCAATTAAACAGTTTTTAAAAGCCTTTGTCAATAAAATTACGTGACAGCTATTTTTAGTCTTTTTTTATCGATTGGCAATCGTTATTCTGAAATTACATCCAAATAAAAATATTTGTCATCTCCCTGCGTTGAATATTTTAACAGCGGGAACAAAAATTCTTATTTTGAATCCAACACACCTATCACTATTATTGCCTGCTGATTAATGGCAATTTCTTGTATTTAATTTAAGCACGAATGTTTTCAGACCACAAATCAACGAATCGTACCTTAGCACTATTCACTTTTGTTGCCTCCCTAATATTGTACATGCTCACAATGGCACCCACGGCTAGTTTTTGGGATGCCGGTGAATTTATTGCCGTAGGCCATGGACTACAAGTTAACCACCCTCCCGGGGCACCACTTTACTCATTACTGGGACGCATTTTCTCCATGTTTATGCCGACCAGCTATGTAGCTGTGAGCATTAACTTTATCAGCGCCCTTAGCTCGGCACTCACCGTAATGCTGCTTTATCTTATTAGCGTACGATTAGTACGCGAATGGAAAGGCGCTCCCGAACAAATGGTTAGCTTTGACAAAATTGGTATGTATGGTGGTTCTCTGATCGGTGCTTTCAGCTTTGCGGTCACTGATACCTTCTGGTTCAATGCCGTCGAAGCAGAAGTTTATGCTATTTCATTGTTCTTTACGGCTATGGTGGTTTGGCTTGCTCTGGTCTGGGCCGAAAATCATGATAAACCCCACAATGAGCGCTGGCTTATTCTGATTTCCTATTTGTTTGGCCTTGCTTTGGGACTTCACCTGCTGAATCTGCTGGCCCTCTTCTTTGTAGCACTCATTATCTACTTTAAAAAGAAAGAATTTACTTGGACTTCGTTTGCTGGTATGGCCGGTTTAGCTGTCGTTTCATTCCTTTTGATTTACCCCTTTACCCTACAGTCTATTCCATCTATCATGGAACAGGTAACAAAGGCCAGCTATGGACTTATTGGTCCGCTGAGCTTTATCATCATGGTGATAATTGCCATTGCCAGCGGACTTTACTATACCCACAAAAATAACAACCGGACCGCTAACATCATCATTCTGTGTTATACGATGATATTAATTGGGTACTCTTCTTATGCACTCATCTTTATCCGCTCTGCCGCCGACCCGCCTATTGATGAGAATGATCCCGAAACAGTAGAATCTTTTATTGACTACCTGGAGCGCAAACAGTACGGGAATACACCACTGTTAACAGGATATACCTTTGATAACTCTCAAGGAGGTATTAACCGACAAGAAGAGGTATTTTTTCCCCGTCGATATTCCGGTAACCCCAGACATGTCCGCCAGTATTCTAAGTATTCCAGCGATTTTGAGTTCTTTCTGGATTACCAAGTCAAACATATGTATTGGCGCTATTTTGCCTGGAACTTTATTGGCCGCGATGCTGATATGCAGGATGCCGGCTGGCAATCAGGGTTAAGTGAAACAGAGCACGAAAATAATCCCGCACATAACAGTTATTTCTATATCCCGTTCTTACTGGGCATATTTGGTATGCTCTTTCACTTCCAGAATGACTGGAAACGCGCGCTCTCGGTCTTTGCCCTCTTTGCCTTTACGGGTCTGGCCATTATTGTTTTCTTGAACCAAACACCCCTACAGCCCCGCGAGCGGGATTATGCCTACGTAGGATCATTCTTTGCCTTTGCCATATGGATTGGTATGGGTAGCATAGGATTAGTAGAATTAATTAAAGATTATTTAGGTAAAAGTAAGGCTGCGGCATATGGATTACTGGGAATATTATTCTGTGCTTCACCTCTACTAATGGGAGTACAGAATTTTCAGGATCACGATCGAAGTGAACGATATGTTGCTCCTGACTATGCCTATAACTTATTGCAGTCAACAGCACCAAACTCCATCATTTTTACCAATGGTGACAATGACACCTTTCCCCTCTGGTATCTCCAAGAAGTTGAGGGAATACGCACAGATGTACGTATTGTTTGCCTGAGTCTGCTTAATACCGACTGGTATATCAAACAGCTTAAAAACCAATGGTCACATGAATCACCGCCATTGCCTATCTCAATGTCGGAAGAAGAAATTGAGAAGGCTACACAAAGCTATGATCTTTATAATCCGGATACACTTTCCATTCCGGTCGGGAAAGAAATGCTTAAAAACGCTTTTTCCAGCGATAGAGCCTATAAAAAAGCACTAAATGTAAATCCGGACACCTCACTTAACATCTATAAAGAGGGTATTGGATTTGGCATGCCCGTTGATTCTCTGGATGACAGTATGGATTGGTATTACCAAGGAAGACCTGCCGGCAAGGGACGTGACGGTAAGAAACGTTATTATACCCAAGTGCAGGATGATGTAATTTTAAATATTCTTCGAACCAACGATTGGCTGCGGCCCATTTATTTTGCCAACACCGTTTCTACCCAAAGTCAGCTGAATTTACAACCCTACTTCCGGTTCGAGGGTAAGGCCTTCAGAGTTGTTCCCAAACGTCATAAAGCGGAACGGTTCGGATGGCTGGATCCGCAAATTCACGCCAAGCGACTTAATAAATTTCGTTTTCGTGAGTGGAATAACCCTGATGCCTATTTTGATGAGAATATTCGGCGCATGTTAACGAATTACCGCTTTAGTATTACCGAACTGGCCAGCAAATACAAAGAAATGGGTAAGGCGGACAGTGCTCGTCACTGGCTACAATGGGGCGAAGAACGTCTCCCTTTTAACAGGCAAACAATGAGCGCAAATCCCATAGTGCTTTATGCCTTCAGCTATGCTGATGTCGGTGACACTACCAATGCCCTGAGGTTGGCAAACAGCGTTAAACAAAGAGTGCTGGATAACTTGCGTTCTGATATGAATGATTATCAGGATATTCAGAGCCAAATCAGTGAAATCGATCAGCGGAGTAAAACAGCGCGGAAGAATGCCAATATGAATAAGCAACAGCAACTTAGGAATCAGCTTAAAGACATTGCATCACAGCGACAAAACATAGCTCGAAATGTTTCTCGTAACATTTCGCACCTGACCATCATACAACGGATAATGTTTATGGCGGGTAACAACGATCAAGCCATGGAACTTAAAAAACAGGTGGATGACATCACTGGTCAGCTCATTTCGATACCCGGATCAAAAGAAGAAAATAAGGCTCAGATAGACCAGTTAGGTGATATCTTATAACAATATGGAATCATCAACCAAAAATTTCTAATTTTTGGCAGCGAATAGTATATTAACTATCATATTCAATATAATAGTCTGCTAAAATTTTTACTTCATGGTTCACCAGTTTACAAAAGAAAATATCGATGCTATTGCAGATGTCCTTGGAACAACCGCAAAACCATTAGGCAATGATGTATATCGGTTGGAAGTCGAAAATAAAAAAGAGGGTCGTAAACTAGCACTCGAAATACACCTTGGGCTGGATATTGAAGACGAAGAAATGAATATGGTATCTGTCTATGCACAAAACACCTTTTTGCAGCTCCACAACTGCACGGCTTTTATTGCCAGTGATATGCTACAACAGGTTACCTTTTTTGGGCGACAACAAGGACGTACATCAGGATTAATCGTAGAAGAAGCAGCAGGATGCAGCTTGTATGCGAATGTAAGTGATGCGATCTTAAACAGCGATTTTACGACCCTTCCCGAAGATGTGATGATGTGTGCTATTGCCCTATCGCTTACTGAATCTGTAGAGACCGATAATTTCTCATTTGACGAAGATGAAATCGATGGCTGACAAACAGCCTGATATCCAGGTTTTTAATGAAACAGACTCGGATATTCCACTCTCCTCTTCAACTTTTGATTCAACCGCCACTACCCTTTCTAAATCAGAGGACTGTTCATTTAACTTTGTTGAAATAGTTTATGTAGATCAGGAAGAAATTGTACGTATAAATAAAGAGCATCTCGAGCGCGATTACATTACTGACATAATTACCTTTCGCTATGATAACTCTGAGGATAACAGTGCTATTGAAGGCACAATGTTCTGCTGTGCTCCCCGAATTAGAGAACAGGCGAAAGAGCTCAACGAATCCCCTGAAAAAGAATTTTTAAGGATCTACATTCACGGCTTACTGCATTTAGCAGGCTACGAAGATAAAACCAACGACCAAAAACAGCAGATGACCGCCCGTGAGGACTTTTATTTAAATGAAGTAGAATAGAGGTTCTAAAAATAGCTTAGCATCATAATCAAGTGCAGAAGAACTCTGAAGGTGGTTAGTTTGTAAGCAGCCTAAAATAAAACAGGCAGAAAAATTAATTACAGTTCATTATAAATATACATACCCTAACTACTTCGCCATATTTGCGTATAGCTTTTGTGTTAGACGTCAAATAAATTAACTGCCATGAGTGAACAGCAGCTAGAGACAGACCAAACAAGCAAAAAGGCTCTTGAAGCAGCCAAAGATAAAACGCGGCACCATGCCCAACAGCTTTGGCAAATTGTGGCCCGACACAGTTATATTGAAAGCCTCAGAAAATCAGATAACGTAGACACTACTCAACCCAAACGTAAAGCACAGTACAGCTCTACACTTATTGACCTGCTTTCTGCAGTACCCTACGTGCTGGCTATTACTTTTGGCATATCTTTTTTCTGGGATTTTAATGGTTTAACTGCTGAAGTATGGGGATTATCACTGCAATTTGAAGGACTGCTTAAAATTGTGAGTGTCAGCGGTTTAATTGGCTTCACTACCAACTGGCTGGCTATTACCATGTTGTTTAAACCGGCTGAAAAACGCCCTATATTGGGTCACGGACTTATTCCCGCCCAGAAAGACCGTATTGCTTTTAGGCTGGCTAAAACTGTTTCTGATGATCTTATTAACCAGGAAATCATTAAGAAAAAAATCAATGAGTCGAACGCTATCAGCCGCTATCGTGAGCAATCAACCAAATACATAAAAAGTATTATAGATGATCCAGAGTTCCGATCTGATCTAAAACAATGGGGCATTTCTTACCTTGATGAAATGATTGCTGATCCGGAAATACGCGGAGCACTGGCCCAGCGCATTCTCCTTCAAATTGAAGAAGCTATCCATGATAAATCATTCGAGAAAGTGGCACTTAAGGCCTACTCTTTTGTAAAGGGACAAGAAATGCAGCAAATCATCGAAGAAGCTCTTAAGCAAATACCTACCTCAGTCGAAGATGGTCTTGATAAAGTAGATGAACTACTCGACCAGCTTCCTCAAAAAATCGACGGTCACAGCAATACTATCGAAGATATCGTCACCTCGTTACTATATAAACTTATCAATCAACTTGATGTGCAAAAATTGGTTGAAGAAAATCTGCGCGATTATGACGAACAGCATATTGCTAACATTATCCGTTCGGCTACCAATGAGCAGCTGCAATACATCCAGTACCTCGGTGCTGTATTGGGATTTGTAGGCGGATTTATCATCTGGGAACCCTTGTTAAGTGTTATTCTCCTTGCCGCCCTTTCAGCTACGCTTTTATTGACAGATCAACTTCTGTATCAATATTCTTCCAATTCTTGACCTGGTATTTTTATACGGCTCCCTACCTCAAGACTCAAAAAGAGTATCTGTTATCCTTAGGGTGTTTTAGACTCTTACATTTAATCTCTATAAACGGCGATGCTCCAGTGAAGGGATCTGTGATCGTACTTCTTTTATCTTTTTATGATCAATCTCAGCATAGGCAACGCCCGGCTCAGTACCGGCATCGGCAATTACGTTACCCCAGGGATCCACAATCATGGCATGTCCCCATGTCCTTCTGTCCGAGCCATGCGTACCTGTCTGTGCGGGAGCAAAAACGTATGCCGTATTTTCGATGGCTCGTGCTCTTAACAGCAAACGCCAGTGATCCTTTCCCGTGGTATAGGTAAAGGCTGAAGGGATAGATAAAACATGCGATCCCTTCTCCATTAATTTGCGATACAACTCGGGGAATCGAAGATCATAGCAAACTGTAAGTCCCCAGCTACCGATATTTTCGTCCTCATATACTGTTGGATTCAGTGCTCCTGATTCTACGTAATCTGATTCTCGATACGACTCATTATTGCCTAAATCCACATCAAAGAGATGAATTTTGTTATATGATACCAGCTCTTTGCCCTGTGGATTATAGAGTGTAGAATGGTTATACAGCTTATTATCCGATGTGGGAACAGGATAACTGCCACCCATCAGATAAATAGAAAATTCGCTGGCCGTTTGGGATAAAAATTCAGGTACACGTTCTGCTATTTCATCCGCTTGTTTCATCCGCATTGACAGACCTCCCAGAAATGAAAAATTTTCGGGAAGCCCAACAATCTTTGCCCCTTGCTCAGCAGCTTCCTCAATAAAATTATAAGCCTGTTCGAGGTTAGCATCCAGATTAGTCCGGCTATTCATCTGGATGACTGCAGCTTTATAAGAAGATGAAAACATGGATTTATAATCTGTTGAAATAATTAGTTAAAGAATTCCTCCTTGCATGCCTCTTACATCTTCGCTCGGGAAAAATAGATGGTTGATATCATTTTAAAATGACCAATTAATGATTAAAACATAAAAAAAGGTGTGACACCTCTCATGCCACACCTCTAAAAGATTTACTAATTGCCAAGTCAATTGTTTTTCTTGGCTCCTCTGTCCAGATATTCTTCGTACAACTGTGTATGTCGACTCACCATCGGAATTTTATATCCGCTGATAAATACCTGGGTAATATGATTCATTGGTTGAAAAGGGTCGCCATCAGCAATAAAAAGATTTGCCTTTTTGCCCTTTTCAATGCTACCTAACTTATCATCAACGCCGAAAATTTCAGCAGCGTTAATAGTAATTGCCTTCAGGGCCTCTTCTTTACCTAATCCATAGTTAGCTGCAAATCCAGCGTGATATGGCGCATTACGAACATTTTCAACTCCCCCGGTAGCGATAGCAACTTTTACTCCCGCCTCATGTAGCTTTCCAGGATTTTGATACGGTCGTTGGTAATTATCGTAATCACGGTTCGGCGTATAAAGTGTAGAAACCAAGCACGGAAGTCCCGCTTCTGCAATCTCATCGGCCACACGCCATCCATCCTGAACACCTGCCAAAATGAATCGCGCATCGGGATGCTTTTCTATCCATTCGATAGCATTGAGAATATCCTTCTTGGCATCCACCGAAACAATAACCGGAATTTGACCAGTAACCACCTCTCGCATGGCCTGCATCTTCTTGTTAGCATCCGGTTTTTCTTTTTGGTCAGGATTCTGTTCATAGGCGGACATCATTTTATTATAGAATTCCGCTCTTGACCAAAAATCATTGAGTTTCTTGAGATTTTCTTTGTACTCCTTTTGGATCTCTTTATCGCTACGGTCATCCCACTGGCCTGCTTTTTGAGCGGTTGGCCAATTTAAGTGCATTGCCGCATTGGGCTGAACGGCCATCGAATCGGGTGAGTAACCGTATAAATCAATAAGTGTAGCCTTGCCGGACAATTGTCCTGATACGGGCATAGAGATCGCATGCGTAACACCATTAACTCTGGTTACCGGGATACTAACACTACTGGGATTAACAGCCGTAAATGCTCGAACATGAGGGTTATAATCGCCCAGTTCAGCCTGGTCATTGGTCACCGCCACAGCCCCAATCTCTTGGAGACCGAGCTGCGTACCCGCATCCATAAAACCAGGATATACGTGTTTACCTGATGCATCTATGCGCTTATAGTCGGTTGTGATCTTGGCATTCTTGCCCACGTGAACAATTGTCTCTCCATCAATCAGCACTATACCATTTTTGATCACACCATTAGTGACAGTGTGAATGGTTGCATTCGTAATTGCAAATTTGCCATAGCTGGCTTTTTCGGTGATCTGAGCGTGAGTAGCCATCCCGATAACTAACACCAGCAGGCTCGTTGTAAAAAGTCGTTTAAAGTATTTCATAAAAAATCCTGCGTTTCTCATTTCTAATTACTATTGCTCTGGTTAAGCTTCATGCCTTTCTTGCTGAATCGAATTTCAGCACCTTGCAGACATGTTTTGTCTTGGCGACCGTTTTCGTTGTACCAACGGTTTCTGCCCTCATCAAAGTCGGTCTCAGCATCAGGTTGCAAGCGCATATCGTTCTTATCTTCAGAGCGATCAAAATACTTCTTGCCGTCCACATAAGTAGCTTCCGTCTTGCTGTAAATACTTAATGGATGACCACTCCAGATAGCTACGTCACCGTGCTTGCCTTCTTCAATACTACCTACCTTGTCATCAATACCCAGCTGCATAGCAGGGTTAATTGTAATCATCTTTAAGGCATCTTGCTTGCTGGTATTACCGTAATGCACCGCTTTAGCAGCCTCGTGGTTAAGATGACGGATCAGCTCACCGCTGTCGGAGTTGATGCTGTTCCGCACTCCGTTAGCATTCAGGATCGAAGCATTGTAAGCCGTAGAGTAATAAACCTCGAATTTATAAGCCCACCAGTCGGCGAAAACCGAAGTATAGGCGTTATTCTCTTTCAGTTCAGGCGCAACCTTGAACGCTTCATTAGCATGCTGAAAGGTAAAATTCTCAATGCCATAATCATCAAAGACCCGCATCAACATGGCAATTTCATCAGCGCGGTACGAGTGCGTGTGAATCCACACATCTCCTTCCAGGATATCAACCAAAACCTCCAGCCGTTCATTTTTGGCAACAGGAACAGGTGGTTCATCCCGATTGCCATTTTCGTAAGCTTCTTTGGCATCAAGATACTGCTGTCGATTTCGTTTATAATCCTGAGCAGCATCAAAATGGTCACGAATAACCTGCTCAACGCCCATGCGGGTGCGCGGCTTTACGCCAAATCCCTGTCCATGTACACGAGTAGGGTTTTCACCAAGCGCAAACTTGATGGTTCGAGGAGCACCTTTAAAACGCATCTCATTCATATTTGCTCCGTAACGAAGCTTTAGTGTTTCATTTTGCCCTCCAATCACATTAGCTGAACCATGCATTAGATGAATAGACGTTACACCGCCGGCCAGCGCCCAATAAATATTAATATCATTGGGATTAATGGATTCCTCCATTGATACTTCGGCCGTTACGGGATTGGTCCATTCATTAACATCAACAGCTGCAATATGAGAGTGTGCATCAATGATGCCGGGCATCACGTATTTGCCTTCAGCATCAACCGTTTCAACTCCGTTTGGAGCAGAAAGATCTTTTCCTATTTCAGTAATGGTTCCATCCTCAATCAATACATCGGTATCAACTTTATTGCCATTAGTAATAGTAATGACTGTTCCGTTTTTGATCAGTACGGATCCTGTTTCCTGTGCCAAGCCGTTAAAACTAAGGCACAGTGTAAATAGCAGTACAATTATCTTCTTCATAATACTTAATCGTTGGAAGATTCTGATTCAAATTCGGTAAGTGTACCATCAGTAACCGAGTAAAGCACTTTGGTTTTCTCATCGGTGAATAGCTTTGTGAACACGGTAAAGTTGGCCATGCGTCCTTCAGTAACATCACCCAATTTCTGTCCATAGCCCAATATATCGGCAGTATGTTGCGTTAGCATTTGTAAGATATCCTCATCCTTTAGTCCGCCCTCTTCTTTGAGCGTTGCAATATTCTTTTGGATATCAGTAAGCTTGAATCCATTCGAGGCATATCCAACCTGTACACCAGCATTTAGTAACTTTTTTATATTTTGGACATCCGCTTTATAAGCTGCCAGCTGACGTTCCCGAAAAATGCGCATCTCATCGGTCACTTCTTCCACAGACTCACTTTCTTTTTCTTCTTTCTTTTCCTGTGCTTTTTTCCATTCCGGTTTCTCCGGTAAATCGATACTGGCTAATACCGGAATGTTTCGATCATTCAACTCATCAGCCTTTTTATATGCCTCTTTTCCGGATACAAGCACAACCTCAAAACCCAGTTCATCCTGAAGCTCAAACAAACGCTCAATATTTTCTTTACTATCAACAACAAAATAAAGCGGCTGCTCTTGCTGCATCACTGGATAGAGTGACTGTAATACATGATTTTCTTGCGGAGCAGAATAATTGCCCGACGTTGATGCGTAATAATGCTGTTGTTGTTTTAGGGCTTTGGCATCATTAAAAAGCTGACGCAATTGTGCCATAATCCCCATCGTTGTAGAAGGATAGGCTGTGCCCCCGGCTTCTTCGAACTGTGCAAGTATGCCCAGTCCACTTTTCAGAACATGACCTTTAGTCTGTTTTCCGTTGATGGAAAAAAGATCAACCTGGCTAGATAACATTCGTCCTTTTAAGGCTAATGCTGCCGTTGTAAAACCATGTTTTGGAGCTTCTCTCAATACTTTAGTATCATAATTGAGATTGCCGGCCGGCTCGCGATCCGGTTGAATGCCTGCCCTGGCATAACCCGGGTTACCTGGTTCATCAGGAGTTCCAGAATCTTTTTCAATATCAGGACTTCCCCACAACGCCAAGCCATCAATAAATCCGGGATAAACATGGAGACTGTCGCCACCGTTGCGAACGTAGGCATCAAACGGGACAGATACATCACTGCCCATCGCTGTAATGACACCATTACGCCAAACAATAGTGCCACCTTCAATAGTATTGCCATCTGCAGTATGGATCGTCACATTTTCTAAAGCCTCAGCGGGTGAGGACTGCGACCATCCCTGCAATGAACATACCATCAGAAAGGCGAAACAAAGAACAAAAGTACGCACTAACTTCATAAGATTGGTATTAGGTTATAATTTACAATTGAAAAATGTGATAAGAGATATACTTAATTAAAAAAATGTAATAAAAAATATACTGCTAACTGACTACTGTTTATTGTATTAGGTTTGCATCACGCCAGTTTTAAACTCTGGAATATCGGGATTATAGTTCGCGCATTTAATGGAATGTGAAATACGATCACGCGTTTCAACAGGATTGATGATTCCATCTACCCACAAGCGTGCCGCCGCATAACGTACATCCGTCTGATGCTCATACCGTTCACTAATCTCTTTCATAATTTCTTCTTCCTCCTCCTCGGTAATTTCTTTTCCCTTTTTCTCAAGTGATGAAACCCGGATTTGAGTCAATACTTTTGCCGCCTGTGTACCACCCATCACTGCAATTTGAGCTGATGGCCAAGCATACATAAATCGAGGATCGTAAGCACGTCCACACATCGCATAATTACCAGCACCATAGCTGTTACCTATCACAATCGTAACCTTGGGCACCGTACTGTTTGATACTGCATTGACCATCTTGGCCCCATCTTTGATGATTCCCCCGTGCTCGCTACGCTTGCCGATCATAAATCCGGTCACATCCTGCAAAAATACAATAGGAATATTCTTCTGATTACAGTTCATAATAAACCGGGCCGCTTTGTCGGAGGAATCGGAATAAATGACCCCTCCAACCTGCATTTCGCCCTCTTTGGTGCGCGTAATCTTCCGCTGGTTAGCAACAATGCCTACGCTCCAGCCATCCACGCGTGCAAAACCAGTGATGAGTGTCTGCCCATAACCTTTTTTGAA
This sequence comes from Fodinibius salinus, assembly GCF_008124865.1. Taxonomy (NCBI): domain Bacteria; kingdom Pseudomonadati; phylum Balneolota; class Balneolia; order Balneolales; family Balneolaceae; genus Fodinibius; species Fodinibius salinus. The sequence goes on along the minus strand of NZ_VNHY01000001.1, from coordinate 497,147 downwards.
CTCAGTAAATGAATCCTCATCTACAACACATTCTAAGATGTTATGCATATCATATGGCTTGGTTCTATCATCAGGGAAAACATCAAATATTTCGGTCACATCACGGGCGGGGGCTACCGGATCTTTACGATTGAATCCTGCAGTATCAAAAGGACCCAATTTATCTACCAAATCCCGAACTGTACTTAAGCATTCTTCATCATCTTCTACTTTGTAGTCGGTTACACCGCTAATTTCGGTATGTGTGGTGGCACCACCCAATGTTTCATTATCCACCTCTTCACCAATGGCCGCTTTCACCAAGTAACTGCCGGCCAAAAATACACTGCCGGTTCCATCTACAATAAGAGCCTCGTCGCTCATAATCGGCAAATAGGCGCCGCCGGCTACACAACTGCCCATAATGGCGGCAATCTGTGGGATGCCTTCGGCACTAAGCCGTGCGTTGTTGCGAAAAATACGTCCAAAGTGTTCTTTGTCGGGAAAAATTTCATCCTGCATCGGCAGATAAACGCCGGCAGAATCTACCAAATACAAAATTGGCAACCGATTTTCGAGAGCAATCTCCTGAGCCCGCAAATTTTTCTTGGCTGTAATAGGGAACCACGCTCCGGCTTTTACAGTGGCGTCATTAGCTACAATCACACAGTCGCGTCCAGATACGCTGCCAATTCCTGTGACCACACCGCCCGAGGGACATCCGCCCTCATCCTCATACATTTCGTATCCGGCCCAGAGCCCCAGCTCATAAAGTCGACTGTCTTCATCAATCAGCATATCAATACGTTCGCGGGCGGTGAGTTTGCCTTTATCATGATGCTTCTTAATTCGCTTCTCTCCTCCTCCCTTTTTGATCTCGGCCTCAGTTTTATTGATTTCCTTAATAAGTGATTGTAGATCCTGTGCAGAAGTTGAACCGGAATTGCTGGAACTCATAGAGTGAATTACGTTTTGTAGGTAATAGATTGCAATTTCGAGCGTTTAAAATAACGATTTTTAGCAATCCCGAAAGTAATGAATATATGTATTTCGGATTATCTTCATTAATTTAGATTGCTGTAGTACTTATTAACATTCTTAATTAAATTTTGGAATCGTGAACTTATCCAAGCTTCTTTACTCAGCTATTTTTGTTGTCCTGTTGCTCCCCTTCAATGGAACCGATCTTTTCGCGCAACGTCTTCCCGAATATGTGCAGCTTGCACGGAGTAATAAACAAGAACCTGCCTCTTTTGATCAAATCATCTTACCCGGTGACACAGATTCTACAGTTACTCTCGCCACGGTTTTTAATATGCCCTATAGCTATTTGTCGTTTAAAAAGAACAATAGCGGGCCTTCCGGAAAAGAGTTTTACAGTGCGATACAACTCAACATGGAAGTTTTTAAATCTAATAAATCAAAACTGGGTAAACGGAAGGACGTCTCGGTTGAAGGTTTGCCTTCGGTGGGACGTACCATGTGGTCTGACACTGCTTTTGCTGCCGATTACCAACAAAGTCAATCTACTGATAAATTTGTGAGTGGATATGTTAAAACTTCACTTACACCCGGAGTTTACAGCTATGTTCTTCAGATGAAACAAGGACAAGAAACGGAATCAAGAAGATCACGGGCAAAAACCTTGTCTATCTCTAGGTATAACACAATAGAAGTGGGGAATGTTATTCTCGGCGAAAATTTCATCGAAGGTCAGGAATTATCACAATTAGTGCTGTCTCGGTTCGGCAAAAACGTAAAATACGCTACTGATTTTTATGCCCTTGTCTATTTACCTGATTTTAACACAGAATCTAATTACAGCCTTACCGTAACAAATTTAAATATTCAGGACAAAGACACCAGTAAGGCTAAGAGTGTCTATTCCAAAAAGCTTGCAAAAAAACATATCAACAAGGGTATCAAACCCTCGCTGGTAGCTACAAACAATGAACGTGTACGAGTAGATTTGCAACAAGTATCAGATGGATATACTTACGCATTGATAAAAATACCGGGCACCAAACTTCCCAACGCGGTTTATCGCCTTACGGTTGACACTCAAAGCTCAACAAAACCAGTGGCACAAACTGTTTTTCAAACCGTTTGGCCTGATATACCCAATAGCCTGCTAAGTCTGGATGTAGCGGTGGATATGCTCCGGTTTATTGCCGATGACAAAACAATCAATCGGCTTTCAAGCGGTACTAAAAAAGAGCGAGAGCAAAAATTCAGAGATTACTGGAAGAAACGGGATCCTTCTCCCAAGACCGAATTCAATGAGCTTATGACCGAATATTACAATCGTATTGATTACGCCTTTGAAAAATACTCATCCAAACAAAAACTTGGCTACAACACCGATCAGGGTAAGGTGTATATAAAATACGGGCCACCCAATGATATTGAACGAAAATTCCCAACGAAGGGAGCCACCACAGAAATATGGTCATACCCTTCTCGAGAATTTATCTTTAAAGCCACTAGCGGATTCGGAGATTTTCGCTTGGTTGAACAAACTAGAAAATAAAGATCGGATATTTTTGATGAATAACTGTATAGCCATAACCGGAGGTGATTTTAACGGCATTGGTCCGGAGGTCATCTTAAAAACACTTTCTGACCAACAAGATAGCAATACAACCCCTGTTATCCTAAGCTCGCCAAGTGTTATTGATTTTTATCAATCGGATTTAGATTCTAAAATCAAATATCATCTGGCCCAGACAGCAAAAGATATTAGAGATGACGCAATTAATGTCCTAAATCCCTATAAAGATGAAAGTCCCGTCATCGAACCAGGAGCATTTACCAAACAATCCGGCAAATGTGCTATGCTGGCTGTCGAAAAGGCTATTGAATTTTGCCTGAACGGTACAACTGATGCAATAGTTACTGCTCCTATTTCTAAAGAAGCTGTAAACATTGCAGGATATAACATCCCCGGGCATACCGAATTTTTAGCTGAACAAACCGATACTGATGAATTTATGATGATGCTCGTCAATAATGATTTGCGAGTGGGGCTCTCCTCCGTTCATATTCCAGTAAAAGATGTAGCAAGCTCTCTTTCCGTAGATGATATTACCCATCAGATTTCTCTTATGAACCAGAGTCTGCAAAAAGATTTTTCTATCGCCCGCCCCAAAATCGCGGTGTTGGGATTGAATCCCCATGCAGGTGACGGCGGTATTATAGGCAGTGAAGAAACCAAAATTATTAGTCCGGCTATTAATAATGCTCGTCAGCAAAATATCGATGCCAGCGGTCCTCATCCGGCAGACGGCTTTTTCGGTAATCGAAAATATGAGAATTACGATGGCATTCTGGCAATGTACCATGACCAAGGCTTAATCCCTTTTAAAACACTCTCGTTTGGTGCAGGAGTCAATTTTACGGCAGGTCTGCCAATCATCCGAACTTCACCCGATCACGGTACTGCCTTTGATATTGCCGGTCAGCATAAAGCTAATCCATCTTCGTTCAAGCAGGCTTATAAACTGGCAGATATGTTGTCCAAACATCGTGCAAAGCAAACCGTATCTCTATGACAAACACCCAAGGCAGTGAATATACCAAGCTGGCAGATGTTTACGACACGCTCATGGAAGATGTTGATTACGGACTCTGGGCCGACTTTATTGATGTACTAATGCTTCAGCATCATCCTGATCCCCAAACTGTACTCGAGCTGGCCTGTGGTACCGGCTCCCTCTCTTATGCCCTGCGGCAAATTGATGATTACCGAATTCTGGCCACCGATAAATCTCACGAAATGATTGCCAAAGCCCGCAAAAAGAAGGATAAATCCAATAATGCTATTCAATTCCAAGTAATGGATTTTCTAGACATCAACATTAACCGCACATTTGATGTTGTGGTCTCAATATTTGACAGCATTAATTACCTACAGAGCGCAGATGAAGTGCAGCAATTTCTATCCCAAACGCAAAAGGTACTTGCGCCCAATAGCCTGCTTATTTTTGATTTTACAACTCCCAAAAACTCAGTTAAATCCATTGACTACCTTGACGATGAAGAGGGATATACAGATGATGGATACCGCTTTATCAGAGAAAGCAGCTATAATCCCGATAAGCAAATCCATACAAACAGTTTTAAGATTGAGGAACTGGCAGATGACCAAGAGACGGTAATCCAGCAATATAGAGAAACACATCAACAGCGGGCATACACCCTACAACAAATGCTTGATATTATCAACGAAAGCACGTATAACATACGTGCAAAATATGACGGCTTTGATTTTGAGGAAGCCGATGAACAGAGTCTTCGAATCACAATGGTCCTGCAATGTCCCAACACTCAGTAATAGAATTTCAAAATGTAAGTGTCTCATACAGTCATCGAACAGTACTCGATGATCTCGATTTTAATCTTGAAAACGGTGATTTTACCTATCTTATTGGTGAAACTGGTGCCGGTAAAAGTTCTTTTTTGCGGCTTATTTATCGCGACTTGTTGCCTGACAGTGGCTCTGTAAAGGTAGCAGGACTTGAAGTCACTTCCCTGAAAGATAAAAAAGTACCGCACCTTCGGCGCCGGCTGGGTATTGTATTTCAGGATTTCCAATTGTTGCCCGATCGCACGGTTTATGAAAATGTAGCTTTTTCCTTAAAGGTGACTGGCGAAAAAAATAGCTATATCAAACAACGCGTACTAGAAGTACTGGGCATGGTGGGACTAAGTCATAAGCGTAAAAATATGCCCGAAGATCTCTCCGGCGGCGAGCAACAGCGCGTCGTTATTGCCAGAGCCTTAGCTAACGAACCACGTATTATGCTGGCTGATGAACCTACCGGTAACCTTGATCCCGGAGCTTCGGCCGAAATTATGGAGCTGCTCAAACAAATCAATAACCGCGGTATGGCAGTGCTCATGGTCACCCACGACTACGATACCGTAAAGGAATATCCGCGGCGTACGCTAAAATTACAGGATGGGAAAACCAAAGAAGTTGATCCAAAGAATTTATGATTTAGTTATTGGTATGCTTGACTTTATAAGACCAATCCTATAGCCATTTAACTATACTATGAATTTAAGAAAACGGACACAAAAGGTACGTGAAGCCGCTCTTCGGCTCGGATTTAATGCCTGTGGATTTGCAAAAGCCGGACGGCTGGAAACTGAGGAACGCCGGCTCAGAGAGTGGCTCAACCAAGATCGCCAAGGTACAATGGGCTGGATGGCTAACCATTTTGATAAGCGGGTAGATCCTACCAAGCTGGTACCGGGCGCAAAATCAGTGGTATCTGTTATTGGCAGCTATTACCATCCCAAACACGAACAGCAGCAAGAACAAGAAAATAGTCCCAAAATTGCAAAGTATGCCCAGGGCCGTGATTATCACAAAGTGTATAAGAAGAAATTGAAAGCACTTTTTGCCGAAACTGAAGAACTATTGGGCGGACTAGAAGGACGCGTTTTTGTAGATTCTGCCCCCGTACTCGACAAAGCCTGGGCGGTACGATCCGGACTTGGCTGGATGGGCAAAAACTCTAATATCCTAAACAAAAATTTAGGATCATTTTTCTTTATCGGAGAAATGATCGTGGATGCCAAATTTCAGTATGATACGCCTGTTACAGATCACTGTGGCAGTTGCACCCGTTGTATAGAATCTTGTCCCACTAACGCCATCTACGAGCCCTATCGCGTAGATGCAACAAAGTGTATATCATACCTAACTATTGAACTTAAAGAGGAAATTCCCGACGAACATCGCGATGATCTCGGCAATTGGATGTTTGGCTGTGATATTTGCCAGGATGTATGTCCCTGGAATCGGAATGCCCAATACGGACAAATGGAAGATTTGGCCCCACGGGACAAAATTCTTAATCACGACATTAATTTTTGGGAAGAACTGGATATCAAGCAGTATGATGCTCTTTTTGAGGGGAGTGCAATACGGCGGGCTAAATTTGAAAAATATAAAGACAACGTCGCAGCTGCAGCAGCAAATATTAAAGGTGACTAATGATAAGACAAACGTAAAATTTAAAAAATGACAGGCGTTTCATACTTCACATCTGAGCCCAGATTACTAAAACCGCCCTTTCTTATCTTTTAGTTCCTTATATAACAGCTCACGTGCCCTAAAAATATGGGCTTTAACTGTTCCTAATGGCGAATCGAGTACTTCCGAAATTTCTTTATAACTTTTTTCTTCCATGTGACGAAGTTCAATCACCTTGCGATATTTCTCGGGTAAATCCTGTATAGCCTGTTGAACAATCTTCTGCCGCTGTTTCTGTATAATTTTGCGATCAGTACTTGCAGACTCATCCGGTAGCTGCATCTCCATTTCGCCCTCTTTGGTTTTAACCGGACTATCAATCGAAAGAGTATTTAATTTTTTCTTGCGCAGGTAGTCGATAGTGTGGTTGGTAGCAATACGATACAGCCAAGTCGAAAAGGCATAGTTTGTGCTGTACGTATCAAGATTGTCAAAAGCTTTTACAAATGTTTCTTGTACCAAATCCTCTACCTGCTCTCGATCATTCACCATTTTTAGGATATGATAAAACAGGGCCCGTTCATACTTTTCTACTAGTTGACTATATGCCTGCTCATCCCCTCCCTTAGCTTTTTTTACTAAGGAATCGTCCTCTAAGCTACTTTCTGAGGCATTTTCTCTGGGTGAATAATTTTCAGACTTTTCGGTACTCTGATCGGGCATAAAGTGTCTGGCAAATATTAACTTCCATTAAAATGCTAAACATAGTGAATCATTATCGTTATTCCCATTGGCCTTTATAAAAAATATTAATAAAATATGACCCAATTTAATTTATTTTTACGCATATTATATGTTTAACGAACTATTTATTCTTTTTAATCCAACATACAAATACAAACTATGAAAAAGCTACTTACATACGGATGGTTAATATTAGGATTTACACTCTTTTCAGCTTACAGCACAAATGCCCAGGATAATATGGCAACCTCATACCCCTTTCAAGAGGGCGACTTAGTTATTAATGCCGGCATTGGCTTGGGAGCAACCTATTCAACCTTTGGAGGCGGAGGATTGGGACTGCCGTTGGGAGCCGGTGCCGAATACGGTGTCGCCGATCTTGAAACCGGAATCATTGGGGTTGGCGGTGACTTTGGGTTTATATCAGGTAGTGGTGTAAGCATATTATATATAGGTGGTAAAGGCTCGTACCACTTTAATGAGCTGCTGGAGCTGGGAAATGATAACCTTGACTTGTATGGCGGGCTAGGACTGTACTACAGAAATTACAGTTTTTCTAATTCGTTTGTCTCGAGTAATGTAGGTAGCGGTATGGTAGCTGCTTTTCACTTAGGAGCCCGTTATTATTTTTCTGAACAATTAGGAGCTTATGCTGAACTCGGTAATAATTGGGGCTGGTTAAATATTGGTGTAGCTTTTAAACTTTAACTATTGTATGATATCCTAATAATATTAGGGTTACTTTTAAAAAGAACTCTTATTTGTGAATAAAATTAATTCTTTTTACAATTAGCTCAAGAACCAAGGGAGAACTAACACCATTGTGGAAAATGGGTTGTAGGGGTATCCTTAGTGTTCTGAGTAAAGTTAAATTTAACTTATCAAAACTAAATCAAACAGAACAACAATACTATGAAAAAACTACTTACAGTTTCCCTTTTAATCGTAGGGATCGGTTTATTTTTTAACAATAATGCACAAGCGCAAGACTTTAAAGTCGGCTTGGGTGCTACTTATGGTACACAAATTGAAGCTATCGGTATCCAAGGTGGTGCAGTCGCTGGCTTTTCGGATCAATTCAGAGGAGCTGTTGATTTTAAATTTTTCTTCCCCGACAATACTGATTTCTGGGAGTTAAATGCCAATCTTCATTACCTTTTTGTTTCTAAAGCTTCAACAAGCGTATATGCTTTAGCAGGACTTAACTATGCAAAACAGTCGGTTAGTAACCAATTTGTTACTGTTAGTAATTCCGAAATCGGATTAAACTTAGGTGCCGGTGCGGAATTTGGAATAGGCGTTGGTTCTTTCTTTACTGAGGCAAAATATGCAGTAAGCAATTTCGATCAGTTTGACATTTCTGCTGGTTTGCGATTCGGATTATAATTTTCGAATCAACTTCTTTAAAAAAGGTCCCGATTTTCGGGACCTTTTTTATTTTAAGCCAATAATATTGCTCCATGCCTTACCCCACCGGTTGAAGCAACTATCTCCTCCAAATCATATTTGTTCATAAATCCTTCTAGGATCAGTAATCCTGCAAGAAAAATATCTGCGCGGTGCTCCATAACGGACTGGTATTCTTTTCTAATCTCGTTAGCCGACAGTTCTTGTAAAAACGAAATACGTCTCTCCAAATCATTCAAAGAAATACGGTAGCCATTAATATCATTCCTATCATATTTACTAAGAGATTGTTCTATAAAGGCTAGTGAAGTTGCAGTGCCGGCAATTCCCATGAGAGAAGTATCTCCAGATATCTCAAACGGATGATGAATCAGCATATCTGCAATGGCCGTTTTACACGATTGTATCTGTCCACTGGTTGGAGGATCATCCACCAAATAGCGCTCGGTATATCGTACGCATCCCATGTCAAAAGAATGATAATCTGAAATAGTACCTTCACTACCCAATGCTATCTCGGTACTGCCACCGCCTATATCAATAATGGTTTTACTGGGGTTTAAGTTGCCCCCTAACAATACACTTTGTGCTCCATAATAGGCATATTGAGCCTCCTCGGACCCGCTCAATACTTGCACTTCAAATCCAGTCTCACTCTTAACATGTTCTAAAAAATAAGCACGATTCCCAGCATCCCGCACCGCACTAGTAGCTGTAACAACAGTCTCTTCTATATGAGAATAATCTTTATTGAGCAACGACTTAAATTCAAGTAGCACATCAATCGTCCGGGCAATTGCATCCTCATCAAGAATATTAGTACCATCTACATTTTTGCCCAGTCGCGGCGTGCGTTCCTGCTCTTCAACGACTCGAATATGCCGGTCACCTTCGGCCTCAGCTACCAAAAGCAACACGGTATTTGTACCAATATCAATAGAAGCTTTCATAAAACTATTCGATTTGCATGAATACTGATCCATTCATTTTTCTGGGCTATATCTGTGACCTCAAAATCATCTCCCAGCCTATCACAAATAACGTCTAGATCTTTTTGTAACAATCCTGATAGTAATAACTGACCTTCGGGTTTTAGAACTTTTTTAAAGTCAGGAACCATTGACAAAATCACGTTACGCTCTATATTTGCTAACAGTACATCGGCACTACAATTATCAGGAATTTCCTCAGTTGATCCAGGTTTCACCGTCACAGCATCAGCAACATCATTAAGCAAAATATTTTCACGGGCATTGTTAACACTCCACTCGCTAACATCAAATGAAAATACACGAGATACGCCCAATTTTACGGCTGCAATAGCCAGAATGCCCGTACCGGTACCTGCATCAATAACATGATCACCATTGGTAACAATAGATGGTAATGCCTCTAACATAAGGCGTGTAGTTTCGTGATAGCCGGTGCCAAAGGACATCTTGGGATCGATCTCAAGTAATATCTTATTGTTTGGACATTTTTCCCTGCTCCATGTAGGCTTAACGAAGAACTTCCCAATGGTCTGTGCCTTTAACGTTTGTTCCCACTGCCTATTCCAGTTTCGATCCGCAATGATTTCTTCAGATTCGATGAAGCCTTCTTGGGGATAAGTAGCCAACAACTGCTCAATACGCTTTTTCTGGGAGTGGTTGTACTTCTTTTCTTCAATATAAGTGATGATTTGTCCTCCGCGCTGTTCAAAGCCGGTAAAGTCCATCTCAAAAAGCTCAGCAATCAGGCTTTCCTGATGAATTTCTGAAATTTCAATAACCAGCTTTACATATTGCATCATTAGGTATCAATAGATATACTGAGTAGCTTGCCCTGATACAATCATTTATATACTAGAATGTATAAAAATAACAGGTTAATCTTTCTTTATATTTATCACCAGTTATCAGTTCAAGCTATTTGCCCAAAAGAAACCTATTTGAAAATTAAAACAAGATTTTAATGAGCTATTACCTGCCCCAGGTATTAGGTTGAAAAGAATGATTTAGTCCTGCTCTTTAAATTTTAAAACGTAGCAGAAGAAAACTTCCTAAGAATCGGTTTCTATCCTATTATAAATCAACTCGGCCACTACACGGCCAACTTTTTGCAATGTAGTTTTTTGGATGATATCCATATCATCATTGTGAGTATGCCAATATGGAGCAAATTCAGCACCATCAGAGGTAACCGTATGATTGATGATGTTGATAGTGGGAATACCTAATTCTCTATTAATAATCACATGATCATCAGAAACTGCACTGCCTGATTTATCCAAAAACAGATTGCTATAGCCCATGTTGTCTGCTATGCCCCAAATTTCACTGACCAGCCCTGGGGCATATTGCATGGAATACTCCTCACGTGGGAATTGGGCAGCCTTTCCTCCTACCATATCCAACAAAATACCAAAACGAGGTTTATAGCCCGGCACCGGTGGATTTTTAACCCAATAGCGGGATCCTAAAAAGTACTTTGACAGAGTTCCCTCCTTGCCATAGTCCTCACCGTCAAACAACACAATATCTACGCCTATGGGCGGATTGTGACGCTCAAAAAGGCGGGCAAGCTCCAATAATACTCCAACGCCACTACCCCCGTCATCAGCTCCTAAAATAGGTTCTTGCGTGTTTATCGTATCCCTGTCGGCTCGCGGACGGGTATCCCAATGCGCGCAAAGCATGATCCGGTCTGTGGCCTGTGGATTAAAAGCAGCAATAATATTCGTAAGCTCCAGTGTTTCCCCCTCATAACCCTCTGCAGAGAAGTTCTGGGGATAAACGGTTTGATCTGAAGCATAGGATTGAAGTTTGTTCAATAAATATTGCTTGGTCTGCTTATGCCCCTTAGAATTGGGATCTCGTGGCCCCATTGTAACTTGTTGCTCAATAAAATGGTAGGCACTGTCGGCATTAAAGGAAGGTACATTTCTGCCCTGTTTCTCAAAAGTGAGTTGGTTTTTAGATTCACAACCAGCACCGCAGCCTATCACCAACCCATAAATAAGAAAGACTATGGCATAGCGCAGTTTACTCATCCCGATAAACCATTGATGAAGAAGATTGGTCAACAGGAAAGACGATGGAATCCATAATATTTACATGAGGCGGACGATTGGCAATAAAGTGTACAACTTCGGCAATATCCTGGCCAGTAAGGGGTTGCATATCATCATAAACCTCGTCAGCACGATCATCATCGCCTTTAAAACGTACATTACTGAATTCAGTCTCTACCAGTCCCGGTGATACCATGCTGACCCGAACCTTAGTACCGTGAAGATCTTTTTTGGTAGATTCGGTAAAAGCTTTAACAGCATGTTTGGTTGCACAATAAACAGATCCCCCGTCATAGCTTTCATGTCCCGCAATGGATCCAATATTAATGATGTGTCCGCTGTTGCGTTCTTTCATCTGCGGTGCAATAAGCCGCGTCATATTAAGTACCCCTTTGATATTCGTATCTATCATATCATCCCAATCGTCAAACTGGGCATCAAAAACCGCATCAACCCCACGAGCTAATCCGGCATTATTAACTAAAATATCGATAGGTTGATCAAAGGCAGATAACCAATCAGAAATAGCCTCCCGGTTACGGACGTCAAAACAAGCTATTCTTACCGCTACTTTATACTCCTCTTGTAAATGATTCTTTAAATTCTCCAGACGTTCTTTACGGCGACCATTGATAACTACATTACATTGAGACTGTGCAAAAAGCTCAGCCGTAGCTTTACCAATACCCGCTGTTGCACCGGTGATGAATGCCCACTTTTCTTCTAGACGATTTCTCATAGTATAATACCTTTTCTATTCTGGTAGCTGTTCTATCAGCCGACCTGCATTAAATAATTTACCTTCTTCGAAAGTATCAGCCATAAACTGTAGACCATACGGCAAACCATCCGAATCAGTACCTGCAGGAACGCTAAGTCCACAAATTCCCGCTAAATTCGCTGATGTGGTATAAATATCATTTAGATACATTTGCATCGGATTTTCATTCTTCGACCCAAGCTCAAAAGCAGTAGTAGGTGCCGTTGGTGACGCAATGACATCAACCTTTTCAAAGGCCTCCGTAAAATCCTGCTTAATCAATCGGCGCACTTTCTGGGCCTTGCCATAATATTCATCATAATAACCCGCACTAAGCACATATGTGCCCAGCATAATTCGACGTTTTACTTCCGGTCCAAATCCCTCTGTACGACTTTTTTTGTACAATCGGATTAGTGACGAGTCAATATCTTGGATCTGGGAGCTGACCTCTTCTTGCTCCTCTCCAGTTGCCGTTTTAAGTTCTTTTTCAAGGGCCTGCTTCTCTTCTTTTAACTCCTGCTCCACCTCCTCAATATCAGCACGATGCCCATATCGAATGCCATCGTACCGAGCCAGATTGCTCGAAGCCTCGGCGGTAGCTAAAATGTAGTAAGTCGCAATACTGTATTTCATATGTGGCAGATGGATAGGTACCAGCTCGGCTCCTGACTCTTCAAGTGAATCCAATTTTTGTTCAATACCCTCACGAATTTCATCATCAAGTCCTTCTCCAAAGTACTCCTCCGGAACTCCGATCTTTATATTCACATCCGGATCTTTAACAAATTGCTGATAATCAGGAACCGCTCTGCTCGAGGACGTGTTATCGTGCTCGTCAGAACCGGCTATAGTCTGTAACAAAATAGCCGCATCTTCTACTGAATGCGTTAATGGACCAATACAATCAAAAGAAGAAGCAAAAGCAATCAGTCCGTGACGTGACACGCGTCCATATGTTGGCTTCAATCCTACAACGCCGCAATACGATGCCGGCTGTCGAATGGAACCACCCGTATCAGACCCTAAAGAAGCAGTGCAAAAATCAGCTGCTACAGCCGCTGCACTTCCACCCGATGATCCACCGGCTACCTTGGATGTGTCAGAGGGATTTCGCGTTGGGCCATAAATAGAATTTTCAGTAGATGAACCCATTGCAAATTCATCCATATTTAAGCGTCCCAATAAAATAGCATCTTCATCTCGAAGACGTTTTATAACGGTAGAATCATAGATGCTTTCAAAGTCAGATAAAATATTAGAAGCGCAAGTGGCTTGTATATCCTTTTCACATATCAAGTCTTTAACTCCGACGACCATACCCGCAAGACTGCCGGCCGAACCGTCTTCAATGCGCTGTTGGATCTGATTTGCACGCCCTAATGCCCGTTCTTTGTCAATGCTGATAACGGCATTAATCTCATCATTCTTATCTTCAATATTGTCAATGTACTGTGATACGATATCCGAAAGTGTTTCCTCACCTGATGACAGCGATTCTCGGATCTGGGTAAAAGTTGTAGAATGCAACGATCTGGTATGGTTTAATTAGCTTTACTTTCTGTTGATTTGTCTTCTTCAGAAGTTTCTGACGAAGAAATACCTTCCTTTTTTCCTTCCTTAAGCTCTTTTTTAATTTCGTCTGAGGCTTTTCTGAATTCATTAATGCCCTGCCCAATACCACGAGCTAACTCGGGAATGCGCTTTGCTCCAAAAAAGAGTAGGACCACCAACAGGATAATTAGAATTTCCATGCCACCAAATGTACCGCCCATATTTGCTGATATTTAATTAATATTTATCTTCAAAGCAGAAGATAAGAATAATTTTGTAGATCTTTGAGTAAATCAATCGAAAAAATAATTGCATTTTCACTAAAAATTGACTTGCATTTAATGTATGAAACCTTTTCTTAAGGTGCTTGGTTATGTAATTGAACTTGAACTAAAAACAAGAAACATTATTTATGATTTGGACCGTTGAATTAGCGGCTGCTTTAGATGAAGCCCCATTTCCCGCTACTCGAGATGAACTTATCGAATGGGCAGAACGAAATGGGAGTCCCCAACAAGTACTCGATAATTTACATGAACTCGAAATAATCGAACAGGGAGAAGATGTTGTTTACGAAGGTATAGAAGATATCTGGCCCGACTATATCAGTAAGGAGGACTTCTTTCACAACGAAGACGATGAAGGATTTAATTACGACGACGTTTAAATATTAGTGTAATAAGATTATCTTCTGGCGGTTGCATGTTATTATAGCATGCAACCGTTTTTTTTGAATTTATAATATCTTTGCCCCCTTGAAGGATTGTGCTAAGACCTTACAATCTATACTGTATCTATCAGCTATAATACTGGTAGCTCTTCCTGCTATTACTATTGCCCAAACAAATGCTACAGAAAATGACACCACTGACAACGTCGTTCGGGCTATACGTTTTGTAGGGAACGATAATGTGAAGGACAACACGCTGGAAACATTAATACGTACTAAGACCAACAGAGAATTTCTCGGCATTCCCCGTTTTACGCCCTGGTATTTCATCTTCAAGCTTACCGGTAAATTTGGCGAACGTCCTGCTCTGTTCAACCGATCTACCACAGGCAACGATATCAAACGAATTAAACGATATTACAAGACAGTAGGCTATCTTGACGCCACAGTAGATACGAATGTCGTTGAATTCAAAAAAGACAAGATTGAAGTTTCTTTTTTAATTGATGAGGGTAACGCCTATTCTATCCAATCGCTCTCCTATTCGGGACTTCCCGATTTTAAGGATACCACTAAAGTAAGCAAATTTTTTAAAGACAGTCCCCTTACTAAAGGTCGTATTAACGATTCCACATATGCGGTCAACAAGCAGTACTCCGAAAAAAAACTTGCCAAGGAACGAAATCGTATTATCACCTTTCTGAGAAATAATGGGCACGCTTCGGTACAAAGAGATTCGGTAAAGATACTCATAAAGCACGATTCAACTGATCAGTTTACACTAGATGGCCTTTTCAAGATAAATGCCGGTCCAAAATATACCTTTGGCGACCTTCGCATTTCGCTGGCCGGCCCAGACGATACACTGACATATAATCAACAAGATACAGTACGAAAATCTTCCCTTACTGCTGGAGATAATGCAATATTTCTTCAGAAGGAAAGCTCAGCTCAAACAAAGTTTAGCTTATTAACAGACCAGATTTTATTTAAACCGGGCGATACGTTCGACAACTCCCAATATATACGAACGGTTAACGAATTTCAGAATTTGAGGATGCTCACTATTCAACAGTTTAGTTTAAGTGAAGATGGTTCTCTGCCCGACTACTCCAAAGAGCAAATTCCGGTAACTTTTACCCTTCAGACATTGCCCAAGCATTCCATCAACTTCAATATTTTTGGAATGAAAAGATACGGCTTCGGATCCGGTGCGGGGCTTACATATACTAATAACAATTTATTTGGGAAGGCTGAGAACCTTCAGCTAAGTGTTAACGGTAGCTTCGAGTACGTTAGTTCCAATACTATTGCCGATATTGTACCAGACTCATCTACTCAATCATTCAATGGACGCTTTTTTCAAAATTTTGAGTCTCGTCTAGAATACTCACTACCCCGTTTAACCTTTCCATTCCGCGCCCTGGACGATAACCTTAACTTCCTGAATGGTCGCACCCGATATAGCCTATCATTTAGCCGATCTAATCAGCTGCTGTTTGATATCAACTCCGATATTCGTTTCAATCTGCGGTATGAGGTGGACCATAATGAACGTTTTTCCAGCTATTTAGATCTTATTGAACTTGACTTATTAGATACCGACCCCTCCCCACAATTTCGTCAGTCACTGCGCGAGGACTTCGGCGAAAATTCCTTTGAATACCAACGGATCCTCGAAGATTTTCGTCCCCAGGTTTCATCTATATTGCGGTATACATTCCGGAGCCAGCGCACAAATCTCATCAAGCGAAATTACGGTTACTTTAGTGAATATTCTATTGCCCTAGGCGGCAACCTGCCCTATTTGGGTGACCGGTATATCATTACTCCCGATACCGTTGAGGGAAACTTGCCACCAATATTTCCCAACAGTCAAAACAGTCTTGCATACAGCAGGTTTGTAAAAGGAACTGCCGATTACCGTGAATATATACCCATTTCAAATAACGGCGTATTTGCCTATCGCGGATTTTTTGGGGTCGCAATACCTTATGGAAACAGCAATTCTATCCCTCTCAACCAGCGATTTTACGCAGGAGGTAGTAATGACATCCGCGGATGGGATATATATAGCCTGGGACCTGGTGGCATTGCCCTTGACAATGTTACCATTAACGGAGGTGAGATAAAGTTGCTAGCTCAAACTGAAGTGCGGCAGCGTTTTATCCGAGACTTTATTTCGGCCAACTGGATTGCCGCTTGGTTTACAGATGCCGGCAATATTTGGTATGGACCGAAAACGGAGTTCCCATCCGGACAATCCCAAATGAATAACATCCCCAATCAATCACAGCGTGAGCAACTACTCGAACGCGGTAAATTTCATTTTGATGAGTTTTATAAACAAATAGCAGTTGGATCCGGATTAGGCATTCGTCTCGACTGGGAATATGTAGTAGCTCGTTTTGACTTTGCATTTCGGATACATGATCTGCAACAGGGATGGTTTGAGGACAAAAAATTATATTTTAGCTTTGGAATTGGACATTCGTTTTGAAAAACACCTTCAGTTAATATATTGCATATCTAATTACCGTACGGAACAAACTTTATAACCTAACAATCTGCTATGCTGGGATCCGAAAAGTTCAATAAGCTCAAAAATCAGAGCGAAATTATTTTTAACTCCAGGTTTCTTCAAAATTTAACA
The DNA here is from genome assembly GCF_008124865.1 of Fodinibius salinus. Lineage (NCBI taxonomy): Bacteria > Pseudomonadati > Balneolota > Balneolia > Balneolales > Balneolaceae > Fodinibius > Fodinibius salinus. The sequence goes on along the minus strand of NZ_VNHY01000001.1, from coordinate 480,345 downwards.
ACTCTGGAACGGTCCGAATTTTTGCAGTATTGCCACCGACGACGGTACAAAAAAAACGATCATATTTATTATCAGGGTGATCCCGGTACAGGCATGTATTTTATTGAAGACGGTAAAGTGGAACTTATTGTTGAACATAAGTCTGACGGTGACGACAGCAAACAAAGCCGCACCATTACAGCTCCCGAAAGTTTTGGAGCCCTCTCCATCGGATATGAACTGCGCAGAATATCAAGTGCTAAGTGCTTGACTGACTGTATCTTAATGGGATTCTTTAAACCAGATTTTGAAACCCTCAAAAAGAGACATCCAAGTATTGCTGTTAAGTTTATGGAGACTCTGGCAATGATTGCAATGAAACAACTGGAAATTGTAACAAATGAGCTTAAAGAAGTAAGTACTCCTGAACATGCTTTTGCTCTACAGTTTGGGACCTACATTACCGGAGAAGATGAATAAGAATCAAATCCGTAATTTCAAACCCATCCCCTGCGTCCCAATACAACGCTACAGGCAACTAAATCTAAATTTTGCCACTTTGGGGATCTTTAATGCCCAGGCAAAGTTTATTATTACATAACGCATGAATATCAAAATCATTGGTGCTGGACTCGGGGGCTTGGCTACTGCTTGTCTGCTGGGCAAACAAGGACATACTGTTACTGTCTTAGAAAAAAACAGCACTCCCGGCGGTAAAATAAACGAAATCCACGCGCAGGATTTCCGATTTGATATTGGTCCCTCGCTACTTACAATGCCCTTTATCCTCGAGAGACTGTTTAACCAGTGTGATGCGGATATGGATGATTTCTTAGACATCCAAACTACCGATCCCATTTGCCGGTATTTTTATCCACAGGGAGTCAAATTCGACTGTTATCGAGATACAAGCTTAAATATAGCCCAAGTTCAAGATTTTGCACCTGATGATGTCCAATCCTACAAAGAATTTTTATCCTATTCTGAACAAATTTATGAACACACTAAAGACGCTTTTCTTTTTAATCCGCTTTATGAACTATCCGATCTATTATCACTTAATCCCATAGATTTCTTTAAAATTGATGCCTTTAACACGGTTGCAGAAAGTATTGATCAAAAATTTAAATCCCCTGAACTACGAAAATTCTTTAAACGATTTACCACTTACAATGGCTCCTCTCCCTTTCAGGCTCCGGCTACTCTCAATATCATCCCCTATGTAGAATTAACCATGGGAGGATACTATATCAACGGTGGTATGTACGCCCTTGTTGAAGCACTGATCGAACTTGCCAATAAATTTGACGTGCAACTGAAGTACAATGTAGATATTTCTCACATTACTACACAAAACGACAGCGTCAGGGAGCTGGTTGATACATCGGGACATCGCTACCCTGCTGATTTAGTTGTCTCAAATGCCGATGCCTATGAGACCTATCGGCACTTACTTGACGAGGATGAACTTTCATCCCGCAAAAAGAACAAAATGGATACTCTTGAGCCCTCCTGTTCCGGCTTTGTACTGCTCTTGGGAACCGACAAACAATATAATGGGCTTACCCACCACAATATATTCTTTTCACAAGACTACCGGCAAGAATTTCAGGATATTTTTGACCAGAAGGTGATGCCCGACGACCCGACAATCTACATTGCCAACACTTCACAGACAAATCCTGACCATGCCCCGGATGGAGGTTCTAACCTCTTTGTATTAGTCAACGCCCCTTACTTAACCGATAATTATCGATGGGATAACCAACAAACCCAACAGTATCAAGATCATATTATTCGCACGTTGCAAGAACGTGGATTAACAGATTTAGAAGACCATATTGTATATTCCCAAACCATTACCCCCCGCGATTTTTACAAGATGTATCGGAGCAACAGCGGCAGTATTTACGGTACTTCTTCGAATAGTAAATTCGCAGCATTTATGCGGCCCCGTAATAAATCCCGAGCCATAGATGGACTTTATCTCGTTGGCGGAAGTACACATCCCGGAGGCGGAATTCCACTTGTTACCCTTTCTGCTTTTCATGCCGTAAATCTTATTGACAGGTATGAAACCTAATTTCAGACTGTTAGTCACTAGACTCTGGATGCTAGAAACGTGATACTCCAAAAGATCACGTCTTCAGAATATGCCCCTCTTTATACTATTTATATTTCTTTTGCATCCTATAATTTATTGTTGCTCAGTATCTTATACTATTTACTTGATACTTAATACAATCTACAGATTATTCCCCTCGTTTCCCCAAATTAATAACCTCCACATTCTCAATTGTTCCGTCTTGGATCGTAAAGCGTACACAAGTGCGGTATATCTGAACACCGTGTCGGCCAGCAGCACCTGGATTTATAAAAAGCATTTTATCGTGGTCCTGGTCACGGCCAATTTTCAGAATATGCGAATGTCCGCAAATAAATACATCCGGTGGACTTTCTGCAATCTCCTCTCTTATTGGCAGACAATAGCGTCCCAATGTGCCCCCGATATGCGTCATCCAAAAATTAATACCATCAATCTCAAATCGTTGATGTGCTGGGAACTCCCTTCGGATTGCTTGTCCGTCAATATTACCGTGAACCCCCTTTACCGGGGCAATCTCGTTTAGCTGATCAACAACCTCTAAGGTGCCAAAATCTCCGGCATGCCAAATTTCATCACGGCCATCAAAAAAATCCCGTATCTGGGGATCAAAATAGCTGTGTGTATCCGAAATAAGTCCAACTTTGATCATAGATAATTCTTTACGATTTTCAGCTCGAGTATCAACGTGATTTGCTTGTACAAGGTAAAAGCAAATCGCACATCAAACAACACAAATTCTTCGTCATTAAAAACAAAATATGCCCTTTTTTAGTATCATCATTGTTTCGTGGAATGCGCTAGGCCACCTTAAAAACTATTTGCCCAGCGTGGCAGCCACCAGCTATCCCAACTACGAAATAATACTGGCTGATAATGCCTCTGATGATGGATCCAAAGCATGGGTACAAGAACATTTTCCAGAAGTGAAGATTGCAGCCCTGGATGAAAATTACGGATACTGCGGAGGCAATAACCGGGCTGTACCCTATGCCAATGGCGAAATCCTGCTGTTCCTAAATAATGACGTTCGTGTAGAGCCTGACTGGCTAGATGGTATAGCCGACTGTTTCCAACGAAATGAACAGACTGCAGCCGTACAACCTAAACTGCTTGCAGATAAACAGCCTGATCATTTTGAGTATGCCGGTGCTGCAGGCGGATTCATCGATCGTTTTGGTTACCCCTTTTGCCGAGGACGTTTGTTTGAGACCATTGAAAAAGACCAGGGACAATACGACAATGAAACAGACATTTTCTGGGCCAGCGGTGCGGCACTTGCAGTTCGAAAGCAACAATTTCAAAGCCTGGGCGGTTTTGATGAGGATTTTGAGTTCCATATGGAAGAAATTGACCTCTGCTGGCGACTCTGGAATACCGGTTACAACATCAAATACACCCCTAAAAGTACCGTTTACCATCTGGGTGGCGGATCAATGGCTATGGGATCTCCACGAAAAGTATATTATAACTATCGAAATAATCTGCGCATGCTGTGGAAAAACTGCAGCAGTAAAAGCTTGATTTGGCGATTCGGAGGTCGCTACCTGCTCGACTTTATCGCCGCTCTGCGATCTTTAGTAACCGGCAACTGGGAAGAATACAAAGCAATTGCCCGTGCACATCTGGATTTTTGGCGATCGTTTTCGGCCACAAGTCAAAAGCGGTCAACCTTACAAAATAGTCGTACCACCCACTCCGATCCCCCTACAATACAACAAGTTAGCATCATTTTTCAATACTTTGTCAAAGGTATAAAAACATTCTGTAACCTTAGGTGATTTAATGTAATGAATACCGAAAAACTTAAAAGCTGGGGCATCTATTTTTTAAAGAATTGGTGGGGAGTGCTACTCCTGTTACCCTTCATTATCTACTCCATCCACCACTATTACTGGGCCCTGGAGTACAATATTTTTTACTCTTACAACTACGACTATCCCTTCCCTTTAAACATCATTCACTTATGTGTACATACCTTTTTACTGATTACCCATGAAGCCGGACATACCTTCTTTAGTATTTTCGGTATTCGTTTTATCACAATTTTAGGAGGATCTCTGTTTCAAATACTACTCCCATCCGCTATCGTATTCTTTTGCTGGGTTAATCAAAAAAATATTGGTATGCAATTTTCACTGGTGCTATTGGGATACAGCTGGATGGATATAGCTGCCTATGCCGCTGATGGTGGAGCCGCCCAACTGCCCCTTATTGGCGGGCTCGGCCAAGAATCTCATGACTGGCATAACCTGCTTACTCAAATGGGTGCCTTGGAACATGACATCACCTTTGGCGTGATATTCATGATCATAGGTATTATTTGCTATCTTTGGAGTATGCTAGTACCCATATTCCATAAACAATACGAAGAAGTAGCCATTGAGTTGGATGTAGATCAGTAATTAGTTGCGAAGCTAGCATTAAGAGCTGGCATATGATTCTTAACCTTTCTTAATCTCCGCTTTCAGTAGGTAGGATAATTGCCAAGACTTTCCCTCCTTTGGGAAGAGAGATTAGGGAATCGAGTTAAAAAAAATATTCTTTTAACTTTTATAAATACATTATTAAAAAATGAATAAGATCAAATTTCCATCTTTGCTCCTTATTTCTCTGCCTCTCTTGTTTGTCACTACCTTTTGCAGTAACAACCCCGATCAACAAACCGACCAACAGTATCAACAAGAGATTCGAAAATGGCATCAGCAGCGTGCCAGCTCATTAACTGAAGAGGACAGCTGGCTTACACTTGCCGGTTTATATACTCTACCGGACGGAACTCATACCTTTGGAGCCGACTCATCCAATGATATCATATTTCCAGCCAAAGCTGCGGCACAAATAGGTACCATTACCAAAAAGGACAGCTCATTTGGTGTTCAGATCAAACAAGGTATCACCGTTATGCATGACACCAGCCGCATTTCATCCATGCAATTGCAAACCGACTTAAAGGATGAACCCACTACCCTTCGGCATAATGATCTGCTATGGTATATCATTGAGCGACGCGGCACCTATTATCTGCGACTTAAGGATACCGACCACCCAAACCTGACTTCGTTTAGCGGGATAAAGCATTTTCCCGTAACAAAGCGCTGGCGCAAAAAAGCACAGTTTATTCCCTTTGATAAGCCCAAAGTTATTTCTATCCCCGATGTAATGGGAGAAGTCTATCAGGATAGTTTATACGGTATGCTTGAGTTTAATATCAATGGACAAGACTATTCGATTTCCCCACTGGGACACCCGGAAAACGATGAGGAGTTTTTTATCATTTTCGGGGATCAAACCAACGGTGAAAGCACCTACAGCGGAGGACGATATATGTATGTTTCGACTCCAGACGAAAACAACATCACCCACATCGATTTTAATAAAGCCTACAATCCACCCTGCGTATTTACCAACTTTGCCACTTGTCCACTGCCGCCCACGCAAAACCGTCTGGATGTAAAAATTACCGCTGGCGAAAAAATGTATAACAACAAATAAAGAGCGCTTATGGCTTCTCGATTCTCAAAACAAGCCGACCTTTATGCCAAGTACCGTCCCGATTATCCCGAGGACATGTATGACATTATTTTTAATCATATTGCTTCAAATAAGTCCGCATGGGATTGTGCCACCGGTTCGGGGCAAGTAGCAAAATACCTTTCCAACCATTTTGATGAAGTCTTAGCTACCGATATTAGTAAAGAACAGCTGTCACATGCTCCCAAAAAGGATAACATTCAATACCAAATAGCCCGTGCCGAAGATTCAGAGTTAGCTGAAAATAAATTTGATTTAATAACAGTAGCACAGGCCATCCACTGGTTTAATGTTGATCAGTTTTATCAAGAGGTTCGACGCGTAGCCAAACACGATGCGCTGTTAGCAGTAATTGGTTACGGCATGGTACGGGTCAATGCGGCAGCTAACCCTATTATTGATGAGCTATATGAAGAAGCGTTTGGAACTTATTACGACAAAAACCGCACCTATCTCGATGAAGAATATAAAACTATTCCCTTTCCGTTTGATGAAATTGCCACACCGCACATCATAAATACGTACCAGTGGACACTCAATCAGCTGGAAGGGTATTTTAATTCTTGGTCAGCCATTCAAAAGATAAAAACCGAGCAGGATTATAATCCCATAAACAAAACCATTAAAAAGTTAGAAGCAAAAATTACCAATCCGCAGAATTTTGAAGTCCAATTCCCCATATTTCTTCGACTGGGACAGATTAATGAATAGTACTTTTCCAATTATTACTGCATCACCCCAAGAAGGTGAATAGTTGAAATGAAGATCATCTTTATTCTCAACCTGTATCTAACAGCTTGAGCAATACCTAAACCAGAGCATTCCCCGCCGGATACTTAAAATCGAAGTGACCAAATCTTTCGTTTTGCAAATCCCCCTACTGTTTGTAAGGCCATTCCTCCAACACCTCAATATCCGAAAGTGTATTTGAGCCGCGATTTCCACTTAGTAAAATATTACCATATCGGTTATAATCTTTCCACGGCAAAACAAATCGAGCAGTATCATCTGATGCCTTAGAAAAATATGCCCACTGCTTGATCAGGTGATCTGTTGTATCCACATAAACATGATATTTATTCTCGGGTGTCATCCCCACATCGCCAAAGGTGAGTTTAAGCTTGTGCGCTGGTGTTCCGACCCGAGTGGTATCCAACCCCATGTACCCCAATGAAACGCCCGGATCTTTAAGTTTGAACGGCATCACCAGCCAATATGAATCATTAACCCACATACTATATCCTGTTTCGAGATATTTTTGCACTGAATCAGGTTGTGTGAGTGGTTCGCCATTTTTAACAACCGTTCCCTCTTTGGATTTCAGATCAAGGGTTATCTCCATATTTTGCCCGGGTATTGATATACGGTCACGGCCTTGTTCTTTATCCCAGGTATGTGTTCGCCGGCCAAAGAAATTCCAGCGAATAACTTTCGTCTCCTCCCACGCCTGTGCACCTCCCATTGCTTCAATTACGCTATCAGCTATAGCCAATGCCTTAGGATCAGAATTCTGCACAACTTTATTTGCCTTATCAGTAGATACAGTATTTTTTTGAGCATTATTTTCTTGTCTGGCTTCACAACCAATCAATAAGACTCCAGCTAATAGTATTGGAAGTACAATACGAAGATTTTTAGTTAATTTAGCCATCATAATTTAGTTAGATTCAAAGATATATTTATGATACCATACTTTTGGTATACTCCAAAGCAAGCTATACCTACTTTCAGGCCCCGCTAATGAGTGTCCTTACAGTGAGGCTACCGTTCCTACTGCAAAGATTATAAGTGTATCTGTGATAAGAGCTAAAAATATTTTACTCAGTTCCATATCAAGTATCCTATTTCTTTTTGGACCTTATGAAATATCACAAGCTATACATTCAATATTTTAATCTACTGCTTAAACCTTTTATACACAACAGATTTTTATCTTGAACCGCTCGTAAATAATGTTAAGTTATGCTTTTAAACAAAGAATAATAATCTATAGATCACCTATTTACCATGGAAAAGATGGATCGCCTGCGTGATGCAATTACAGATTATATTTACGATAAAGGAGTAGAATATAAACGGCTGCTGGTTTCAAGAACCTACTATACAGCGCTTGAAAAGGAAGCCGAAGAACATGACGTGCCTATCGATCTGCCGAGATTAGAAGTGAAGGATAATGTGGATTATGACTTTAAACTGCTTCCGGAGAATAATTAACGCATTTATATTGTATATTTGGAATCGTTAGACACGAAAAGAAACCGCAATTTTACTTCGAAATCTGCGATTTTTTTTGCACCTTTACTAAAGCTCCCAAAACTATTTTGGGTGCTAAACAGATCATAAGAATACTAATAAGGTAGATATTTTTTATGCCACGATGTGAATTATATCAGGACGCCCACGGAGAATGGAGATGGCGACAAACTGCAAAAAACGGTGATATTGAAGCCTACTCCAACGGCGGATTTGAAACAAAAGAAGATGCAAAGAAAGACGGAAAAGAAAACGGAAGCTGCACAAGCTATACCCGCAGTAATTCTTACTAATTTTTGTGATAGTAAAACGAAAAGCTGCTCATCATTGACGGTGGGCAGCTTTTTATATTTATATCAATATTCTATTCTCAATAATTAGATTAAGTCTCTACCCATGCAAATTGCACTCATCCAGCAAAGTTGCTCAACAGATAAATCCCAAAATATAGAAAAGGGATTGCAAAATGCCCGGCAGGCAGCAAAATCCGGTGCTGATATTATTTGTTTCTCTGAACTTGCATTTGAACCCTTCTACCCACAGTTCAATAATCCTGAGAACCCCATCTCAAATGCCGAACCGATTCCGGGCTCTACCACACAGGCCTTTTCTGAATTGGCCAAAGAGTTTGGCGTGGTCCTCATATTAAATCTTTACGAAAAAGCCGGAGACAAGGCTTATGACAGTTCTCCGGTCATTAATACTGACGGATCTATACTGGGTACAACTCGCATGGTGCATATTACCGATTATGCCTGCTTCCACGAACAGCAGTATTATACCCCGGGGGATTCCGGAGCTCCGGTTTATGAAACTCCATTTGGCAATATCGGCGTAGCTATCTGTTATGATCGGCATTATCCCGAGTACATGCGTGCCCTGGCTTTGGCCGGTGCTGATATCGTGTTTGTGCCACAGGCCGGCGCTGTGGGTGAATGGCCGGAAGGACTCTACCAGTCGGAGTTACGCACAGCAGCTTTTCAAAACGGATATTTTACTGCACTCTGCAATCGTGTGGGGAACGAACCTAAACTTACTTTCGCGGGAGAATCCTTCGTTTGTAATCCATCGGGAGAAGTTATTGCTGAAGCTAAAGGAGGTACCGAAGAAATCCTTTACTGTTCAATAGACCTGGATGAGGTATCTCAGTCTCACGCCAAAAAACTGTTTTTAGGCGATAGGCGTCCCGAACTGTATGGAAGCTGGTTAAATAGGAAGTAAATTTAGCTTCTCCATTTTTTAAAACTGTACCAATTAACCTCAGGTAAATATCATGGATTATAATATTGCAGTAATTTACGGATCAGTACGTCACCATAGAAAAGGTATGCGGGCAGCTCGGTTCATCACTGAACAATGTATCAATCGCGATCATGATGCTACGCTGGTGGATCCCACCGACTTTGATTTGCCATTATTGGATAAAATGTACAAAGAGTTTGAGGATGGAGAGGCTCCTGATAAGCTTGAGCAGCTAGCGCAAATTATCAGGAAGGCTGATGGTTACATTATCGTTTCTGCGGAATATAATCATAGCATCCCTCCCGCTCTTTCTAATTTGCTGGATCACTTTTTAGAAGAATATTTCTTTAAACCTTCGGGCATAGTTTGTTATTCAAAAGGACATTTCGGTGGCGTGCGGGCAGCTATGCAGCTACGAAGTATGCTCGCTGAGATGGGAATGAGTAGTATCCCATCTATACTCCCTATCCCCAAAATTACGGAAGCATTCACCAAAGATGGGATCCCCAACGATGACGCCTACTATAAACGATCTGCCCAATTTTTAGATGAGTTTGAATGGTATCTGCGAGCTTTAAAAAAGGAACGGGAGCATGATACCCCTTATTAGGGATAATAGATTCATCATGCCGCGCATGCTTTGTTATATTATTACGTAAAATTAAATAACCTCTGGGTAACCGACTATGCATTTTATTACATCCGATGAACTGACCAAATACATAGACTCTTTCATCCACCAAGACACGCAACAACATGAGGATCACTTTGATTTAACAGTTTCCAGCATTTCTGTACTCACCCAAAAGGGAGCACTGGACTTTGGAGGCAGTGAGTTTGAAGCGGCTCAGGAAGAAACTATCATTCCTCAAAAAAGAAATGACGATGACGACTATGGATGGTGGGAATTATCCGAAGGAATGTATAATGCAGTAATGAACGAAGAACTTAACACGTCTAAACAGGCTGCTCCCCTGCTGAGTCTTCATCCTCATGCTCGAAAAGCGGGATTGATTGCCAACACATCTATTATTAAAAATAACTCAGCCAATAAGCGAATTGAAATTACATTTAAGGTTCCTAAATCTGGTTGTAGTATCAAAGAAAATGCACGGCTAGCAACACTGTACTTGCTAGCTGACTAATTAATTATCATAATTTTTAATAGGTATTATAATACTAATGGGTAAAAGAACTGAAAAAATTTGCGACCGGGCAGAAAGGTATCTCGATAATGATAATCGCGAACAAGCACTTCGCCTTTTCAACCAAGTATTAAACCGAGAACCTAGCCATGCCAGAGCCTTACAAAATAAAGCATTGATAAAAATTGAAGAAGATGATGCCACCGACATAAAGGATTTTCTCTTATTTGCGGTTGAGCAGCAACCTGAAGATGATATATTACGCCAAATCCTGGGTAACTTTTACCACCAACAAGATGAATACGAGAAGGCGCTGAACCAATTACAAAAAGCAATAGCACTGAATAATGATAATGCGCCGGCACATACCTCTATGGGAATAATTAGTGCTCAGTATCTAGATGATCATGAACAAGCTATTACCCACTTCAGCAAATCTATAGCACTGACCAAAGATAATGCTGCTACCTACTTTAACCGAGGGTGCAGCTACCTTATTTTGAATCAGTTTGAGCTGGCAGAAAAAGATTTAAGGAAAGCAGATAAAATGGGCTATGATCAGGCACAGCAAATGGTTAGCCAATACTTTGAAAGTTAATTTTATATTACTTTACGATATATGTCCCCAACCGCTGGAAGAATTCTCTCAATGAAGTAACAGCTGCTCCATGACTTCGGTTTTGTTGGCCAATTTCAAAAGCTAGCTTCCATTGATTCATGAGCGTTTTTTGAGCGTCCCAAAAAGAAAACTTAGAATCATAAATATTCGTTGATTCAGACGTTACGCCATTCGCTTCAATTATGGTAATATTCTTTCCATCCTTCAACTCGGCAGCCGAAGGGGCTTTTACATCAAAACGACCAAAACAAAAGCCCGACGCCATCTTACAGATACGGTCCATTTCCTCAACAAGTGCATTAGTTATGAGTGATTGTCCATCAGTAAAGACCGCACCGCGGGCGTGAGTGCCTAACTCCACAATCGGTATTTCTTCCCCATCTTCAGGTATATCATAGAGCTGATAGCGATTAGCACTGAGATGATATTTAGCAAGGTCTACGGCCTGATCGTCATCAAGGATCAGCTCTTCAACCGTCTTCCTCCCATCTCCGGTTACTGATAGCAAATGCTTCTGGGTGATTGAAAAAATGTTGCCGGTTTCATCATCAGGATACTGATAATAGAAAATACCAAACTCTCTTCCACCACAGTATTCCTGCACCATAATATCTTTTTCAGCTTCTTCCAGGTATTTATGTAATTTTTCTTCATGACGGATCACCTGAACGCCTGTTCCCCGCTGGCCCACATCCGGTTTAAGGACAATGGGGTAATCAAGCTGATGTTGCTGCATAAACTGTTGTACATGTTCATATTTCTTCTGGGCATTCCATACGGATGATATTCGAGCGTATGTGGCTACATCCTGCCGACTAAATGAATCAAGAATAGCTGTTTTCGACTCTCCTACAAATCCACCTTCAGGAATAGCCGGGTTCGCCGCTGTGAAGAGCGTCATGCAGCGATATTTAATCCCTAAGAAAAGTATGTAGCAAAAAACGGGTGCATAAAGCACGTAAGGAGGCCAATACTCCCAACGTGTAAGCCTGCGATACCGAGAGAGCAGGATGCGCCTTCCCTTATGGGTGAAGACCGGCACAACCACTTTAATCACTATTACAAACAAAAATAAGGCTCCCAGTACGACCCAAAGTGCATAATCTTTGTAGAGGGAAAAGTATCCCAACAGTTTATTACCCAGCAGTTCAGAAATACCTACAAGAATGGGAGTCCAAATTGCGGCTGCGAGCAAAAAGTATGAGATAAACATCCAAAAACCTGCACCAATAACGCCGGCACTAAAATAAGTGGGCAACCGGCTACCTGGTAAAAATCGGGTGGCAATGATTATTGTTCCGCCTTTTGACTCAAACCACTCGGCACTTTGTATAAGATCTTTATCGGAAATAAACCACTTGAATGGAGCTTTTTTCGTAGCGGGTCGTCCCAAGAATCGGCCGGCCAAATAAAGAGCTACATCTCCTACTACAATGCCAATAAAGCAGGCAATGACCGCGGGCCAAAAACCAATAAGTCCCCGAGCGGCCAACAATCCCGCACCGATACAGGTCAAATCTTCACTTATTAGCGTACTAAAAATAATAATAAGCATAATAATAGCCAGCGAAACTCCCTTAAACTTCTGGAAATCCACATTTGAGAATGATTCTTGTGCTTGCTCCACACGTTGGGCTGACGCATCATCCGCTGCTAGAGCTTTGTCATTTTCAACGTCTAAAACAAACTGCACCAAGGATTGACTGACCGAATCACTGTGTGTTTTTATCAAATCATGATCGGCATCAAAAAGTTGAATACTGCTCTGGGGAACAATTCGGTAATGTTCTTGTGCAGCTGCAACAGGTACAAACGGGTCATCCCGCCCATGAAGAATCAACAGGGGCTTCTGGTATTGTTTCAGATATGACCGAATCGGACGCTGGTCTGACTCATAATGACTTTTGGCGTATGATACATTAAAACCCACGCTGTCTAACAAACCAAAATGAGGTACAGCATTGTGCAACAGCCATACCGCAGCAAGTTGTACACCATGCACGGCATGATTCAATCGATAACTCCCCAGCAATTCCAGCTCTTGCACACCAATAGATGAGATAAGGCTTAGTGACTGGATATCCGAAGGATAGCTGTGAGCTAAATTGATGGCGCTGGCTCCACCCAGGCCATATCCAACAACGTGGGCGTTTTGAAATCCCAACTCTTTTTGCAATTGATGAGCGTATTCAGCTCTGGTTTGGAACGAATAGTCAGGTAGTTCATTCGTGCCCTCCTTACCACTAGTTAGATGGGGTATTATAACTCGAAATTGACTAGAAAGATCTGCAGCAAGACTATCAAAAACTTCAGGTCCTTCCGGCCCACCGGGCAAAAGAAATAACACTGTTGGATTTTCTTCATTGCCTTTGTACCGGTCCTCATAAAATAAATTAAAGGTTTGGTCGGACTGAGATGAATCGGAGGTAACGACTTGCAAAGATATAGACTGGCCGGATGCTTTTTGCTGATCCATTGCTCCACCAAAGAGAGAAATCGTCAGATGGGAAGCCACCAAAAGGATAAGATAAATCCCTAAATATTTTTTCCACCCCGTTAATCCCAACATAATTACTTATTCCTTCACTCCTGTCCCGTTATAGGTTTATCCTCTTCTGCTGTTGGAATAAACTGTCGTTGTACTGCAGCATGTAATTTATTTGCCAGCTCTTTTCGGCTATTTTCCTTCACCGTATGTTCTCCAAAGGTGATTGTACCCCGAAAATTTTTCAATTGCAATAGCTTCCAAAGGTGCGGTATAAATTCCATATCCCCCCACCAGCAAATGTGTCTGGATGCCGGTTTCTCAACATCATTGGTTGTATATGATATTGTTGCATAATGTACCGGCATTGCTTTTGTAGCCGGATACTCCAAAAGTGGTGCGTTGAAAGATAAAACCTCAGCTCCGGGGCTTGTTGTCCCCTCGGGGAAAAGAATGATGCCCTGAACAGAACTTATGGCCTCTGATATCTTTTCATTGACTCTATATACATCGCGTCTTAATAACCGGTTAATAAACAATACACCCAGTGTTTGAGTCGCCCATCCAAAAAAAGGCCACGACTTAATTTCACCCTTAGCCACAAAGGTTGCGTCTATATTTTGCCACAACAATACAATATCAATATAACTAAGATGATTTGATACCAGAAAGAAAGGTGGGCTGGGAGGCTGTCCTTTAACCTCAACCTGCAAGCCCAAAACAAAGGCCGTTATTTTTGCCCAAGCGCTGGTAACACTATTTTTCCAGTATATCCTCCACTCATCCTTAAAGAAATATAACACTGCATTTCCCGCTGCAACCAACAGAACGGTTACCAGAGATACCATCATAAACAATGTCATCCGCACTGATGCACGCAGGGTTGGAATCATTTGATAGATAAAACTTATCGTAGAAAGAGGGCTCTACTCTTAGAATCAAGTTCTTGTACATCCACGAGTATCAAAAAATCTATAGTCTGGAATGATTGGTCAATAGCTGGTTTTGAAATCACCTTAGCCCCCACGTTAAGATAGAGGCGAAATAATTGCGGGATCTCAGTATTTTCAGCTTCATTTTCATCAACTGAAACCTCAGGACATTCAAAATCTGAAGTTGTATCAATAACATGCTCCTCATGTAGATATCCCTGATCAGTTAAATATCGTTCAGCATTTCGAGCTAATTGTGCATCAGTACCAGTAAAGGAACAGCAGCCAAAAAGATATCGGCTGTCTGTTGCTTTCATATACTCTGCAATTCCTCTCCAAAGCAAGAATAATACCCGCCCGTTGCGATGTTCTTTAGCAATACAGGCACGACCAACCTCAACTGCGTTTTTTAACACATCATCGGGGAGCATGGAAAGCTTAAACTCGTTAGCAGAATAAAACCCTTCATGCTTTTGGGCCTCCTCATAGGTTTGCATACGATACGTACCAATAATCTCATTTGTTGAACGTACAATTACCAACAGGTGATGACACTGGCGATCGTATTTATCTTTATCCAGCTCATTTTGATGAGACTTATCAAGGCCTTCTCCCAATTCCACGTTAAATACATTATATCGCAGAGACTGGGCCTGCCTAAGCTCTTTATCTGTTTCGGCAATACGAACCAGATATTTATTTGTAGAAGGTAATTGTTTTGAAAACCTGTTCGGTACAGACATACATAACTATTTAATTAAACAAACAGGTTTAAAGTAAGGAAATATTTTTGAAAGGAAATAAAGAAACTATTAGTAAAATGTAATTCTTAATCACAGGCAGTATTTGAACATACTATTACTGATTTTCGACGAGCCACTGTTTTAACGCCTTGCTTACGAGGCTTGAATAGTACATCTCTTCTCTTTTGGCAGCTTTTTTAACTCTGGTAATTAAATCAACTTCTAAGTTATAACTTACAATTCGCTTTTTTGATGAATCAGACGAACTGTCGCTGCTTTTTGAGGTACTCTTTTCGCCAGAACTCTTTTTAGATGTGCTTTGCTGTGATTTGGAAACTCCCAAATCAGGAATAAAGTCGTACTTGGGGCTATTATCAGGTTTAATATCAACAGGACTGCTGCCTAAGCTTCGGCCCGTATTCTTTTCATCATCAGATTTTTTTGATTCTGTATCTTTCTGAGATGAACGTTCCGATTTCTTAGACGATCCCCCTATCGGACTACTACCTAAACTACTATTTTTCGACATAATAAAAAGCTCTTTTAGCTTTGACCATTTCTAATTTCCTTCGCCAAAGCGGCATAGTCTTTGGCACCATTACTGGACGGATCATATTCAAAAATTGTTTTATGGTGGCTAGGAGCTTCTGCCAGAGCTACATTATCTCTGATAAGCGTATCAAAAACCTTATCACCAAAATAGTCCTGTATATGATCAACTACTTCTCGGTTTAGATTCTTACGACCATCATATAATGTACAAATAATACCAGTAATTTCGATCGCCGGATTTAGCCGATCTTTTACAACCTGCACCACATCCATAAGCTTAGAAAGTCCATGCAGAGCCAAATATTCTGACTGCAGAACAATAAAAATCTCATTAACCGCAGTAAAAGCATTCAGAGTCAATAAGCCCAGGTTCGGAGGGCAATCTACCAACATATAATCATATCTGTCATAAAATGGATGCAATTTATTCTTTAAAATCTGTTCACGAGCAGGTTCGTTGGCAAACTCCATTTCGGCACCCGACAGATCAATAGAAGACGGCATAATATCAAACCCGTCATTATGGGTAATAAGGGTTTCTTCTGCATCTGCATTACCCTTTAAAACATCATAAATGCTGGTATCAAGCCGATTAGAACTTAACCGCAAAGAATATGTCAAATTGGCCTGTGGATCTAAATCAACCAGTAACACATCATATCCTTCTCTAGACAAACCAGCACCAACGTTAATGGTAGAAGTAGTTTTCCCTACCCCGCCTTTTTGATTTGTAAATGCAATTGTCTTCATAATTCCTAAACTATTTGTTTTACTGAGTGGTCAGTAATTATTAATTAATAATGTATTAATGCCATAATTGATAGTCAAGAAGAACCAAATGGGCAAATTTGTACCTAAAAAGCCGTACTCTAACTACTTAAAGCCATTCTCCTAGTCTCTCTAACTTCTGTATTTAACAGAGGATAACCAAATTAGAAATTTCAAAAATTTGGGAAGAAATATTCCATCATAAATTGAACCCCATATATCAACGCAATAAGCCCTGCTGCAATCAATAATACGGTAATTGTTATGGCTTTACCTTCTGACATTTCTTTTTTGGAAGGAGGTTTATTGTTTTTGGCAGCCATCACAGTTATTGTTTATTTGGATTTTGAAGTAAGCTATGCGGTTGTGTTTCCATTTGCAAGTTTACTTTCAAAAAACCTATTATCAGTTTTTATAGTCATTTACTATTGATAAAGTCAAATTATTATAATGGATCCATCCGTTCAAGTAGAAGAACAAACACATAAATACTGGAAAGCGGGTACGTATCTCTCGGGCCTCCTTTGCCTAGTGCTGTTTATCATTTTCTGGAATCTCTCTGATGCGTTTTGGATAAGCATCTTCCGACTGCTTTCCTTTGCCTTCTTTGCCCTGACGGTACTGGGATATCTGAATACTATGAATGGGGCACTCAATATTATTGCCTCATTCTCTGATGACAAGTTGCTTGTTACCTATAAACAGGGAAGCCGAACAATACATGAAGAACAATTTGATGCCTCATCAATAGATTATTTATTTCTTACCCAATCTGGTCAAAATATTATACAACGATTCTTTTTACCTCGTTCGGCCACAATGAAAGTTGCTTTCAATGACACCGAAAACCGTTTATATGTCTTTGAATTCGGAGGCCGTCCGTTGTTTCTGGAACAACAAATGCTCGAAAAAATAAAAGCTTTTTTCCAAAACCACGATATCAATGTTCACAACCAACAAGGCTCCGGCGAATAACTAAAGGCATATGGTCCCCCATCTGCGAATTAATTTGCAGATGGATGGCAAGCTCAGTTTTCGGAATCTAACTTAATACTATTATTACTCAACAGGGCTTTGCAAAGGGTTTACTCAAGTAACTGTTTGATACCTTCATACATTTCACTTAGCTGTTCTCTGGTGGTGCAATACGGGGGCATCAGGTACAGCACATTACCAAGCGGACGCAGCAGCAATCCCTCATCCACACAATTTTCTTTTATGCGGTTAGCTACGGGGTTTAGGTAACCGTCTTCGCCTTCATTATCAATTTCTACAGCTGCTATCGTTCCTTTTACACGGTGCTTCTTTAACTTGGGATGATCTCTCAGCTGATGTAATTCCTCTTTGTGCCATCGTTCCATCTCAGTAAAGGTAGGCTCATTTTCATGCATCAGCTGCATTGATGCCAGTCCTGCCGCACACCCTATGGGATTTGCCGTATAGCTGTGTCCGTGCCAAAATGTTTTAATAGGATCTGAGCTGTTGAAAGCCTCAAAAATCTTATCAGAAGCAACAGTAATAGAAAGCGGTAAAAAACCACCAGTAAGTCCCTTCGCAAGTGCAATCAAATCTGGTTCAACCTGTGCACGGCGGCTGGCAAACCAATCTCCGGTGCGGCCAAAACCAGTCATTACTTCATCAAAAATAAGTAACGTATCAAACTGTCGGTTCACCCAGTGCAGTTTCTGTAAAAAATCTTCGCGACACATACGCATCCCCCCCGCTCCCTGTATCAGCGGCTCAATCATAATGCCCGCATAGGTTTCGGGGTGCTCGTCCAGCATCTGCTCTAACCGAGTAATAATCTCATCTTCACGTTCGGCGACCGTCTGGTCACCAATCCACGTATCGGGATACGGCAAGAAATCTACATCAAATAACAAATCATCGAATACTTCGGTAAATACCGACCGTTCTCCGGCCGACATTGCTCCAAATGTATCACCATGATAGGCGCCCTCAAAACAAATAAATTTTTTACGCTCCTGGCCCCGATTGTGCCAATACTGATAGGCCATCTTCATAGCTACTTCTACGGCCGTAGATCCATCATCAGAAAAAAATACACGATTAAGATCACCGGGGAGCTGCTCGGTAACCTGTTCAGCGAGTTGCTCGGCAGGATCATGCGTAAAATTGGCAAAAATAACCTGTTCCAGCTTTTCGGCTTGTTCCGCAATAGCTTTGGCCATCTTGGGGTGAGCATGTCCATGAATGTTAACCCACCAGCTGGAAATACAATCCATGATGCGGCGACCGTCTTCAAGCTCAAGCCAAAGACCGTCGCCCCTTTCAATTTTGACAGGCGTGGGTGCTTCTTTTAAGATGGTAAATGGATACCAAATGTTTCGATGAAATTCAGGCACGGTAAATAATATATCCTTTAAAATTAAAATACAGTTAAATACTATAGAAAACTCTTTTCAAAAGTGGCTTGCAATGCATTGGGATTAATATCCTGCATAGTGTCGATCTCGGCAAGAATATCAATATTGCCGTAGTGTTGAATTGCCTCTCTGTTACTCTGGTGCTCCGGACCATTCATGACAACTCCCAGAATAGGTATATCACGCCTCCAAAGGGCCTCAAGTGATAAGAAGGTATGATTGAGCGTACCCAATGAGCTTCGTGCAACCAGCACTACTGGTAACTGTAGATAACTGATAAGATCAATAATCATGTCCTCATCGTTGATGGGAACCATCAGTCCACCAGCGCCTTCTACGACCAGATGATCAGTATCATACTTCGGCAGCGAAAAGTCTGACATCTCAATATAAACGTCATCAATTTTAGCTGCTCCATGAGGCGACATAGGTGTTTCCAACCTATATCGCTCAGGAATAATGCGATCCTCAGAAAAGCCGGTTGTTCGGCGGACAAACTCAGTATCAGTTTCTTCTTCGAGTCCAGCTTGTATCGGCTTCCAGTAGCTTGCATTCAATGCCTTCGTCAACATTGCTGAAACAACCGTTTTACCAATACCTGTATCGGTTCCCGTCACAAAAATATGAGATGGCCAATCTTTCAAATCCATGTTAAGACCTTAGATTAAAACGATTAGAATTAAAATAATTTAGGAATCATAATCTCTCTTTACTGCCAAGAAGACCAAATGATAACTCACCTCAATATTTCCTTCTGTGGAATTATCCCAGTGATTAATAAGCATTGTAAGCTCTTTAGGGGAAAGAGCACGTCCTTCTTTTTGGGTCGCTGCCCCAACATTTTTTAAATGCCGAAAAAACTGTCCGGCACTATCAAACGATTGTGTTACCGTATCTTCATAATAATCTACCTGTGCGGGGCCTACCGACATTTTAACAACCATTTCTTCAACGTCGGGAAGCTTGTTGGCCGTAAAAGGCAGTCCCAGCTCTTGGCATTTCTCTTCCCACTCAGGGAAACTCTCATTACCGGGGAAAGAAACTAACAGTAATCCACCGGGCTTTGTAGCCTGCAACCACTTACCCAGCGTCTGTGCCGCATCCTCAAACCATTGGGCCGTAAATCCACTGATCGTCATAGCATAATGCGGATCATCATAAGAAACTTCCTCGGCATCTTGAACTCGAAACTGTAAGTTCGATGAATCAGCAAATCTTTGTTGGCAAAACTCCACCATCTGATCCGAAAGATCGGTTACCTGTATTTCTTTGTCAGTATAAAGCTCCGCCAAGCCTTCGGTAACAAAACCCGTGCCGCAGCCCAACTCAATAATGGGTCCGGATGGTAAAATATCTCTCCACGGCTCCAGCGAGGCTATTAATCGATTAGCCGCTTGCTTTTGCAGCTCGGCATGTTGTTGATAATATTCAGCTGATTTACCAAAGGCAGAAGAAATATCATTTTTTAAATCTTCGTCGAGATGGGCTAATTCGTTCATCCTGATATACTACTAAATATAAATTTTTGCTCGTTACGAAAGTTGTCTGATTAAAGGAGTAACAAATTCTATACACTGCTTATGATTCGTTATAGGCAATGCATGCCCAGCATCTTTAAGCTCAAAGTATTGTGCTTTTTTCTGGCACTGGTTGTAAATCTGTCGACCCTTTTTGTTAGGAACAATATGATCATCTGCCCCATGTATAATACAAATTCTGTCGGCTTTATGCAGTGTTTCTGGTTTGCGTTCTGATATCTGCAGTGCATTTAAGTCCTCAATCAACAGCTCATGATTTATGTCAGGAATTTCATTTTCCGGTGGATCTTGAGGTGCGAAACAGTTTTCATAGAATTTCTGTAATGTTTCTTTGGGATGGACTTCTAAATCGTTAATCATCTCCTGCAAAACAAAGCGCGATCGCCGTTTATGCTGGGCCGTATACGGATGAAAGTGCATAAATCCGCCAATAACGACCAATAAATCGACTTCCTTAAAGAGCGCTTTATCTATCATATGAAGGCCAAGCGAATGCGCTACAAACACCACTGGATTATCTTTTTTATTAACCCCTACCTGATTGGGAGCATTAAAATAACCTCGATCAACGGCTTGAAATGTTCCGACCTTTGATAACGACTGGCGCCAACTGTTCCAAAAGTCCGCTCCAAATCCCCAACCGTGATACGCAATAATTTGGCAATTATTCATTGTTTAGCTGATCTAGCGTCGTTAAAAATTGATCAATTTGTTCTTTAGTATGAGCTGACGAAAGCGTAATTCGAATCCTTGCACTTCCCTTGGGCACAGTGGGCGGACGAATAGCTGTGGCTAGGAAACCAGCATCTTCAAGTGCAGTAGCTAACTCCAGCGTCTGTTCCTCCCCACCTACCATAATGGGTATGATTTGTGATTCTGTATTGCCTACTTGAAAACCGGCCCGCCTTATGCCCTTTTTCATCCTTTTAATATTTGTATAAAGCCTATTACGGCGCTCCGACAGATCAGGAATTAAATCCAGGCCGGCCTCAACAGCACCAATCACTGCCGGCGGCAGTGCCGTCGTATAAATAAATCCATCACAAAAATTGATAAGATAATCCCTCATCTTAGAAGAGCAAAGGAGAAAAGCGCCAAAGGCACCAAAAGCTTTGCCACAAGTACCCAGCACTAAATCAATACCCGAAACACCGTGCGTAAGGCCCAATCCATTAGTGCCCCAAACACCAACAGCATGAGCATCATCCACAAACAGCCAGGCATCATATTTCTTACATAGCTTAGCAATGGCTTCCAGATCACTGCGATCCCCATCCATGCTAAATAGCGATTCTGTTATGACGATAATACGATCATAATCTTTGTCTACTGCCCTACTCAGCTGACTTTCCAAGTCAGCAGTATCGTTATGGGCAAAACGTCGAAAACTGGCTCGGCTGGACAGGGATCCATTCAGAAGGCTATTGTGACTCAACTTATCGGCTAAAATTAACGAATGCCGGTTGGCCAGCGTACTAATGATGGTGCTATTCGCCTGAAAACCACTGTTAAAGACAAGTGCTGCCTCCCATCCAAAGGTATGAGCTATTTTCTGTTCCAGTTTATTGTGGATAGTATAGGTACCACTAATTAAACGGGAGGCTGTGGCCCCACTGCCATACTGTTCAGTAAAGTCCTGAGCACGATTTATTACTTTGGGATGCTTTGAAAGCCCTAAATAATCGTTGCCACTAAAATTGACCAGCTCTTCTCTGTCATCTAGCACCTCTGTTGTACCTTTGGGCTGGTAGCTGGTTAGTTCACGAAAACGATGTTGATCTTTGCGTTTTCTGAGTGCTTCGTCGATAAAATGATCTTTGGGAGTGGTACTCACGCTCTATTGCTCTTGCATTGAATCTTGATTCGGTGATTTCCAGGTTGAATCACTTTCAAAGGTGCGTAGCATAGCCCGGAATTGCCGAACAAAACGTCGCTTGTTGTATTTGGGAGCAAATTGTCCAAATTCGAGCATGAATAATCGCCCCGATTCGTCATCAAAGATCGTTAAATTCGCAAATGGTCCGCCCATAGCATCGTTGGTCATCCGCCAGGTACCGAGTGTTTCATAGGCAATATCATCATTTAATGTAAACGATTTTGTATTTACCTCACGCCGGTACTCGGTTGTAACATACGAGCTATCTCTGGAGCCTCGAATCCACTTTTTCATCAGTGAATCGCGCTTAGCATTAATCCAGTCATTGTCCACCTGATTAATATTGTCAACTTTCTTCCACCATGCCCAAAACCATCGGTCGTTGTTTGGCAATTTGCGACGTATCGTTAGAAAGTTATTTTCTTCGCCTTTGTGTGTGTACGTTGTGTCAAGATGTTTAACCCAGTCATGCTGGATACGAATCTTCCATCCGTGATTATCCCAGACACTGTCCTCAAGTGCAATCTTCTCCCCTTGGTCATAAATTTCTGCCTTCCAGCGCTGTAGTTCTTTTTGAACTAAATTTTCAGTCAATGTTTGCTGTGAATTATGAATCTGTTTTGCCAAAGCCGAATCACTGGTTGCCGACAACAACATCACCCACTGATCGCGATACCACTGATCTTTAATTGGAAATGCAAAAGATTCTCCACTGCGAACTTGTTGCTCTACATCTTCGCTCAAAAGTGCACGCATAAAATCAGCCGTATTCGTACTATCCGTAATAGGAGCTGCAATAATGAGATTGCGATAACGCTTAAGCTGCTCTAATTGGTCATTGGTATTAAAATCACGAAATGTAAGATCAAAACGAGGCGGTTTGCCAGGAATCGTCTGTGTCCATTCACCATACGTTTGACGCAAAGCCTCCGCTGTTTGGCTTTGAAACTGGCTGGAATCCATTACCACTATAACTTGCCCAAAGCTGCCAGTGGCCTTTTGGCGATAGTCTCCCTCACATCCTATCCACAGAGCTGAAAGAAGAACAATAAATACTTTAATCGATAATTTCATAAATTTGATAATCTCATTTTCAAATTACTCTTTACCATACTTTAACGACCGAACAAAAGCAAATACTTCGTCCTTCCATCCTTCTTCCAGATAATGTTCTCTAATCGTATCAATAACTGCACTCCCTACAATGAACCCATCCATATCAGCAGCAATGCGCTGGGCGTCTTCGTGGGATTTAATACCAAAACCCACCATTTGGGGATTTTTAGTCACATTTTCTTTTACACGACCTATAAATCGCTGTACAGATTGGGCTATCTCATCACCCTCTCGTGCACCGGTTACCCCCGTTACCGACACGCAATATACAAAGCCTTGCGACTGTTGATCAATCTTACGCATGCGTTCATCAGAAGTGTTGGGTGCTACCAGATAAATCATCGGCAAGTCATATTTTGCCACTTTATCAGTTAAGACCTTCGATTCTTCAACGGGAATATCCGGAATAATCAATCCATCTACTCCCGCTTCAGCAGCATCTTTACAAAATTCTTCAGTTCCATACCGCAATACGGGATTGATGTAACCCATTAAAATAATGGGGATATTCGACTCCTCCCGTACCTGTTCTACGATGTGCAGTATTTTTTTCATGGTTATACCTTGCTCTATAGCCACATTACTCGAATACTGAATGGTGGGACCATCGGCTAGCGGATCGCTGAATGGCATGCCCAGTTCTATCATTTCAGCACCGTTTTTCTCAAAGCCAAGTATAAGGTCCACCGTGGCCTCCAGATCGGGATAGCCCGCCGTAAGAAACAGGCTCATTATTTTTTCTGAACCTTCGTTACGTTCAAAAAGCTGCGTTATTCTATTATCTGTTTTAATCATTATGAGTCATTTGATAGAACACAGTTTACAGAGGTCAAGCAAATTTTCGCAATTAGAAAATTTCTAACTTTCTGCGGTAATCTATTTAGCCCAAATAAACTGCATTTAATTTCAATAATTATAAATTTTTTGAGATTGTGCCCATATCCTTATCTCCGCGGCCGGAACAATTCAGTACTACAATTTCATCTTTGGATGTCCTAGGCATTAGTTCATCGAGGTAGGATACGGCGTGAGCAGTCTCCAAAGCAGGAATAATTCCTTCTGTCTCGGAAAGCAGCTTCACCCCCTCCATGGCCTTTTCATCTGTGATACCTTTGTACGTTACGCGCCCACTGTCATGTAAATACGAATGCTCGGGCCCGATACCCGGATAATCGAGTCCGGCAGATATAGAGTGTGCTAACTGAATTTGGCCTTCAGAATTATGTAAGAGATAGCTCATAGATCCATGCAGCACACCGGGTTGACCGATAGTAAGTGTCGCAGCTGTTTGATCTGTATTGGCACCATGTCCGGCGGCTTCCAGTCCATACATCTCGACGGATTCATCATCAATAAAGGGATAGAATATCCCCATTGCATTAGATCCCCCGCCTACACAGGCCAATAGATAATCAGGGACTTCTGTATCCTCGGCTTTTTGCAGCTGTTGTCTCGTTTCGTCTCCAATTACCTGATGAAAATTGCGCACCATCTTGGGATACGGATGGGGGCCTACCACCGAACCGATAATGTAAAACGTATCTTCTACGTTGGTCACCCAGTCGCGAATAGCCTCGTTGGTCGCATCTTTCAGGGTCTCAGAACCACTGGTTACGGGCCGTACTTCGGTACCAAGCAACCGCATACGTTCTACATTTAGTTTCTGACGTTCCATATCTTCAGCGCCCATATAAACAATACAATCAACGCCAAACTTTGCGCAGGCCGTAGCAGTTGCCACACCATGCTGACCGGCACCCGTCTCAGCAATAATCCGATCTTTGCCCATACGCTGCGCCAGTAAAATCTGTCCAACAGCGTTATTAATTTTATGTGCACCGGTATGACATAAATCCTCGCGTTTAAGATAAATTCTGGCCTTACCATAGTGGTCAGTCAGTCGGTTAGCGTAAGTTAGCTTTGTCGGCCGGCCAACATATTCATCCAGCAATTGGTGGTATTCTTTACGAAAGGAATTATCATTCCAAGCCTCTTCATAGGCTTCTTCCAGCTCCTCGAGTACCGGAATAAGTATTTCGGGGACAAACTTGCCTCCAAAATTACCGTAATATCCTTCTTTTGTTGGTAGATTATATGTCATTTCAAAATTCTTGTATTTTAAGTTAGCTCCTGAAAGGAATTACTGAAACACGCTCAGAGCTTCGGTTCAGGATGATATAAGCTTTTCTACTCAATATTTATACTCAAAACTATAATTCGCCAATCTCTTGTTGATCCCAAATATCTCGCATTTCTTCCATGAATTTTTCCACCTTGTCAAAGTCTTTAACACCCGGCTTGGCTTCTAATCCACTGGAAACATCAACAGCATAAGGATGTACCTGCTTGCAGGCTGTCCTAATGTTATCGCGATTTAATCCACCGGCCAAAAAGTATGGTACGCCATCCGCTACGTCATCCAATATTGACCATTCAAACGACTGGCCGGTCCCGCCCCATTCGCCTTCGATCTTGGTATCAAACAAAAGGTATTCCACGTGGTCGAGATACGGCTCAATGCGACTCTTTAAATCTGATGTGGTATCATCTTCCTCTACGTGAATGGCCTTTATGATCGGTTTGTCCACCAGCGAACAGTAATCCGGATTTTCGTTGCCATGCAGCTGCACATAATCGATGCCAGTCTGCCGACCTATCATGTTCACATCATCCAGCGGCTGATTAACAAATACACCTACACAGTCTGGGCCGTGCAGCCAATTGATAATGGCGCCCGCCTTTGCCGGGGTAATATGGCGCGAGCTGTCTTCATAAAAGATAAACCCCATATAATGAGCCAACGCACCAGATACAAAGCGCGCATCTTCAAGTGATGTAATTCCACAAATTTTTACTTTTGTTCGTTCTTCAGGATCTGCAAACATCTATCTTTACGTTTCTTGAGTAATTAAATTCTTAAATTCTGATTTTAGCTCTGCCACTGCCTGCCCTGGGTTATCCTGTCGCATAAAGTATTCTCCAATCAGCGCAGCATCAATATCATTATCAAACAAAAACTGTAGATCTTCGGCATTACTGAGTCCACTTTCTGAAACCAACACCATATCTTCTGGTGCAT
Source organism: Fodinibius salinus (assembly GCF_008124865.1). NCBI lineage: Bacteria > Pseudomonadati > Balneolota > Balneolia > Balneolales > Balneolaceae > Fodinibius > Fodinibius salinus. Next base: position 453,993 of record NZ_VNHY01000001.1, on the reverse strand, counting down.
TTTGCAGTAATTCTACGCCGCGGTGCAAGTCAACCCCAAAGGTACGAAGATCACGATTATTAACGCCAAGTATATCCATATGGTCAAAATTAATATATTCAGTATCGTCTTCCGAATAGCATTCTACCAGAGCTTGTAGCTCAAATTCCTTTGCAGCGTGCAATAATTCCTGCAGCTGATGACCATCCGTAATTGTGGCAATTAATAACACAGCATCAGCACCGTAAGCTTTGGCTTCTTTCACCTGGTATGGATCTACAATGAAATCTTTGCGCAGCAATGGTATATCGACTTCCTTAGATGCAATTTCTAAATATTCTAAACTACCTTTAAAGGCAGGAGCATCAGTAAGTACAGATATTGCAGCTGCTCCCCCGTCCTGATACTGTCGAGCGATCTGTTTTGGATAAAAATCCGGGCGGATGAGTCCTTTTGAAGGCGATGCTTTTTTAATTTCTGCAATAATGGCCACATCATTATCAAGCTGTAGTGCACCCTTAAAATTTTTCGAGGGTTTCTCAAATAAATCCATATTGCCCAAGTCGTTATAGGTGACTTTACGCTTTCGTTTTTTAAGATCAGCAACCGTTTGCTCTACAATCTCATCTAAAATATTAGCCATAAATTATTCACTTACCTCCATGATATCATTTGTTGCTTCACTCATCCGGTGCAACAATTGTAGTGCTGCTCCCGAATCAATACTCTCAATAGCCATTTTCTTAGCCTGCTCTAGTGAATCGGCTTTGCCAGATACATGAATACCAAACGTAGCATTTAGCAGTACAATGTTACGATGTGCCGGCTTGGCATTACCTTCTAGCACAGAACGGATAATATTTGCATTGAAGAATCGATCACCACCCTGGAGATCTTGCAGGCTTACCGGATCAAATCTGAGTGAAGCCGCATCAAATTCTCGTTCCGTTTTAAGCTCATTATCTTCAATTTCATATACAAAGGTGGGCGCACTGAGGCTAAACTCATCCAGACCATCACGAGCATGAACACTATATACGCGCTCCGAATCTAAATTAGATAAGATATCCGCAATTTGGCCTGCGGTACGTTTATCAAAAGCCCCAACGACCTGCCGGCGAACTCCTGCCGGATTAAGTAATGGCCCCATAGTGTTAAAAAATGAACGAATACCCAGCACCTGCCGTGCCGGCATCACGTGCTTCATAGCCGGATGGAAATTTGGAGCCATCATAAAGCAGGCATTAATTTCATCAAATACATGCTCAATTTGTTCTTTCTGCAGAGTGGCCACAATATCAAGTGCCTCTAAAACATCTGCACTGCCGCTTTGGCTTGACACACTGCGATTTCCGTGCTTCAAAACGGGTACTCCTGCCCCTGCCACCACAAACATAGCGGCCGTTGAAATATTAAACGTTCCCGAGTTATCACCTCCGGTACCACACAAGTCAACTGCTCCTTCAACCGGTACATCCGGAGAAATAGCTGCATCGCGCATCACCTGCACAAAAGATGTTAGTTCTTCTATTGTTTCTCCCTTTGAGCGCATACCCAGTAAAAAAGCAGTGGTTCGTTCTACACCAACTTCACCTTCAATAATACTCTGTAAGGCATTCTTAGCTTCGCTTTGCGTTAAGTCCTGTCGTTCTGCTAACTTTTCTAATATTTGTTTAAAATCCATCTCTGTTTTACGTCAATTTAGGTTCAGTTTTAATTTGCTGTAACCAGTTTGTTATCAGCTTTGGTCCGGCTTTAGTTAACAAGCTTTCCGGATGAAACTGGATTCCTTCTATAGGATGCTGATGATGCCGTATCCCCATAATCACTTCATCCTCGCTGCGTGCGGTAACCTCCAACTGATCTGGAATTTGGGCGGGATCCAACACCAGCGAATGATAACGTGTTGCCGTAAATTCTTGGGGAATATCGTTGAATATAGACTTATTGTCATGACTGATATTCGATGTTTTACCGTGCATTAATGTCGGGGCCTGCACAATTTTGCCGCCAAAAACTTCTCCAATAGCCTGATGTCCCAGACAAACACCAAGAATGGGGACGGTTCTTCCTAATTCTTTAACCACCGGCTTGGTTATGCCCGCCTCTTCCGGACGGCCGGGTCCGGGAGAAATAAGAATACCTTCCAAGTCAAGCTCTGCCACCTCATCCAGAGAAAGATCATCATTACGGATGACCCGGTAGTTATCAGTATGCTCAGCTACAATGTGAACGAGGTTATAAGTAAATGAATCGTAATTGTCTATGATTAAAATCATTGTTCTTACATTTTAATATTATCCTCTTCAATATTCTTCCAAGAGGATTTTAAAGCATATAGTTTTACTTAAAATCATAACTTTTTAGCAGTCCTGTAGCCTCACGTACTGGCTCCATGACCTTTTCTGCTCGTGCACGAGCTTTTTTTCCGCCTTCACTCAGAATATCTCGGACGGTGTCCAGATCTTGAGCCAACTCTTTGCGCTTGGCACGTGCTTCCGCAAAATAGTCTTCGATCATTGCCAGCAATTCCTTTTTGGCATGACCGTAGCCATAACCACCATCCCGATATTTTTGGGCAATCTCATTTTGTTTTTCCTCATCAGCAAATAACTTGATAAGTGCAAAAACATTGCAACTTTCAGGATCTTTAGGTTCATCCAATGGTGTAGAATCCGTTTGGATAGACATCACTTGTTTCTCAAGTGTTTTGCCCTCATCAAAAATTCCAATGGTATTATCGTATGATTTACTCATCTTTTGCCCGTCAATGCCGGGAACAACGGCTACAGATTCCAAAATATGTGGTTCAGGAAGCTTTAGCAGCTCTTCCCCATAATTATGATTAAACTTACCAGCCAGATCGCGACAGATTTCAATATTTTGCTTTTGATCTTTGCCCACAGGCACAAGGTCGGCATCATACATCAAGATATCTGCTGCTTGTAAAATAGGATAGGTAAACAAGCCAATGTTTGGCTTTAGCCCCTGCTGTATTTTATCCTTATAAGCAACGCCCTTTTCCATCAGGCTAACGGGACAAAAAGTACCTAAAATCCACGCCAGCTCGGCATGTTGGGGTACATCACTCTGTACAAAAAACGTAGCTTTGTCGGGATCTAAGCCCAAGGCTAAATAATCGAGGGCAACGTCAATAGTATTTTGCCTAATCTCTTCACCGTCATTTATAGACGTAAGAGAATGGTAATTAGCAATAAAGTAAAAGGCATCACCTTCTTCCTGCATCTGTATGTGCTGACGCAACGCACCGAAATAATTGCCAAGGTGCAATTTACCTGATGACTGAATACCTGATAAAATCGTGTTCATTGTTCGTCTATTTTTTCAATAATGTTATTGTGTTAACTATAGAGTCAACAGAGGTTTGATTATCTCGATGTCATTCTCTGCATTACTCTGTGGTTTAATTCCTATTCAATTTCCAACGCTACGCTGAGTGCTTCTACCAGTGCATCGGCCTTATTTTTTGTTTCAAGATATTCTTTCTTGGGATCACTGTCAGCCACAATACCAGCCCCGGCCTGTATATAGACTTTTGATCCGGTAACCATCATGGTACGGATGACAATGCAAGTATCCATATTACCGGAGAAATCAAAGTAGCCCACTGCCCCGGCATAGGGACCGCGCTTAGTTGGTTCCAGCTCGTCAATAATTTCCATAGCCCGAATTTTAGGTGCTCCACTAACTGTTCCTGCGGGGAAACAACGCATCAACGCATCTACCGAGGTCTGATCTTCAGCCAGCTCGCCTTTTATATCTGAAACAATATGCATCACATGGGAGTAACGCTCAATTACCTGCTCACGGACAGGACGTACAGTGGACGGCTTGCAAACCCGAGATAAATCATTTCTTCCTAAATCCACCAGCATAACGTGCTCTGCAATTTCTTTGGGATCGTTTTTGAGATCTTGTTCCAACTCTAAATCTTCTTCAGGCGTCTGTCCGCGCGGACGTGTACCTGCGATGGGTAACAGCTGGGCTGTATCATCCTGTACGCGTACCAACACCTCAGGTGATGATCCCACCAGTGCAAAATCTTCAAAGTCCAGAAAAAATAAGTACGGTGATGGGTTCACCATCCGCAACGCGCGATACAACATAAAACGATCCCCATTAAAGTCTGTTTCAAACCGCTGCGAAAGTACTACCTGAAAGATATCCCCTTCATAAATATACTGCTGGGCCTGCTGTACCATCTCTTCAAATTCGTGCTGCTCCACATTACTGGTCAATGCATCGGGGTTTATGGAAAATGAATCCGATGCATGCTCCGGCTGATAGACCAATTCCTCTAGCTCATCGAGTCGATCCTGTGCCTTGGTATATAAATTCTCAACATCCGTAGTTTCATCATCTACAAACACCGTATTTATAATGATGACCTGCTGCTTTACATGGTCAAAGGCAAATACTTCATCATAAAACGCCCAGATAGCTTCGGGGATATCAGTATCATCTTCTGGGACATTTCCGAGCTCTTCGATCTCCCGAACGGTATCGTAGGATGAAAACCCTACCGCCCCACCCGACAGCCGAGGCAATTCGGGAATATCAGGTTCGCGATGCTGGGTCGTTAATGTTCTCAACGCTTCAAAGTAAGATTGGTCAAGCTGCTGGGTGCTATTATTTTTTTTCAACTCTACATTTTGGCCATCATATTGCAGTATCTGGTACGGATTTCGGCCTAAAAAAGAATACCGAGCTACCTGTTCTCCCCCTTCCACAGATTCCAGCAAAAAGGGATATTTACTGTCTTTTCGCAAAGATAAAAACAGTGAAACCGGAGTCAGTACATCGGCCATTAATCGGCGATATACCGGAATAGCAGTATAATTGTCTGCTAGTTGTTTAAATTTTTCTAGTTCCATAATTTTTTTCTGCCGCTAGGACACGGGGTCTTAAGAAAATTATTTTTAACTACTTTAGTTGTAATGCCAACCTTTTAAAAACAAAAAAGCCCACTCCAGCTTGACTGCAGTGGGCTTGCTAAGATCGATGTATAAATCTAACTCATAAGAATGCCACTGCTCCAATTTATCGGAGCCACCACCAACTGACATTTTTATGAGTAGATTTTTCCATAACGACCTGAAGATAATGGGCGGGCACTCGAAAATCAACACGTTTATTTGCTATAAATAAAACCTATATTAGAACAGATACAATTATAAGTTTTTCCCAGAAAATAGATCGTATTCAGATTTCAGTTAGGAGCATGCGTATCAAAAAAATAAGTTTTTGTATTTTATTGCTTGGAATAAGCTGTTGTAGTTTTGCCCAGAGTAACGGTCTAGAGCTGCTCACTATTGGTCCCGGTACCAAAGCATTGGCACTCAATGAAACAGTAACAGCTAGCTTACTGGGAGGATCTGACATTTATGCCAATCCCGCTAATTTAGCATTGGAACCCAGTTCTAACCTTAATGCCGACTACAGCTCTTGGATTGCAGGTCTGTCAATTGCTCATGCGGCTGTCAATTTTAAAAAAGGGCCACGGGCACTGGCCTTTGGATTTCTTGGAGCTCAAACTGATAATATTGCACTTCGGGGTAACCAAGCCGGTCCGGCAAATGGTACCTTCTCGATAAGCTTTTTATCACTCAGTGGCGCATATGCTCATCAGGTTGGTCCGATAACATTGGGAGCTACGCTTCAGTATTTGTGGGAGGAATATTATATCTACAGTGCATCGGGATATTCAGCTAGCTTTGGTGCTGCCACAAAATTGTGGAATGATCGTATCCATTTGGGAACAAGCTTTCTTAATCTTGGACAAATGAATGAGCTTCGGTCAGAAGCAAGTACATTGCCTACTCGTTTTAAAGCAGGGATAAATATTGAGGTTATTACTTTTACAGCTCCACAAAATAATTTTCCAATTACGATGCAACTGCTAAACGACTGGGTGATACCAACTAATCAGATACAAAATACTACACAGTCAACCACGCGGGCCACTCCCTACACTACCATGGCCGTTCAACTTGAAGTTGCAGAGACTATTACCTTGCAATCCGGCTATAATGCCGGTGATACCGTTCGCCGCTGGAGTGCCGGGGCAGAATTTACTATTGGATCCGTACGTGCCAACTACAGTCTTTCCCCCTTTGAAACAGGATTTGGCACTGCACATTCATTAGGGATAAACTATCAATTTTGACCTTTCGCCTCTGTCCTTTTTCAATCTGAAGTGATACAACAGATTAATATTTTGCCTATTCTTCAAGGAAAGACTTAAAATGGGATATTAAATTGTCTTGGTCTTGAAACAGAATGGCAGGAATTGTTTTAAATAAAAACAATCACGCTAGTGAGATTCTTCCAGAAAATCATCATCAAAAATTTCTTTCCAGAAAAAATAAGCACCCAGGATAATCGCTTTTAGAATAAAGGCTGAAAACACAATCATCAAACCTACCTCCTGGAAGATAACGATGAGTATCCCATAAAAAATAAACAGCGTAAACTTACCTTTATGCTTTTTAATGGCTTCTTTTTCAAAGCTGGGAATTTTATCAAATGGAATGGTACTAACCATCAGAAATGATAACAAAATAATAAGCGGCACCAATACGGTATTCAGTCCGTATTCAAATATTTCAAACATTTCTAGCCGGTCGTAAAAGGTCAGATAAAAAGATGCAATCATAATAGCCTGTCCCGGTGTTGGTAAACCTTTAAAAAAATCGTCGCGGCTTTCCTGTACATCTACATTATAGCGAGCAAGGCGTACAGCACCACAAATGGGAGTAAGCGCACTTAAAATAATGCCGGCAAACAGCATTTCATCAAGCCCAAACTTATAGAGCAAAAATCCGGGGGCTACACCAAAAGAGACTACATCACTGATGGAGTCCAATTCAATACCAAACTGACTGGTAGCATTAGAGAGGCGGGCCATAAAACCATCAAGAGCGTCAAACAAACCGGCAAAAACAATAAGCCAGGCTCCAAAAAATAATCGGCCTTCGGCAACACTGATAATTGCCAGAAATCCACAAAACAAATTCATCAGTGTAAAAAAACTGGGAATAACCGTACGGGGAATTTGCTTGTCAGACTTATCGCCCTTCTTTTTTTTACGCTTGCGCCTAAACCGCTTCCACTTTTGTATGGGATATTTCATGCTATGCGTTGATAGTCGCTAAAATTGTTTGTCCTGCTACTGCTTTTTCGCCTTCCGAAACGTTTACATCCACTTCTGGAGGAACAAGTATATCCATTCTAGAACCAAACTTCATCATCCCAAAACGGTCGCCTGTTCTTAATTCATCTCCTTTGGTAATATGATAAACAATACGCCGGGCAAGAAAACCAGTAATCTGCCGGAAAAATATTTTTGTTCCCGAGGGATGACGAACTCCAAAATCTGCACGCTCATTCAAGTCGGAGGCGCGGTGATCATAAGCAACCAGAAAAATGCCCGGCTCATACTCCAAATACTCCAACTCCCCTTTTACCGGCACACGGTTGACGTGTACATCCATCGGGGATAAGAAAATACTAATCTGCAGGGCCTTCCCTTTGATATATTTATCTTCTTGTACTTCTTTGATTTGTACAATATTTCCATCGGCCGGAGATAAAATCAGGTTATCACCTTCGGTAATTTCACGATCGGGATCCCGGAAAAAGAACAAGATAAAAGCGACCAGCAGTACCATTGATGTATATAGGACGTAAGATGTCCAGTGTCCCATATAATACCCGAGCCCACAGACCATGATCGCAAAAAGCGTAGTTACAATAATTGTTGTATAACCGTCTCGTGCAAACATAAATGAGTTATTAATTCCAGATTAGCCGAACTGTCGAAGAATGTCATTAAAGGTAACAAAAATCATAAGCGCAATAAGAAGCAGAAAGCCAATTTGCTGCAGCGCCATTTTCACCTTTGGGGATGGTTCACGACGCGTAACACCTTCGTAAATTAAAAACATAAGATGACCGCCATCAAGAACAGGGATAGGCAAAATATTCATAATCGCCAGTGTTATACTCAAAAAGGCCGTAATATTCCAAAATCCTGCAAAGCCCCCCGACTCCGTTGCCTGTTTTGTAACATTTGCTATGGCTACTGGTCCACCTAAATTTTTGCGAACAGAAATATCTCCCGAAAACATTTTGCTAAACCCACCTATAATGCCCGATACCGTTGAATATGTTTCCTCTACTCCCACGCGGGCAGATTCTACCAAGTCATATTCAAACTGAACGATATCAAATACGTCGTCGGTAGGAGCATAAATTCCCAGCTTGTTATTTTCATTGGGACTAACTACAAACTTCATCTGCTTGCCTGCCCTGTTGACGGTAATTTCCATGGGATCGGTAGCAGTATTAATTTTGTCTACCAGCTGTTTCCAATAACGAATTTCGTTACCATTAATCGCTGTTATTATATCCCCGCCCTTAATACCCACTTTATCGGCGGGACTCCCCTCTACTGTACGGCTTATTCGGCTTGGGAGTGCATCTGCAATGCTGATAAATCCCTGATTGCCAATATCATCAATAAGGCTATCGGCAACATTTACTGTAGTTCGGGATCCATCACGCATCACCATAAAGCTTAGGGAAGACGACAGCATCTTATCAGGAGCAAAAAGATCATTAAAATAGGGAACCTCCTTACCATTGACGCCAATAAGTTTGTCACCTGTTTGGAAACCCGCACGTGCCGGCAATGATTTTTCCGCTACATAAATACCATCTACGCTATCCAACTCAACTTTTGTTTTGCCGGATGTATATGCCAATCCGCCAAAAATAAAGAAGGCTAATATCATATTGAAAATAACACCCGCCGTAATTACGATAATACGCTGCCAAACCGGCTTACTTCGAAACTCCCAGGGTTTGGGCTCTTCATCCAGATGGTCGGTTTCCATAGCTTCATCCATCATCCCCGTAATTTTTACATACCCGCCAAGCGGTGTAGCACCAAGACAGTAATCAGTTTCTCCCTTCTGAATTCCAAATATACGCGGTGGAAATCCCAGTGAAAACCGCTCTACACGCATTCCAAAAAGCTTAGCCGCTAAAAAGTGACCCAGCTCGTGAACGAATACCAAAATAAGTAGTGCAGCAGCAAAAATACCCAGCGTTGAAAGTAAACTTACAATCCATTCCATGAAGCGTAACGATACAATTTATAATGTTAAAGCTAATTCTCTGGTCTGTTGATCTATGTTTCTTAACGTATCCAGCGAAATTTCAGTAGCACAGGATATTTCATTTAAACAGTTTTCAATAATTGTCGGAATTTTAATATAGGCAATTTCTTCATTCAAAAAACGATGCACAGCAATTTCATTTGCGGCATTAAGGATAGCCGGAGCCAAACCGCCCTCTTTAGCCGCATCTATCGCTAGTTTCAAACACGGAAATCGATCTGTATCAGCCGGTTCAAATGTTAAATCAAAGGCTTGGCTCCAATCCAGCAGTGGAGCCTCGCATGCCAACCGATCAGGATAACTAAGCGCATATAAAATGGGCACCTTCATGGTCGGCGGCCCAAGCTGTGCTTTGCTCGAACCATCGGTAAAAGTAACAATAGAATGAATAACACTTTGTGGATGTACCACAGCTTCAATCTTTGAAAGCGGCAAATCGAACAACTGATACGCTTCAATAATTTCCAATCCCTTATTCATCATTGTCGCTGAATCAATGGTAATTTTAGCGCCCATAGACCAGTTCGGATGATCAAGCGCATCCTCAACAGTAATATCCTGCATCTGCTGTTTAGTCCACGTACGAAAAGGACCGCCGCTTGCGGTTATAATCAGCTTGTCCATCGTATCTCTGTCTTCTCCTTCCAAACACTGTAAAATAGCACTGTGTTCAGAATCTACAGGTATCAGCCGGGCATTGTTATTCCCCAACAAATCATTAATCAGTTCGCCCCCTACAACCAAAGACTCTTTATTGGCAAGCGCTACTGTTTTATCAGCTTTTATGGCCTCAATAGTTGGTTCAAATCCTGCATAACCAACTAAGCTGTTCAAGATAACGTCGGCCTCATCTAAAGTAGCCAAATCAAGCAAATGCTGATGTCCACTTATCACCTCGGTATCACTTTGAGAAAGAGCTTCCGTAGTCTCATCTATATATTTGTTTTGTACCCAAACATAGTCGGGCTGGAACAACTTGGCCTGCTCTACGATCTTTTGCCAGCTGGTGTTACAGGTCAGCGCTGTAATGCTAAACTCTTTGGGATGCTCCCCAACAACCTCCAGCGCCTGTTGACCGATAGATCCGGTAGAACCTAATATGACGAGATTTTTCTGCTTCACCATTCGTTTCTCTCAATTCAAAAGAACATGAAGATAGATAAAATCAAGTAGAAGTCAGAATAGATTATGCAGTAACACTATATAGATTGGCTTATAACAGCCTAACAATAAAAGTATCAGCAGAAGATCGTGGTGGGCTACTAAATATCGATTTCGTCTCGAAGTTGCAGACCTTGTATTGAGAACAAAAGCCAACCAAGATAATCCGCCTTCACGGATCAAAAACATCATGTTCTGTTATGAATGCTCGCTTATTTGGATAAGTGCCATCATCCGCCCACTTTGATCTCCTTCGCGGCGATAAGAATAAAACTGCTCGGCGTTAGCAATAGTACACTCCGAACGGATTTCAATATTAGATTCCAGTAATCCCCCTTCTCGAAGCTGCTGTTCCAAAAATCTTTTTAAATCTACGTGTGGTTTCTTATAACTCTCATAATCTACAAACTGATCAGGAAACTGTTCGGCCACCTCGTGACCCACTTCAAAATTGGCAACTGAAATACATGGGCTTACAAATGCTTTTGTCTTTTGAGGATCCCCGCCTAGTGCGGTCATATGCTCAATACTCATGGGCACAATATCTGCCACAGCCCCACGCCATCCGGCATGCAGGGCAGCTACTATCTTGTTGTGTTCATCCCATAGCAATATAGCAGCACAATCAGCAACTTGTATCGCTAATGTAAGACCCGGTATCCGGGTAATCAGTCCATCTGTTGCCTTAAATGTTCCTCCTTCAGTTATTTCTTCTATTTTATTGCTGTGGACTTGATCAGCCGTTGCTACCCACTGTGGATTAATATCTAGTGTCTCATATAAAGTGGTTCGGTTTCGATTGATCACATTTTTGTGCTCGGGGGTATTGCGGCCAAGGTTTAACCCAGAAGCAAGCTGGTCATCAACCTTATATTGAGGATTTTTAAGTGTAAACCATGCCCTGACCTCCGCTTGCTCGTCTAATATTTTAGGTGAAATGACGGACAGCTCAGTTTTTGAGTTGCTCATAAAGTTTTTCTCTTACGGTTCCTATGGGAAACGGGCGACCAGTCCAATATTCAAATGATCTACTACCCTGATGAATTAACATCTCCAATCCGCTGATGGTTTCGGCTCCTACTGACTGGGCTTGCTGTAAAAATGTGGTTTCAAGTGGATTATAGACAAGATCATAACATATTGAATTAGCTAGACTTTCTTTTTCTGATTCACGGACCGGCGACTCATTAACCTTGGGATGCATACCCAACGGAGTAGTATTAACGATAATAGCCGTCTCATCAGCGAATGTTGTCCAACTGTGATAAGACTCAATATTTACATAACTATAATCATTAAAAAATGTTTGGCTATGTGGATTTCTGGAAATAAGATAAATTTCTTCGATACCTTTTTTTTCAAGTCCTGCAACAACTGCCTTTGCTGCACCACCTGTTCCAAAAACAATTGCGCTGCCATCCTTCAGCTGGTGCTCAAGGCTTTCCAGCGGAGCCGTAAATCCCACGCAGTCTGTGTTTGCCCCCCATAGCCTTCCACTCTCTTTCACAATGGTATTAACCGCACCAATATCCTTTGCAATAGTATCGGTATCATCCAAATAATCACTGATCATCTGCTTATAAGGAATGGTAACATTAGCTCCCAGAAAAGTTGGAGAGTTCAAGTATGAACTGAGTCTGCTAAATTCATTATTTTGTAGATCTACCGCAAAGTAACGAGCACTCATATCATAAAACTTCAATGCAGTATTATGCATCAACGGTGACCAACTGTGTTCCACCGGATGACCTAATAATAGATAGTGCGGGTTATCAGCACGATCACTTTGTAGAAAGTTTGTCAGGTTCATAGACACCAAAAAGTACTCGTTAGCAGTTGGGATATAATATTGTGTATTATAATGCTGAAGCTATTCTCTGTTATCTCAAATCCTAATCCAAGATCTCCTAAAGTCAGGGAGTATTAATCAATTACAGAATGAATCGCTTTAGGAAATCTTGAAATAAATCCTGATCCAACTCATTAGTTGGTTCAGGATAACATAAAGACTTAAAACACTAAAAAGTATAGATAAAAAAAATGCGCACCTTGAAGTGCGCATTTTATACCTAGAATTGATTTAAAAGCTTATTAGGCAGCAGCCTCTTCTTCTGCCTCAGCTTCCTTTTCTTCTTCCTCAATAGCGGAAAGCGTATCGTCGGCATTTTGCTTAAACATACCGTCTTCAGCTTCCTCCTTGAAACGTTGAAGATCTTTTTTCATCTGTGCCGGCAAGCCCTGAATAAATTCAGCCAGCTCTTCGCCCGGCTCACCGTAAAATGTACGGTAATCAAGGCTAAAATCGACACGTGTACGCTCTCCATTATCGAGCGGAGTAAATCGGATAGTACCGGTTTGGTTTAGATTACCATTAATAGTAATCCAGGCGAACCGTGTATTCCGCAGATCATCAATGATATTAGTTGTCCACTCAAAAGGCTCACCGGCCAATGTGGTGGACAATTCAAAAGTTTGGGAGTTAATTTTATTAACTCTTTCAATACGCTCAAAAAAGTGAGGAAAGTAAGCAGGGTCGCTTAAGTATTCATAAACTTTGGCTAGAGGCAGGTCAACTTCAATTCTTTCGTGCGCCATAATTTGTTACTTCGAGATTGGTTATGATTAGTAATTGAATGTGTTGAAAAGCAGGTTTTCAATTTTCAATTAGGATTTTCCCACAATGAGATAAAAATAACCATTTTTTGCCTAATCAACAATTAATTTTGTTTTTGCGGTTGCCCCCTTTTTATCAGTCAGTAATATTACTGATTTTTACTTCTTCAATCAAAGCTTCGAAAGCTGCTGATTTATATCATTTGTGGTAACGGGTCCTAACTCAAAACTACCTTCCAACAGCTGTTCATAATTTTTTCGGGCTTTATCCTTCATCCCATTGGCCTGATAAATTTTGGCCATGTGATAGGCAGGCACCGGTTCATGGGCTTGTCCCTCTACTCTTTCTTGTACAATCTTTAGTGCTTTCTGGTGATTCCCCTGATGAAAATGCATCCATGCTTTCAGATCGTAAATTTGGGGCGTTGAACGGTTGTTAAGCTCTTTTGAAATAAGCTTTTGTGCCCGATCAAAATCCTCAGATTCTGTTATTGCAAGATCGATAAGGTACGAATTGTACATCCCAAGATAAGCAGCTTTTTGAGCTTCTTCGGTAAATGTTTGAAGATGCATTGTTTTCTTCTCCTGATTACCGTTGAACTCTGCTATCTCAGCAAGGGTAAGGTGTACATCCGGCGACATGCTTTGTTCCTTTACAAAGCGTAAAACCTCTCGGGCAAAATCTAAATTGCGATCGTGGGCATAGGCTATCCATGCAATACCCTTAAGCACATGAAGATAAGATGCCCTTGAGTTCTCTGCTTTCAATACTTCTAGATAGGTATTGTAGGATTTTTGAACATTTCCGGCATGCCCATACATATCCCCGAGATTACTAAGCGACCAGGCAAAAACGTTATTATCATGATCAACCAATTTACTTGCCTTTTCCATATAAGTAATTGCAGAGTCTAGCTGTCCCTCGTAGTCTTTGTATTTTGATTTACGAATCATGTAGCCAAAATTGTGCTCGTTCTTCAGGCGATGTAAGTTCTTCTTCGCCAACTCGTAATCTCCGGTTTCCATCATACTGTCAAATAGCAGTAACAAAGAAGCTTCCTTTTCATCACCGATCTCTAATGCCTGTTGACTGTATTTGAGCGCAGACTTAAAATCATGCTTTGTAATAGCGGTCTGAGCTAGTGCCTGCAGATTCCCGGGTGTACGTCCTCCGGCTTGCTCAATAACTATATTATATAAACTGTCAGCCCGGTGTAAGTCATTGATGTCTTTTGTGATTCCAAATCGGCTGGAATAGGCTGCAGCCAACTTGCCGCGATTGGTCATGCTCCCAGGATCATCAGATAACTGGTCCTTCCAAAACGAAATATTCTTTTGAACATCTGTTAATCCGGAATTTTCTGTAAACTGCTGTTCGGATAAATACTTTTTAATCTGTGCCTCATCTACAATCTTTTTCTGAGTTGACTGAGAACTGCAGGCTCCAATTACAAATATTCCTAATACGCAAGCAATAAGTGACTTAATCGTTTTCATTATCAAATTTCGTCTGTAATTCATTGTTAGCTAATATTAAAATCCCGCACAACGGGAGCTATAATACTCCGGCTGTGCGGAATAAAGACTAAAAATTAAGTGTTTCTAAACTTTATTGATGCGGAGCAGCAAGATATGGGAACGAGTCTAGGAAGTTCTTGTCGTTACTGTCCACATTATCGGATGTAAGACCCGGATTTTCTGAACCATCGGGACCGCCAAAAATCAGCAATAGTTCTGTATCAATGACATCATCACTGAGCGAACGCCCCGTCAACACATTTTGCCCATCAAAAAAGGTGGTCTTACCGCTGGTAGCTACATTCAGCACATCATTAGAAAGTAATGTGGTAAAAGTAGCTGCATTTTGTCCCAGGGCATTTTTGCTATAATTAGGATTCAACGCCATCAGCTTATTTTCAAAGGGTTGCTGGTACTGCCCCTTCATATTAGAGGGTACAGTCGTGTTGAACGCATCTTTGCTGCCTGAAGAAACAAACACCGTGTTTATAGCCGGGCGGCCTACCTGATCAGATTGCGAAAACATCGCATCTTGGGGAACCGGCGGTTCGGGACCATTGTCGTCACCGCAGCCAAGTAACGTTAAGGTTGCTGCTAAAAATAAGAGTGATAAAAGTTTAAAAGACTTCATAAATAATACCTGCTATAGTTTTGTAATTAATTTGTTCGTGAATTAGTTGTAGCCCAAACATTCAGCGTTTCGGCATTGCCCAACATATTTTTGGGGACTTCAACTACAAGCGACATCACATTTGTGCCAGCAAAAGTATCTACACCGGGATCGCGAAAGCTAGACTCATTTCCATTGATAATGGCTGTGTAACGCTCAAAATCGAAGAAGAAGGGATCATCACGCGGACCGGCAAAGAGGCTGATGCCATTGCTGGTACCTACCACAGGACTTTCTCCAGACTGGGTGATTTCGGTACTTACCTGCTGTGCATCCAGATTTACTCCCGAGGTTGTACCGGTTGATGGTGGTGCCGTAGGCCCGTAAGCGAATACTTCATTTTCGGTAAAAACACACTGGATGACCAAATCTTCTACCAGATCCCCGTTATTATCGATATTAATTTCGATCATTTGACTGGGATCAAATGAAGCATTCTGTGTAGCCGATGGCGACAGAAGCCCTTGCGTATTTACGTTAAACACCAAGTTGCTATTATTATCTGGAGCCTGGAAGGCATAAAGATCCGTAATATCGCTGGTTGTTCCTTCTACTGCAGGCGCATCGATATGGTCTGCAGCAAAAATTCCAACGGCCGCTATAACTAAAATAGAACCGCTAATTAAAAGTATTTTCTTTAAGTTCATAACAGTTTGTATGTTTATTTAGGATTAAAACCTTATCGCTTCATCCATACATACGACTGTTCTTCCAGAGCAGATTTATTTTTTCTGAAAATAAATTAAGACAGGCTTAAAACGATTTTAAGCACCACTTATATTTATTCTCTCCCAATAACCAACTACAGCAGATTAAAGATGAGCCTGCACGTGCTTCCATATTTCTTTATGAACTCTCTCTGCAGGTTCTGTGGCATCTACAGTAAAAAAGCGATCCTCAGCTTCAGCAAGTTTATTAAATCCCTCGATTACTTTTCCAAAAAACGAATCCCCTGCCTGTTCCATCCGGTCTTTTTTTTCGGGCAATCGCTCTTTGGCTTCGGCCAGTGACAGCTTCATGTATATTGTAATGTCAGGCTTACGCCCATGGCTGGCTATATTATTGAGCTTTTGGATTTCATTCAGCGAAACTGATTTTCGGCCGTACCCCTGGTATGCTGTTGTTGAATCATAAAACCGATCAAGAATTACAACAGAACCTTGCTCCAGATTAGGCAAAACGCATTCGGCTACAAGCTGGGACCGAGCCGAGGAAAAAAGCAATAATTCTGTCACGGGATCGATCTCAAAATCAGGGCTTAACAGTAGATCTCGTACTCTCTCTGAGACTTCAGGTCCACCCGGATCACGAAAGGTTTGTACCTCTGCCCCTGTTTGACGAAGCTTTTGTACAAGGTTTTTAATTTGTGTGGACTTCCCGCTCCCGTCAATGCCTTCGAACGTTATAAACACCAGATCCCTTATCTATTTATAATTCTGTTTGCGGAAATATAACAATCATCCTGCTACCAATGAATTGAAATATAAAGTCACAGCAAAAAGCTATCGCAAAAAATCAATAGCTAAAATCGTCCATCAGTTCCGGGGGTTCTTTGTCAAGGACAATTGCTAATGCAATGTATATAAGAAATGGCGCTCCCCATCCTGCAATAAGAGCAAAGAAAAATAAGAATCGGATTACAGTAGAACTAATTCCAAAATACCGCGCCAGACCTCCGCAGACACCTGATATCTTTTTATCTGTTCGTGACTTATACAGTTTCTTTGACTGACTGAAAGCAAAATTGTCAAAGGCAGAACTGTCAGATTTGGATTTTGCTTCTTTCCTAGATCCGAGGTCATCATTTATAGTGTAATCTTCAGTACCTTCAGTATCTTTAAAATGATCGTCGAAATTAAAATTTTCAGTATTTGTAGCACCTCTTTCAGGTTGCTGTTTTTGCTTTTTCCGGTCACCCACTAAAAATCCAAATCCTACTAGCGTGACTAAAACTCCACCAACATATGGCATTACTTCAATCAGTCCCGAAAAGTTAGCTCCAATTCCCAGCCCAAGCATCTGAACCAAAAAAAGCATACCTACGAAAACCATTGCTATGCCCGAAATAGTGGCAAAGTTCCAGACGTTTCGATCACTTTCTTTTTCTTGCTTTAAAAAATCCTGCATGGTATTTCGAAGTTCACTGTCTTCAAAATCCATCAGGGAATCCAGATTTTGCTGCTTTGATTTACTACTCATAATCAGGTCTTTTTGGGGAGATATTTACAACAACTTCTGTTACGAGTATATAACAATTTTGTTACAATTGTACCGTAATTTTAATCAGTATGTATCACCCGTTCTTCTGTAAGAATTACATCCAACGGGATATCAAAATCTTCTGTAGGCACATGTGGAACAATATTTTGTTCAAAAATAAGTCCCACGGTCGGGCAATCTATTTCAGCTAAAAAACGATCATAAAATCCCTTGCCATATCCTATTCTATTGCCCTGTTCATCAGCTGCCACCATCGGCACAATAACCAGCTCCACTTCAGATATCGAAACTTCTTCACCGCTGTCAGGCTCCAACACACCCCATTTGTTAGGCATTAAATCCTCAAATGAGGATAATTGAATATGGGTAAGCGTGCTATCGTGAAAATTAGTGATCGGCACCACCACCTTTTTCCCCTGCCTCAGCATCTGTTTGAGAAGCTTATGAGTATTAACCTCCCGACGATCATTCATCGATACATAACAATGTACAGTTTGGGCATCTGTATATTCGGGTTGCCGGATCAACCGATTAATGATCACATTAGAAACGGTATAAAATTGATCGGCCGCAATAGCCTCCCGCTGCTGCAACATTTTGCTGCGAAGCTCATTTTTACGCTCTTGGTCTCCCACTTTACAGATAAATCAGTTTATGCCGATTAAATTCTTCATCCTCATCCAATGATTCCAGCAGATCATCCCATATATCAATGCCGTACTTATTCATATAGAACATTGCTGCCACCAGCCGCTCCTGCAATTCGTTGTCAGGGAAAAGGTTGGCCTTTATTCGCCGAATGCGCTTCAACTGGGTATTTTCCTGCTGTTTAACTGCCCTATATACTTTGCCTTTTAGCTTATCCAATTCATTAAAATATGCAGCGTTAGCCTTTCCCACTGCTCCTTCTAATGTAGGATCAATGTCAGCGATGTCTCTTTTCTTGGGATTGACAAGCTGCTGGACCTTTTCTTTCCAATCGGTAAAGAATGTTTCAAGGTCATGATCTTCAGTATGATCAACAAAATTTGATTCCAGATCTTCGATACGCTCGGCATATTCGTGCAACTCAAATGGCAACTCCTTGCAAATACGATCAATAGCGGGTTCTACAAATGTAGCACTTAAACGAGGAAAGATAACAGGCATCTCTAAACCAAAACAAGAATACATCTCTTTCATTTGAGCGTAATACGCTATTTCACCGGGTCCTGCCACATATCCGATGGTTGGCAGTAAAGTATCCTGTAAAATGGGGCGCAAAAAAACATTGGGGGAAAAATGCTCCGGATCATCATTAATTGCATTTACCAACTGTTCGCTGCTCCATTCTTTTCCGGAGTCGGTTTCCCAACCTTCTCCATTATGCATAACCTTAGTTCGGCCAGAGGCATCATCTAAATAAAACAGATTTGAATCGTAAAGCGTTACTTGCTGATGGTATGTATCAGCTACGGCAGCTGTTTGAGTATTCAGCGACGCTCGAATTTTCTCAGATTTACTAACAGATTGGGTAAGACACTGTCGGCTATAATCCTTAATATCCGAATGGTTGCTACCCGCTAATACCAACCCGTGTTTCGAAAAAAGAGCACTTATAAAATTACCAAATGCCTGTCGAAAGGTAATCCCCGATTGAAAATTTCCATCCAGTAACTGCCAAAGATCATCTGAAAAATCAGTATTATAAAGAGTTTCTTTGAGACCTTCTCTAAAGTCAGATATCTCCGAAGGAATGGTAAGCTCTGCCACGGTAGGCAAATCTCCATCTTTAGGCGGTAAGGCAAACTCTTCGACCTCATGGCTGTGATTGTTCAATACCGATAGCTTTCGCACTTCTTCGTAATCGTGATCTTCATCCGCAAGCCAAAAGATGGGAATAACCGGTCGATCTAACGTATCTTCTAGCTGCCGTGCCCGCCAAATAGTACTTATAATTTTAAGAATCGTATAAAGCGGCCCACCGTAGATCCCCAACTGTTGTCCAGTTACTACAGCCAGTGAATCTGAAGCTTTTAATCGATCAAGGTTATCAATTGCAGCCTGTTCCAGCTCAAAATCTTGATTAAAGTCCTTAAGTAACTCAACAGTTTTGGCCCGGTTACCCGAAAATGTAAACTGTTCGGCTTTTTGAGCAATAGCCTCCTCGTCGAAAGGGTTCGTTTCAAAATAAGCACTCAGTGCATCAAAATTGCTAACATACGTTTTAAAAAGATCGGAAAATGGAAGTTTCTCAAACGAATAATTTGATAATCGCAATGCCCCTAGCCTTTTAATTTTTGAATTTCATCTCTAAGTCGGGCTGCCTTTTCATAATTTTCGGTATCAATCGCAGTTTGAAGTTCATTTTCTAGCTTTTCCAGCTTGGTCAGCTCTTTAGGCTGATCTTGTGCTTCTGAAGTAGACGTCAAATCAGTAGGCTCATCTCCTTCTGAGATAATGCCAGCTTCTTCAAGCACTTCAGCATCCACAAAAATAGAGGCTCCAAATCGAACAGCCAGTGCAATAGCATCGCTGGGCCGTGCATCCTGCTCCATCTGCTGACCATTATCCTCGTACAAAATCTTGGCAAAGAAGGTGCCTTCGCTGAGGTCATTTATGAATACCTCATCAACATTAGTACCAAAATTCTCTATTATGTTCTTAAGCAGGTCATGCGTCATCGGCCGGGGCGGCTTAATATGCTCTAATTCTAACGCAATGGCCTGCGCCTCAAACGTACCTATAATAATAGGCAAACGCCTGTTGCCATCCACTTCATTTAGGATTAGTGCATAAGCTCCACCGCTGCTGGGACTCGTTGAAAGCCCCATTATGTCCACCTTTACTTTATTCAATGATTCAAAAAACCTTTTTAGTGATTGTTTAATTTAGAAACAAATTTACTGATTTTTATGGTTGCCGTAAACTATCAAAATACCTAATAAATAAACGAATTTTTTGGTCTAAATGTTTAAATAAATAGCAATAAATCATTCACTACTATGACACCTTCAAATACATCCCCTAAAATTAGGTCTGTCGAATGGGGACAGGTCCATCTTGACAATGACAAAACATATAAAGATGTAAAACTATTTCCGAATGGTTCGCGGAAATGGGATTGGAACGAAACCGGCACGCATCACAAGCCCGGTATCCAGCCCGCAGATGTCGAAGAACTGCTGGACAACGGCGCTGAAGTAGTCATCCTTTCACAGGGATTTCAACAGCGTCTGCAAGTATGTAACAAAACCAAACAATGGCTTAACGAGCGTGGAATCGATTTTTATATTCTGGAAACCGAGAAAGCCGCCCAAAAATATAATGAACTGCGATCTTCGCAAGCTATTGGTGCCCTTATACACTCCACTTGCTAATACATAGATTAAACTCATTTTAAATAAGAAACGGCCTAAAATTTTGTATGTTTTGGGTATCATAAATCCTATATTCTGCATCTGAATTTTATTGACATTACAAGCGATTGACCCTAATTTCCGACTGACTCAACCAAACAGATATTAACTGATGCTTTCGAACTATTTACCAATCCTTATTCTCGGTAGCATAGCCATTGTGTTGGCTATTTTACTGATGACCCTTTCTAAAATTTTGGGTCCTTACCGCCCCAATAAAATCAAGCTTGACCCTTATGAAAGTGGCATGGATCCGGTTGGCGAAGCATCAGACCGATATTCTATCAGTTTTTATCTTGTAGCCATCGCTTTTATTGTTTTTGATATCGAAGTAGTATTTGTCTATCCCTGGGCGGTTAGCTTTCTTGATTATGAAGTAGCTACCCTCGTGTCGATGGTGATCTTTATTGCAGAACTTTTTGTTGGACTCATTTACTTGGTTAAAAAAGGTATGCTCGACTGGGATATGAAAGAAGATGGAATGTTTAATTAATATAAGCCTGTAATTATGGGTATTGAAAGTGCACTTGGTGACGGTTATTTCACCACTAAAATTGACTCGCTAACAAATTGGGCACGTTCTAATGCTGCCTGGCCTATGCCTATGGGGTTGGCCTGCTGTGCTATTGAAATGATGGCATTTGCCGGTCCAAAGTATGATGCGGCACGGTTTGGCTCTGAAGTTATGCGTTTTTCACCGCGCCAAAGCGATGTGATGATTGTGGCTGGATGGGTTAATTATAAGATGTCACATGCCATCCGGCGTATTTGGGATCAAATGCCAGACCCCAAATGGTGTATTGCTATGGGAGCTTGTGCCTCTACCGGCGGTATGCATCGCTGTTATGGTGTTGTGCAAGGCTGCGATAATTTCTTGCCGGTTGATGCTTATGTATCAGGATGCCCGCCCCGTCCCGATGCGCTGTTACATGCGCTGATGAAAATTCAAGACAAGATTCGTACCGAACACTCTGTAATGCTCGATACCTAATATGAATTTGGAACTATCTGAAAATCTTCGAAACGTAGTTGATCAGCTTTCCGAACAATTTTCGGATGCGCTTATCGATATTTATAAATCAACCGGCGATACATTTATTCGGGTTGAACCGGATCATATTGTTGATATTTGCAAGGAACTTAAAGAAGAATATCATTTTATTTATCTGGCAGATATACTGGGTACCGACCGCTTTACATCCGATGAACGCTTTGAAGTAATTTATAATCTCGTATCGCTGCGAGATCGGGAGCGTTTGTTTCTGAAAGTGTGGCTGGAAGAGGAAAACCCGACGGTAGATTCTGTTACTGAGGTCTGGGAATCCGCCAACTGGCATGAGCGACAGGTCTATGATATGTTTGGCGTAACTTTTAACAACCATCCCGACATGCGACGTATATATATGCCGGAGGATTTTGACTATTATCCACTAAGAAAAGAATTCCCATTACTTGGAATTCCCGGTTCTATTGAATTGCCGAGCTCAACTCCCGATACCGAATAAATCAGTTTTATGGAAACTAAGCATATTAAACAAGGAGTAGATCCACAATTTTTTAAAGAGCATCAAGAATCGCTATATGATGCTCTGGAAGACAAGCATACCACCGTTGAGATGTTGGATGAGGATGATCCCCTCAATACCAAGATGGTACTTAATATGGGACCTCAACATCCGGCTACACACGGAGTACTGCGGCTCATCTTGCAATTAAATGGCGAGCTCATTGAAAAGGCCAAACTCGATATTGGCTATTTGCATCGGGGAATTGAAAAGATGGCTGAAAACAAGACGTATCAGGAGTTCATGCCTTATACCGACCGTACGGATTATCTGTCTCCGTACAGCAATAATGTGGCATTTTGTACAGCGGTAGAAAAGGTTGCTGAAGTTGAGGTACCAGAACGAGCTCATTACATACGAATGATTGGCTGTGAATTAGCTCGAATATCTTCGCATCTGCTTTGGCTCGGAACAATGGTTCAAGATACCGGTGCTGTATCATTCTTCTTGTGGACTTTCCGAGAACGAGAAAAACTATACGATATTTTTGATCACATCGGCGGACATCGATTTACTATTTCACATGCGCGCATTGGCGGTGTAGCCAATGATCTTACGGATGATGCGCTAGCCATGATCAAAGATTTTATTGATGAATTTCCACAAGAGCTTAAAGATTTTCACGGGTTATTAGATCGAAACCGAATTTTCTTTGATCGTAATCGTGAAGTAGGCGTATTATCTACCGAAGAGGCCTTAGAAATTGGAGCAACCGGCCCTACCCTACGCGGTTCGGGTTATGCATATGACATTCGTGATTTCGATCCGTACGCTCGTTATGATGAGGTAGAGTTCGAAATCCCAACTCGATTAGAGGGCGATAACCTGGCACGTTATTATGTACGGATGGAAGAAATGCACGAAAGTATTCGCATCATTCGTCAATGTCTTGATAAGCTTCCAAAAGGTCCTGTTCGTGTCGATAATGCCAAGGAAGCCTATCCGTCAAAGGATGAAGTATATTACTCAATGGAAGGCATGATTCACGATTTTATGATGACCGACACGGGCATATGTCCACCGAAAGGTAATGAGTCATTTCATTCTATTGAAGCGCCCAAAGGAGAACTGGGATATTTTATCCAAAGCGATGGCACCGGTCATCCCTGGCGTATGGGCATTAAATCACCATCTTATGCTAATCTACAGGCATTAGAAAATATGCTGGATGGAGAGATGGTAGCAGATACTGTAATAATGATCGGCGGAGTTGATCCGGTAATGGGAGACTCTGACAAATAGAAATTAGTAGCGAGTCATAAGCCCTGAGAAAAGACCTCATGGCTTACGACTAAAAAACTCAAGACTAAACCAATGGCTGAATTGTCATTTACAGACGAAGAACTTAAAGAAATAGATAAGATCAAGGCCAAGTTTCCAACGGCCAAGGCTGCAACCTTGCAGGTTTTATGGGTTGCTCAGCGAAAGTACGGACATGTAGAACCGGAAGTACAAAACTTGGTTGCCGAAACACTGGACTTACCCAAATCACATGTGCATGGCGTTGCCAGCTTCTATACTCAGTATTACAAAGAAGAACAAGGTAAATTTGTGCTCGATGTATGTACTTGTCTAAGCTGCCAACTCTGTGGTGGGTATGAAATACTGCATCACATCGAAGATAAGCTGGGCATTGAAGCTGGTGAAACAACAGAGGACGGTATGTTTACGGTTAAAGAAGTAGAATGCCTCGGCGCCTGCGGATATGCTCCGATGTTGCAGGTTACCAATGGAGAATACGTAAACAACCTTACTAAAGAAAAAGTAGACGATCTTATAGAAAATTTGAAAAACGGCCAAAAGCCTGAGTTTGAATCAATGGATATGCCGGAACTGGAAAAACGAAATCAAGCTGCTGCAGAATAATGGCTCAAGACTGGAAATCATTCGAACCGCTGCTTATTCCTGACATCCCTAACCTACAACAAATTGGGGTATATGAGGATAATGGTGGATATAATGCACTAAAAACTATTTTAAAAGACCAAGGACATTGGTCGCGTGACCATGTCATTGATGAAGTAAAACAAGCTAATATTCGCGGTCGCGGCGGTGCCGGCTTTAATGCCGGACTCAAATGGAGTTTTATGCCCGATCCCGACGGTGGTCCTCGTTATCTTGCCTGCAACGGCGATGAGTCTGAGCCAGGTACGTTCAAGGATCGCAAGATTTTTGAGTATAACCCACATCTCTTTATTGAAGGTGCTCTCATTGCTTCCTATGCAATGGCTATCGACAATATTTACGTCTATATTCGTGGCGAATATATCTCTTGGGTAGATATGTTTCAGGATGCCGTCGACGACGCCTATGAGAAAGGATATTTAGGTGAAAATATTCTCGGTACCGACATCTCTATAGATATGGAAATTACCTATGGAGCTGGAGCATATATCTGCGGTGAAGAAACTTCAATGCTTGAATCACTGGAAGGGAAACGGGGCTATCCGCGTGTAAAACCGCCTTTCCCTGCTCAAAAGGGATTGTGGGGACGACCAACAACCATTAACAATATTGAAACATTAGCGAATGTACCGTTAGTCATTAATAACGGTGCCGACTGGTATGGTGATATTGGTGCCGAGGAGCATCCGGGACCTGTACTTTATGGAATTTCAGGACATGTTAATCAGCCCGGTGTATATGAGTACGCCTCTGGTGTACCGGTAATGGATTTAATTAATGATGTTGCCGGAGGTATTCGGGGAGGAAAAGATTTGAAAGCTATCATTCCCGGTGGATCTTCTACTCCTCCCCTGCGGGCCGATCAGCTTGAAGGCGTAACCATGAATTCTGATTCACTGAAGGAAGCCGGTTCCATGATGGGAACTGCCGGCATGGTTGTGATGGATGAAGATACCGATATGGTAGATGTGCTGTGGCGTATTGCTCACTTCTACCATCATGAATCTTGTGGCCAATGTACCCCCTGTCGTGAAGGTACCGGCTGGCTAGAAAAAGTATTATTAAAGATTAAAAACGGTGAAGGAGAAATGAAAGATCTTGATCTCCTTCTCGATGTTGGTAACCAGATGGAAGGACGTACTATTTGTGCCTTGGCGGATGCCGCCGTATGGCCTGTGCGTCACACCATAAACCGATTTAGAGATGAATTCGAAGAACGCTGTAAAAAATCAGTTCACGCTGTTGCGTAACAATTAGAACACGGATCTGGCGGATAAACGGATTTACACATGAATTAATATTGATGTAGATCTGAATAATCCGTGTCATCCGCGTTCCTAAAATAACACAGAACAATGCCTGAAGTATTTATAGACGGTACACGTTACGAATTTGACGAAGAACAGGATGAAATGCTGCTCCAGTTTATTCTGGACCAAGGCTTGGAAGTCCCATTCTTTTGTTATCACCCATCCATGTCGATACCGGCCAACTGTCGCCAATGTATGGTCAAAGTAGGTACACCGGTAAAAGACCGAGAAACCGGCGAATTTGAGCTGGACGAAAACGGAGACCGCAAAATTCGGTGGTTCCCAAAACCACAGACTTCCTGCTCTACCCCTTTGCAGGATGGCATGGTTGTACACACACAAGAGACATCCGAAGAAATTGAGCGGGCACAAAAGGATAATCTTGAGTTCATTCTTGTGAACCATCCGCTCGACTGCCCTATTTGCGATCAGGCCGGTGAATGTCCGCTTCAGATTCAGACTTATAAATACGGACCAGAAGGCAGCCGGTTTGAAGTAAAAAAGGTGCATAAACCTAAACGCGTTGAGCTTGGTCCCCGCGTGACAATGGATGCCGAGCGATGTATCAACTGTACACGATGTGTGCGCTTTACCGAAGAAATTAGTGAGACCAATCAGCTTACAATTGTCGAGCGTGGCGACAGTAACTACCCACAAACTGGGCCGGGCGAAACTTTTGACGATCCATACTCCATGAATACTGTGGATATCTGTCCGGTTGGCGCGCTAACCTCCAGCGATTTCCGTTTTAAAGCACGTGTTTGGGAAATGAATCAAACACCCAGTATCGATATTACTAACGGCAAAGGCTGCAACGTTGATTTGTGGACGCGGGACAATGAAGTACTGCGTATCACACCTCGAGAAAACCAAGAGGTCAACGACCACTGGATGCCCGATGCTGGGCGCAAGGCCTACGAACTGTTTAATGACAACCGTGTTTCTCGGCCGTCTATAAAACTGGATGGCGATAATCAGTCCGATACTTCGTGGAATAACGCTATTGAGACATTTGCCGAAGTACTGGAAGCACATGATACTCAGGAGATTGCGCTTATTGGCAGCCCCCATGCATCAGTCGAAGAAAATTATGCGGTTAACAAGTTTTTTAATCTTTTAGGAACCACAAACGCCAAGTTTGCAACGCATATTATTCCCGGTGCCGGTGATGATTTCTTGATTACTGACGATCAGGCACCGAATACAAACGGTTGCCGTGCAATCAATCTCGATGAAACCGATAGCGATACGCTTAAATCAATCGTTTCTAATACCGAAGTCGTTATTATTCTCTCAGATGACTTGGTAGGCCGCGAAGTTTTATCAGCTGATGACCTGGACGATACATATACCATTTCATTTGCAACCAACCAATCTGATACAACCAAAGAATCAGATTTAGTAATCCCCATAACATGTGTTGCAGAACATGCGGCAAGTTATGTAAATATTGATGGGCGCATCCAGCGATCGTATCCTGCAAAGGAAACCAAATACACCAACCGTCGCCTCAACCTGGAGATGTCGGAAGGTCGCCTTGATCGTTATGGCACCAACTTTGACAACTGGGTGAGCGAAGAAAACAAGGTGGATTGCCTGCCGGTTTGGGAATTTCTAAATAAACTGGCAGAGCGGATCAACTTAGAATTTGAATACCAGAATTCGCGGGATGTTTTTGCTGATATCAGAAATCAATTCGATATACTAAGTGATATCTCCTACGAACGCATGGACAAAGAAAATGGCGTTCAACTTCCCATCCAACAAAAAGAAGTAAAACAAGCGTAAAACAACTATTTGAATGGAACCAGTAACTACCACATCATACATCGTTTTAGGAGTAGCACTTTTTATGCTACTCAATTCAGCAGCTATTGCCGTATATGCCGAACGTCGTGTAGCTGCATTTATTCAAAATCGATATGGCCCCAACCGCGTAGGACCACTGGGGCTATTTCAACCAATTGCCGACGTTTTAAAGCTGCTTCTTAAAGAAGATGTCACTCCAACACAGGGATTTAAAACAATCCATGCTATTGCTCCCATGATTCCGGTAATTACTGCACTGATGACTGTGGCGGTAATTCCTTTTGGAGACGGACTTTATGTTACCGATATCAATGCAGCCGTGCTCTATTTGCTTGCCGTAAACTCATTAGCTGTTTATGGCGTTACCCTCGGTGGATGGGCCTCAAACAGTAAATATTCTTTGCTGGGCGGGTTACGTGCCGCCGCGCAAATGATTAGCTACGAATTGCCTATGGGCATGGCTATTGCCTCTTGTATCTTATTTACCGGTTCTCTCAGTTTTATTGATGTTGTTAATGCACAAGAATTTTGGTGGAATATTTTTCGTAACCCAATTGGGGCAGTCATTTTTATAGTTGCAGCTTTTGCTGAATCCAACCGTCACCCTTTTGATTTGCCGGAAGCTGAACAAGAGCTTGTGGGTGGTTATCATACCGAATACAGTTCTATGAAATTCGGGATGTTCTTTCTGGCCGAATACATGCACGTAGTCATCGGCAGCATGCTTATCACTACATTTTTCTTTGGCGGTTATCATCTGCCCTGGGCAGGATATTATGAATCAATATTACCGGAAGCAGGTACTGCCGCTAAGGCCATTCTGGATATTTCTGTATTTACCGTTAAAACAGCATTCTGGATTTTTACGTACATCTGGGTGCGATGGACGATTCCGCGGTTTAAGTATAATCAAGTGATGAAACTTGGATGGAAACGACTGCTTCCTATTAGCATTTTTAACTTCCTTGGCCTCGCAATCATTATCTATGCCTGGCATCACTATTTGGGATAATAGCATTTAGCAGAATCTGGTAACAAATCAGTACGTATTTGTAGCGATGCTCCTGATGGCAGTAAATATTTGCCATTATAGATTTATGTACGTTTTCAATATTTTTTATCAGCTAGATGTTTAATCCTCAGGACAAAATAATAAAATGTCCTTTGCTCTAACCTGAAGGTTTTATACCATGAAAGATGTAGCATTTAAAACCCTTGGCTGTAAGCTGAATTACTCAGAAACCATGGCTATTCAGCAGGATTTTGAAGAAGAGGGTTATCATATCACTGATTTCGATAGTAAGGCTGATATTTATGTGATTAATACCTGCTCGGTCACACAAAGTGCCAATGCCACCTGCCGCAGTACCGTCCGCCGCGCCCTTCGCAGAAATGCAGATGCTTTTGTTGCCGTCATTGGCTGTTATGCACAGCTTGAGCCTGATGAAATTGCAGATATTGACGGCGTTGATGCCATCCTGGGCGCTAAGAATAAATTTAAGCTGCTCGAACTGTTTGATGATTTTGAAAAACGATCCGAACCTATTGTTTATAATTCGGATGTTAACGAAGCTGTCGATTTTCACAATGCTTTCTCAGCAGATGACCGCACACGAGCCTTCCTTAAAGTGCAGGACGGCTGTAGCTACAACTGCTCTTTTTGTACTATTCCCATGGCGAGGGGCGAAAGTCGTAGCCCTGAGATTTCTTCAGTGGTAAAGAATGCCGAGCTCTTGGTCCAAGATGGTTTCAAAGAGGTAGTTATAACGGGTGTCAACGCCGGAGATTTTGGTCGCGGTACCGATGAAAATTTCTTTATGCTTATCCAAGCTCTTGATAAAATACAGGAACTGGAACGCATTCGGTTTTCATCAGTTGAGCCAAACCTGATGCACGAAGATATTATCCGTTTTACAGCAGATTCAGACAAAATGCAGCCGCACTTTCATATGCCCCTGCAAAGCGGCAGCGACGAAATGCTGGGGCTTATGCGTCGTCGGTACCAATCGGGACTCTATAAAGAACGTGTGGAGCTCATCAAAGAGTTAATGCCAGATGCGGCTATCGGTGTGGATGTCATTACAGGTCATCCCGGCGAAACAGATGAGCTATTTCAAGAATCATTTGATTTTATATCTGATTTGCCGATCTCCTACCTGCACGTGTTTACTTATTCAGAACGTCCCAACACCCATGCCCTGGAAATTGAACACAATGTTCAGGATAGTGTCCGCAAAGAACGGACCCACAAATTGCGTCGCCTGTCAAAGAAAAAGCGCTACCATTTTGATACTTCTTTTACGGATCAAGTTCGTCCGGTACTCTTCGAAGGTGCTAATCACAATGGAGCCATGCTCGGATGGACAGACAACTATGTGCGGGTCGGCATTCCTTACAATCCACAGTATGAAAATAAGATTTTACCTGTTCGGTTGGGGACACGCGCCAAAGATGGCTATCTGATTGGTGAACTTACTCCACAAGCAAAAGAAGAAGAGCGTACAATTGCCGAATTGGTCGGGTAATTGGTTTTCATTCTCCGCGATGAAACAATGGAATGAAATTGTAGAAAAATATTTCAAAACTTTGCTTCCAGGCATTTAAATGCAAAAATCGTATATCTAAACATAAAGTTAGATAGATAAATCCTGAATAAATTCAGCATAGTATTCCTGCTTATTTTAGCTATCAATCTATAGCCAAATCGCAGATATTAGATTTTGGGTTCAATTTATTAAAAATTTCTTTCAGTGCTTTAAAAACATCACGAAAAGTCGTAAACTCTTTTTTTGATTATCATCTAGTGCAAGATTTTCATGGCTGACTCTTCAAAAACCACAGAAGAACTGATTGAACAAATCCACTCTTTTATCGAACAAGAGAGAGAAATTTACGGTGATTTTAGTACTACTTCTTTTGCCACAGAAGAAAGGGGAAGCGAAAATTCAACATCTGAAAATAAAGAATCCCCGCCTCCTCCCTCCCCTTCGAATAGCGTTTCGGAACCATTGGAAAAACAAACGAACACTCCCACGGCTACTGCTCAAAACTCCGAATCATTGGACTCTCAAGAAGGACTTTTCAACCAAGATGACTCAAACGACGTTTATTACGAAATCGATAAGTGTAACAGTCTGACTGAGCTTGAAAGCCTTTGCCAAAAAGCAGATGTCTTGCGAACTGACCTGGACGGTACACAGCTTGTATTTGGCGTAGGAAATCCTAATGCAGACTTAATGATTATTGGTGAAGCGCCCGGTGCCGAAGAAGATAAACAAGGCGAACCATTTGTGGGTAAGGCTGGGAAACTACTCAATAAAATTTTGAGGGCTATAGACTTTGAGCGAGAAGATGTATATATCGCAAATATTCTCAAACATCGTCCGCCAAACAACAGAAATCCAAAACCGGAAGAACGGAAACGAAGCCTACCCTTTTTGCTTCGACAGATTGATTTGGTAGACCCAAAATTAATTTTAGGAGTAGGAAAAGTAGCAGTTCAAACTCTGTTGGACAAAAACCTATCCCTCACCAAAATGCGCGGCCAATTCCACGATTTTCGCGGCAAATACCAGCTGCTTGCCACTTATCATCCCGCCGCGCTACTCCGTCACGAAAAATGGAAACGGCCAACCTGGGAAGATGTACAATTACTCCGCAAACGATATGATGAGCTGGGCGGCACTCCATAAAAACCCATTATTTTTTAATGATTCAGCTTCATATAACGTTTGCCATTTCTTATACTGTTTAATCCAAAAACGAAGATTCGCTGGGGCCTCACTACTTGCTCAGCTTCATTAATTTAACAATTTATATTTTCAGCACGGATGGCATCAAAGAATTCCAATTACAAAAGTAACGATTCTGATATTTTAGAAGATGGTGGCCGGGTCCCTCCCCAAGCCGTTGAAGTTGAAGAAGCGGTACTTGGTGCCATGCTCATTGAACATGAAGCTGCTACCGTAGCACTGCAAATGCTATCGGCTAATGATTTTTACAAGCCGGCGCACCAACATATTTTTGAGGTTCTACAAGATCTGTACGAACGCGATAATCCTCTTGACCTGCTCACTGTAGAAAATGAACTCCGAGACAAGGGACTGCTTGACACCTGCGGCGGAGCAGGTTATTTGTCTGAACTTACCCGCTCGGTAAGTTCAGCGGCCAACATTGATTATCACGCCCAGATTATTTCAGAAAAAGCTACAAAGCGAAATCTAATTCTGGGGTGCACCGATATCATTAAGGAAGCATACGACAGTTCTTCTGATCCCTTTGACGTACTCGATCGGGCTGAGCAGCGTATCTTCGATCTCTCGAACTCTAAGCAACGGGCCCAGGCCCAACCCATTGGGGATGTCTTAAAAGACACACTTTCGCATCTCGAGGAAATGAGAGGAAAATCATCGGGTATTACCGGTGTACCTACGGGCACTGATGTGGATAAATACACAGCCGGCTGGCAGGATGGAGATTTGATTATTGTAGCAGCTAGACCTTCAATGGGTAAGACAGCATACGTGCTAACGACAGCGCGAAATGCCGCCCTGCATCAAGACCCCGAAAAACAAACAAAGGTTGCTATTTTTAGCCTTGAGATGTCCAATCAGTCACTAGTACAACGTCTATTAACTATGGAGGGGCGTATCGATGCACAGTCTGCACGCTCAGGTCAACTTAAAGATAAGCAGTTTAAACGACTTATTGATGCTGCAGGACGATTATTTACCGCTAATATTTTTGTTGATGATACACCCGGGCTAAGCATTATGGAGCTGCGTACCAAGTGTCGGCGTCTGAAAAGCGAACACGACATCGGACTTATTGTTGTAGATTATCTGCAGCTTATGACAGCCTCAGGCAATTTTGGCACACGCGAACAAGAAATTGCTTCTATTTCACGCGGGCTCAAAGCACTCGCGAAAGATTTGGATGTACCGGTCGTTGCCCTTTCTCAATTAAGCCGAGCTGTTGAGCAACGCGGCGGTGATAAACGCCCACAGCTTAGCGATCTCCGAGAGTCGGGCTCAATTGAACAGGATGCCGATGTTGTCTGCTTTCTGTACCGGCCCGAATACTATGGCATAAAAACAACGCCTGATGGGCAATCAACAGCTGGTCTGGCAGAACTTATTATCGGCAAGCAGCGTAACGGCCCGGTAGGTACAGTACCGCTGTACTTTATTAAGGATTACGCCCGCTTTGAAAATCCCACTTCCGCCAGCCCCGGTCCTATGGAAGCCAGTGAAGGTAATAACAGTAATTCATCTAATAATGGTGACGGTGCTCCTCCGATGGGTCATAATCCCAGCCCCGAAGGCGGGGAAGATGACGAGGCGCCTTTCTAATCTTTTTCTTTTAGCTTGTTAAGTGCTTTCCGAGCGGCTCGTTG
The DNA here is from genome assembly GCF_008124865.1 of Fodinibius salinus. Lineage (NCBI taxonomy): Bacteria > Pseudomonadati > Balneolota > Balneolia > Balneolales > Balneolaceae > Fodinibius > Fodinibius salinus. The sequence continues at coordinate 421,247 of NZ_VNHY01000001.1, read as the reverse complement.
TTCGGCTTCTTTTTTGCTCTTGCCTTCTCCTTCGGCTACTGACTCTTTATCAACCCGTGTTTCTACTTCAAATGTTTTATCATGATCGGGTCCCCGCTCAGCAATAACATGATAGGTGGGAATTGCTAACTGGCGGGCTTGAGCATATTCAAGCAGCAAACTTTTATAATTATCCAGAGAGTCCAACAATTTGTCAAAATTCACGTGTTTGCGAATCACATTACGTACAAAAGTCAGGCAGTTATCATAGCCTAAATCAACATAAATTGCCCCGACAAGTGCTTCAAAAGCATCCGCCGATACACTCTTTGACCGAGCTACGCCTTGTCCCTTGACACGATCTCCCAAAAGGATAAGATCATGCAATTGTAACTTACGGGAAAACATAGCCAGCGAATCACCGCGGACTAATTTGGCTCTTAGTTTGGTAAGAAATCCCTCATCTTTCTCAGGATACAAATCAAAAATTACCTCTGTGACAATGAGATCTAAAACCGCATCTCCCAAAAACTCCAGCCGTTCATACGAATCCGAGGAGGGAAAATGATCGTCTTCTACTGTTGATCGATGCCGCAGTGCCTGGAGAAAAATACCCGGATCATTAACTGAAAACTCAATAATTGATTCCAGTTCTTTAATCCGTTCCTCGTATTCAGGGAAATGCTTCGCGTCAGTTTCGAAAAAAGACCGAAGTTTATCTAACATTAATTATTCATCAAATTTTTTGAATACGAGTGAAGTGTTGTGTCCACCAAATCCAAATGCATTGTTCAACGCGTATTTTACATCTCGGACAGTTGACTCATTGAAAGTATAATCCAAATCGCATTCCGGATCGGGTGTTTCAAAATTGATTGTAGGCGGTATAGTTCCATGATAAGTAGTGAGCATCGCTGCCAACGCCTCCATCGCTCCAGCAGCACCAAGAGAATGCCCCGTCATCGATTTTGTTGAGTTGTGACTAATCTCGTACGCATGATCGCCGAAAACTTTTTTAATAGAGTTGGTCTCGGCAATATCACCTAGCGGTGTTGATGTTCCATGCATATTGATGTGATCAACTTCTTCGGGCTCAATTTCTGCTGAATCCAATGCTCTGTTTATGGCTAGAATGACCCCTTCCCCATCCGGATCAGGAGCTGTAATATGATGGGCATCACCCGAAAATCCATAACCTACAATCTCACCATAAATTTGAGCACCACGTTCTTTCGCTCGCTCGTACTCTTCAAGAAAGAGAATAGCAGAACCTTCACCCAACACAAAACCGTCGCGATCTTTATCAAACGGTCGTGATGCTGCCTTGGGGTCATCGTTACGAGTTGACATGGCACGCATGGAATTAAAACCAGCAACACCTACTTTTGATACCGGTGCTTCTGATCCGCCCGAAACAGCCATATCACACTGTCCGTTACGAATAGCATCATATGCCAGGGCAATGTTATGAGATCCTGTTGCACATGCAGAGACTGCACAAAAATTGGGACCTTTAAACCCATATTTAATAGAAATTTGTCCCGCTACCATGTCGGGAATAAGCTTAGGGATAAAGAACGGCGAAACCCCTTTGGGACCATGCTCATGTAGAGCTACCGATTGTTCATAGAAGGTAATCATTCCTCCAATTCCGGTTCCCACAATTACGGCCACATTATCTTTATTGATTTCGTCAAGCATTAGCCCTGTATCCTCAATGGCTTCTTCAGCCGCGATAAGTGCGTACTGACATACTTTATCCATGCGGCGAGCCTCTTTACGATCGAAATAATCTTCGGGATCGTAACCATCAATTTGGGCCGCAAACTTTGTAGGAAACTCTGAAGTATCGAAATGTTCTATCGGTTGGGCGCCGCTCTTTCCTGAAATCAGTCCATTCCAGAAATCTGGTGCCGTCTTACCTACAGGGGTAAGGGCACCAATTCCGGTAATGACAACTCTGCGTTGTTTCGACATGCTAAAGTTTTTTAGCGTAAATAGTTATTATACTTGCTCTTGCAGATATTCTACTGCGTTACCTACCGTGGCAATATTTTCGGCATCTTCATCAGGAATACTGATATCAAATTCTTTTTCAAACTCCATAATGAGTTCTACAGTATCAAGTGAATCAGCACCTAAATCATTTGTAAAATTAGCTTCGTGAGTAACTTCAGATTCATCAACGCCTAATTTGTCAACGATGATATTTTTTACCTTAGCTTCTACGTCTTGTGACATAATTGTTATTTAGCTTATTTTCGAGTTTATGAGAACAATGTATTTTCTACTTTGATAATCATCAGCAGAAGATACAATTTAATTATAAAAAAACACACTTATGTAAGTTACAATGCATTGATACGCTTTACAATAGCTTACATTGCCATACCGCCATCAACGCGCAATACTTCGCCGGTAATGTAAGAACTTAAATCGGAGGATAGAAATAACACGGTAGCCGCTACTTCTTCAGCTTCACCGGCCCGATCCAACGGTGTATCCTCCTTAATAGCATCCAAAAGATCCTCATCAAGCTCATCGGTCATTTCGGTTACAATATATCCGGGAGCTACCACATTGGCTCGAATATTTCTTGAGGCCAATTCTTTAGCGTACGACTTCGTAAATCCAATAATACCGGCCTTGGATGCGGCATAATTACTCTGCCCTGCATTTCCTGAAATACCAACAACAGAACTAATGTTAACAATGGAACCGCCTCGGTTGCGCATCATCGGCTTGGCAACTGCCTTGCTGTAATTAAAAATACTTTTCAAATTAGTTTCTATTACCTGATCCCACTGCTCCTCATTCATTCTCAGAATGAGGTTATCCTTAGTAATACCGGCATTGTTAACCAGAATATCGAGTTTTTCCCAGTCATCAGTAATTGCGGAAACAACCTCATCGGCACGATCAAGATCAACAGCATCAGCCTGAATCGCTTTGGCATTTCGACCAAGGTCTTCAATTTCTTCTTTAACCTCATTGGCAGCATCTGTTGAACTGTGATACGTCAGGGCTACATCAGCTCCATACTCTGCGAGCATAAGAGCAATAGACCGTCCAATACCTCTGCTACCGCCGGTGACTAGTGCTGTTTTACCTTCAAGTGATAAACTCATAGTCTAAACACGTTAAGTAATTATTGATATCCGTTAATTTCTACATTATCAAGCGTACGCTTGACTAATCCCTGAAGCACCTTCCCGGGCCCCACTTCTACAAAAGACTCAGCCCCGTGCTGATGCATGATCTGGAGCGTCTGTGTCCATCTTACGGGATTTAAAAGCTGATTTAATACATTACTTCGAATTTCTTCGGGATCTTCTGTTGGCCGTGCTGTATAATTACTGTAAATAGGACAATCAGGTTCTGCTATATCAAGCGATCCCAGGCTTTCCTCAAGCCCATCATAAGCGGATTGCATCAGTGATGAGTGAAAAGCACCACTCACTGGCAACATTTTTGCTAATCGACAACCTTCGTCTTTTAAAAGAGAAACAGCTTTCTTTACCGCCTCAATATTACCCGATATTACAATCTGGCCCGGACAGTTATAGTTAGCAGCAATCACTTCTTCTCCTATAGCCTCGGTAGCTTCACGGCATTTTTCTTCTACCACTTCGTCATCCATACCAATCACCGCTGCCATTGTACCGGGATTTTCTTCACCGGCCTGTTGCATAAGTTCACCTCGGCGGCGGACGATCTGCAATGCATCTTCAAAAGATATAGCTCCGCATGCCACGAGAGCAGAAAACTCTCCTAAGCTGTGTCCTGCCACCATATCAGGATGTGCATCAAGCATCTGAAAACGGGCCACTGAGTGTAAAAAGATAGCGGGTTGCGTAAATTCAGTCTGCTTTAGCTTTTCCTCGGGACCTTCGAACATAATCTGCTTAAGGTCAAAACCAAGAATCTCATTGGCACGATCTACCAGTGATGCAAAAACCTCATTCTCCTGGTAGTGAGACTCTCCCATTCCTACAAATTGTGCACCTTGTCCCGGAAATAAATATGCTGTACTCATTATTTGATCCCCCACTTCAGATAAATTGATCCCCATGTATAACCACCGCCAAAAGCTGCAAGAATAAGCTTATCTCCGTGGCTAAGTTCCTCTTTCCAATCGTACAGGCAAAGCGGAATCGTGCCCGCGGTTGTATTACCATAGCGATCAATATTTATCATTACTTTATCTTCATCCAAATTAATGCGGTTGGCGGTAACATCAATAATTCTTTTGTTCGCCTGATGCGGCACCAGCCAATCGATATCATCTGCGGTAAGTTGATGTTCCTCCATAATTTCTTCACAAACATCGGCCATACCCACCGTTGCTTTTTTAAAAACCTTTCGTCCATCCTGTTTGGCATAGTGCAACCCATCAGCTACCGTCTGTTCACTCGCAGGATTTAAACTACCCCCTGCCGGCTGATATAATGCCAGATCAGTATCTCCTTCGGTGTGATGAATATAATCGATAATTCCAGTTTCATCTTCTGATGCCTCCAGCAATACCGCTCCAGCGCCATCGCCAAATAAGATACAAGTAGAACGGTCGGTATAGTCAACGATCGAGCTCATTTTGTCAGACCCGATTACCAAAACTTTTTCAGCCCTGCCCGACTCAATAAAACCGGCTCCGGTGGTCAGTGCATACAAAAATCCTGAGCAAGCTGCAGATACATCAAATGCGTAGGCATTAGAAGCACCAATCTTTTCTTGCACCATGCACGCCGTAGCAGGAAACAAATAATCCGGTGTAACCGTAGCTACGACGATAGTATCAATCTCATCGGCTGAAATTCCACGCTCATTAAGCGCTTCGCGAGCCGCCTCCGCTCCCATAAATGATGTCGCCTTATCATCATCCTTTAAAATTCTTCGCTCTTTAATGCCAGTTCGTTTGCGGATCCACTCATCATTGGTCTCCACCATCTGCTCAAGATCTTCATTGGTCAACCGGTGTTCAGGCAAATAGTGACCTACGGATGTGATTACTGCTCGATTAATTTCTGCCATTCAAAAAGAAAGTTATTTAAGAGATGCTACAATTTTTTCATTGATATCATGATCAACGCATTTTACAGCGTTCAATATCATATTTTTTACAGCCAATGGAGAGCTACTGCCATGTCCAACCATGCTTACACCATCTACACCCAGGAACGGAACGCCCCCAATACGGTCAGCATCAAATTCAGAAAGAGAAACCTTAAGTACTTTTTGAACTGCTTTTGCCTCTTGGGGTCCCAACTCCAATTTCTCTATACCCGATTTGATAAACTTTTTTAATGCTGCAGGAATGGACTCACCAAATTTTAATAGGACATTACCTACCAACGCATCACATAAAAAGACATCAGCCCCGGCATCAAAAATATCTCGTCCTTCAACGTTACCTACAAAATTTGGGAGCGACTTTAATTCAGTAAATGCCTCCTTCAAGGTATCAGTTCCCTTTTCCGGCTCTTCACCAATATTTAAAAGCCCCACTTGCGGATCATCAATATCCATAATTTCGCGGGTAAAGATTTCACCCATTCGAGCAAACTGTAAAAACATTTCTGGACGTACTTCAAGATTGGCACCCACATCCAGCATTAAACGTACTCCTTTTACAGTGGGATATACAGCAGCTATTGTTGGACGACTAACGCCTTCCAACTTACCTAAAAGGAAGGTCGAAGCTGCCAAAAGAGCACCCGTGTTACCAGCACTTACAAAACCAGCACACTTGCCGGCTTTATGCATCCCTAGTCCCTTGACAATTGATGAATTCTGCTTGGTTTTTACGGCTCGTGCCGGAGATTCATCCATCCCAATAACTTCGGGGGCATCCTCTACCAACAGTCGTTCTTGGTCATATTCATAATTTGAAAGCTCGCTGTTCACCGAATCTTCCGGGCCGACAAGAATGATCGTCAGATCATCGCGATCGTTAAGTGCCTGAATAGAACCTTTAACTGGATTTTCGGGATAATGGTCGCCCCCCGCAGCATCTACAGCAATAATCATGAAAGGAAAATTTTCTGCGGTTATTAATTTACATCAATAATTTGCCGGCCACGATAGAAACCGCATTCTTTACAGATGTGATGGTAACGGTGGAAAGCTCCACAGTTACTACACTCTGCCAGTGTTGGCTCTCCGATCTTATTATGAGATCGGCGTTTACCTTGTCGAGATTTGGAATGTTGTCGTTTTGGTTGTGCCATTATGAATTAGTAATAATATTTATATTAATTCTTAAGTTCTTTCAGTTTCTCCCACCTGGAATCTGCCATCTCCGATTCACCTTCTTCCTCATCCGGAATATCACCATACGATTTTGTCTCAAACTCTTTTGGCGTGCCATCTTCATCAATGAATTTCGGATGCAATTTTTTAATGGGGATATTCAGTGCAATAGTATCGCGCACTTCATCACCAACATCCAAGGTATTTGTAGAAAAATCGAACCGTCGAACAGCTCCATTTTCATCTTCAGACTCTTCACGCACATCAACCTTAAAAACTACCTCGTATTCCGATACTATCGGCTGTATATACGATTCCAGCGAGCGATCGCAAGTCAATGCAACTTCAGATTCCACTTCAAAATTGACCCGAATAAAATGAGGGGTGCGATAAAACACCAATTCTACTTCACCCCCCTCAAAGGTATGTGGTGATAAATCAAGGTCATCACCGGACAGACGAACTGTTTTCCGGCTTTCACCTTCAGGTATTTCTACTATGTTAAACTCAAGTTTTGACATAACTGTAATTGCTTGCAAAAATATGAATAATTGTCAATTTCTGCAATCAATTAAACAACCCAAATAACCGCTGCTCAACAAGCTCTATAATGCGTCCTAAGTCTTCATCATTATTTACAAAATCGAGGTCATCAGTATCAATAATAAGCTTCTGGTGGGGGTATCTGTCAATCCAATCTTCATACAAACCATTAAGTCGCTCCAGATATTCAATGCGAATAGTATTTTCATATTCACGCCCCCGCTGCTGGATCTGTTCTACTAGCGTGGGCACTTGCGCGCGAATATAAATCAATAAGCTAGGCGGCTGCAGGTAATCGGTCATCTCTTCGAAAAGAGCTTTGTAGTTCTCAAAGTCGCGGTCACTCATCAGCCCCATGTTGTGCAGGTTTTTAGCAAAAATCTCTACATCTTCATAAATCGTGCGATCCTGCACAAACCTCCCCTCTTTTTGCAACATCTGCTTTTGGTGCCGAAATCGGCTAGAAAGAAAATAGATCTGAAGGTTAAAACTCCATCGGCGCATATCCTCATAAAAATCAGACAGATAAGGATTATTATCCACTGATTCATAAAATGGTTCCCAGCTAAAATGGTTTGCCAACAACTTCGTTAGTGAAGACTTTCCAGCACCAATATTGCCAGCAACGGCAATAAATTTCAAATTATCAGAATCCTGCTCTATGTCCTGTTCGTTTTTATTACTTTTACTCATCAGCTTATTTATCCAACAATTTATACATTCTTTTTTTATAATTTTCTACGCCCGGTTGGGTAAAGGGATTTACTCCCAAACAATAACAATAGACAGCGGTAAACAACTCATAAAAATAAATAAACGCTCCTACCTGTGAAGCATTAAGCACTTCTATATTGACAGAAATACATGGCACCCCGCCCTCGGTATGAGCACTAATTGTACCTTTACGAGCCTTGCTGTTAATATCATGGAATGACTTCCCCGCAAGATAATTAAGTTCATCATTATTTGATTCAGTTTCTTCCACCGTAAATGAGGTATCAGATTTTTGAACTGTAATAAAAGTCTCCATCATTGTGCGCGACCCATCTTGCATAAACTGTCCCAAGCTGTGTAAATCTGTAGAATAGCTGGCCGTAACGGGCAACATTCCCTTTTGTTTTTTACCCTCACTTTCGCCCAGCAGTTGTTGAAGCCAGCCACAAAGTCCTGATAGCTCTGGCTCAAATGAAGTAAGCACATCCATCTGCTTGCCCTTTTGATAAAGGGCATATTTTACGGCAGCATAATTAATCAGTATTTCTGCCTCATTTTCGAGCTTTTCGTATTCAGTTACTGCTCCGTAAAAAAGGCTCCGGATGTCGATACCCGCCACCGCCATAGGAAATAATCCTACCGGCGTAAGCACCGAAAATCGGCCGCCCACATCATCAGGAATCACAAATTTTTGAAAGTCATATTCATCAATAAGCTTGTTGAGAGCACCTCCCTCACTGCTTGTAGTACAAATAATGCGTTGTTGTAGTGAATCAGGATAGGTATTACCCATCCAATTTCGAATCTTTCGAAAAGAAAGAGCAGTTTCAAGTGTAGTCCCCGATTTTGATATCACATTACAATATACACTCTTGGGTTCACCATCAACCTTTGGTGTATCAAGATATTCGATCAGCTCTTGCAAATATCCACCGCTCATGTGGTGACCCACATAAATAATTTCAGGTGCCTCTTGATTGAAAAATGGGGACAGTGCTTCAATAACAGCCCGCGCTCCCAGATAAGAACCGCCGATTCCACAAACAAGAAAAACATCTGCTTCTTCCCTGATAGCAGTTCCCAATCGATCAAGCTGTTCAAGGATAGCATCATTGGGATCATCTAAAAGTGATCGCCATCCCAGCCATTCTGCACCTTCTCCGTTCTGCTGACGTACTGTTTTCAGTGCATCCGCAGCAGTAACCTTTGCCTGATGCAGATTTTCCTCCGAAAGGAATTTTTCTGCCCGGCTTACATCAACATCAATCATTTATCATCAGGATTATTTAATAATTAGCGGTACAAATTCTATATTAAGGCGCTTTCGAGACTTCAAATTGATGGAGTATTAAAGCTGAATAATTGCTAAATTTCAACTTTTATTTGAGGATGAACCACTCAGTTGCAAAATATTTCCCATGATTGACACCCAGCTCGAAAAAGCTACTACATTTAATCGAAAAAAGAAGAAGACATTACAGGATATTACAGCCCCTGTAGCCGACAGCTTATCAGAATTTCGATCCTTTTACAAACAAGCGCTGCGTACTGATGTATGGATGCTTGACAAGATTGTACAGTATCTGCTGCGGCAAAAAGGGAAAGAAATACGCCCCACACTTGTCTTTATGTCTGCACGACTGTTCGGAGATGTAACCGAACGAAGTTATGTAGCTGCCACTATGATTGAGCTGCTGCATACAGCCACGCTCATTCACGATGATGTGGTTGATGAAGCCGAATTGCGCCGTGGATTTTTGAGTATTAATAAAGTATGGAATAACAAAGCGGGCGTACTACTCGGGGATTTTCTACTTTCAAAAGGATTGCTGACCGCCCTGGACCACGAAGAGTTCAAACTGTTGAAAGTACTTTCCAAGGCCGTCAAGCAAATGAGTGAAGGCGAACTGCGCCAATTTAAGGCAGCTCGGCTCTTTAACATGGACGAGGAATATTATTTTAAAGTCATTTCAGAAAAAACGGCCAGCCTGATCGCTTCGTGCTGTGAATGCGGAGCTATCTCAGCCACCGACGATCCAAAGATGCACAAAATGATGCATGACATCGGCATGTATACTGGGATTGCTTTTCAAATCCGGGATGATCTTTTTGACTATGGTGTAGATGATGTGGGCAAGCCCACACGCAAAGACATTGAAGAACGAAAAGTGACTCTACCTTTTATTAAGGCACTGGAAAATGCATCTCTCCGACAGAAAATCCGTGCCCGATACCTGATGCACAAACCTAAGAAAAAGCAGGCAGATATTGACGAAATTGTATCTTTTGTGCATGATCACGGCGGCATTACCTACGCCCGTTCCATAATGAATGATTATGCTGATCAGGCACTAACTAAACTTCGCACCCTCCCCGAGTCGGAAGCTCGTACCAGCTTCGAGGATCTCATAACTTATATCATCGAGCGCAAAAAATAACCTATCTTCGCCCGATGGATACCTCTAGCCTTTCCCAACCTCTGCTGTTTATTTCAGATATCCACCTGGGAGGATTCTCGGATGATAAAAATGCCAAAATCGAATCCGAGCTGCTGCAGCTTCTCAAATACTGCCGCCAGAACGACATCCGAATTATTATTGCTGGTGATTTTTTTGATTACTGGATGGCCTATCCCGATGCTGTACCCCAACTTGGTAAAAAGGTGCTCAATCATTTCCGGGAATATAATACCAGCGTCGGCGTAACCCCATTTATTACCGGTAACCATGACCACTGGACCCGAGACTACCTTTCCCAACAAGGATTTGAGGTCGTTCATAATTCTATAACATGCTCGATTAATAGCAAAAAACTGATGATCTTACACGGCGACGGGCTAGCCGATACGAATCTTGAACTCCCCTATCCGCCACTACACAGGTTCTTACATCACCCTACATTTGTGCAGTGGTATCAAAAGTTACTTCCGCCCCGAATGGGTATCACTATCATGAAATATTTTGCCCGGTTCACACGTTTTATTGATTCTGTGGATGATGATAAAAAAGCCCAAACCTTAAACAACTGGGCTAAAAAAACGCTCAAAGAATCTGATATTGATATTATTTTATGCGGACATGATCATATACCCCGAACGAAACATTTTACTTTCGGAACCTATATAAATTTGGGTACCTTTTGTGCTCATCAAACACTAGCGTTATACGATGATGACAAACTTTCTCTGATGCGCTGGAATCCCCAATCACAGTCTTTAAACCATTTCGAATAACAAGCTAAATGAGCAACGAAAACCAAGACAATGATATGGATCGTTATTTTAACGATCCCGAATACCGGCACCAAAAATCCAAGACTCAAAAGAATAATTCCCAACCCCAAAGCGGATCAAATCTTTGGGATCGATTTTCATCGAGAACATTGAAATGGGGAGGTACAACGATAGGTATTATACTTGTTGCTGCACTCGGATTCTTTATCTATTTGTTGCAGGGACTCCCATCGGTGGAGCAGCTCGAAAATCCCGAAACCGCCGTTGCCTCAGAACTTAAGAGCCGCGATGGTGTGGTGCTTGACCGCTTCTATACCGAAAATCGAACTTATGTACCCATTGAAAAAATGTCCTCCCACATTGTGGATGCCCTGATCGCTACCGAAGACCACCGCTTTTATAATCACTGGGGAATAGACATGCAGGGAATTTTTGCTGCAATTTACCAAATCACCACAACAGGAAATATTCGCGGCGCTTCCACAATTTCTCAACAACTTGCCCGCAATTTATACAAAAAGATCGGGCGGGAATTTTCGCTTATCCGCAAGTTTAGAGAAATGATCACTGCTATAAAAATTGAGCAGAATTATACCAAGCGCGAAATCATTGAGATGTATTTAAATACCGTAGAGTTTCCCAATAGCGCTTTTGGTATTCAGTCGGCTGCCTTAACACACTATGGTAAAGACGCTAAAGATCTAACGATCTCTCAGGCAGCTACGCTAGTAGGATCACTCAACGCTGTATATCTCTATAATCCTCGAATTAATCCAGAAAATGCCCGCTCGCGACGTAATACCGTACTCTATTTGCTCAATAAACATGAATTCATCAGCGATGCGGTATATAATAAATTGCGAAACGAACCAATATCATTAAACTATCACCCGCCGTCTGAGACTGGTCAGGAAAGCCGGTATTTTGGTGAATATGTCCGCAAAAAAGTAGAAAAATGGACACAAAAAAATGGCTATAATCTTTATAAAGATGGATTAACCATTTATACGACCATCGACTCTCGGCTGCAGAAATATGCCGAAAAAGCACTGCGTACTAAGCTGGATTCTCTACAAACCATCTATGAATGTGAATGGACCACAGGGGATGCCCCACTTTCAGTATGTAAAAAAGCAATTAAGAATGGCGGATATATGAGGCGCTTTTGGGATAAATATCCTAGCTTCTTACGAGCCTTTATCCGAAAAACCGATCGGTACAAAAATGCGTTTTCCAAGTATAATACTGATCAGGAATCAGTTGTATTTGATAGTTTATTTGCCGACAGTGCTTTTGTTGATTCAGTAAAACGGGCTGAAACACGGTTAGAAGCCGGTTTTGTAGGTATTGATCCCAATAATGGAAATATATTAGCCTGGGTTGGTGGATCGAATTATGGAAATGTTCAATACGATCACGTTTCCCAATCGCAGCGGCAAGCCGGCTCTACCTTTAAGCCATTTGTATATTCAGTTGCAGTGGATAACGGCTATAAACCCTATCATAAATTTTCGAAATACCCGAGTGTCTTTTACGATCGCAATGGCAAAGCTTGGAAACCAAAAGATCCCCATATTCCATCAGGACCGGAAATGATTCCACTGAGACAAGCGCTGGCAAGAAGTCTCAATAATGTGACCGTAAGATTACTTCCCGAAATTGCCGGAGCACCTAATACAACCAAACTTGAAGACTTAGATCCCGCAGCCCGAAAAATAAAGCAGATGGCGTCTAATTTAGGAATTGATATGTCTGATACGCCGGCCTACCCCTCTATCGCGCTGGGCACGGCCGAGGTATCGTTGCTGGAACTAGTTAGCGCCTATACTACTTTTGCCAATCAAGGCGTCCATATCGATCCCATTGCCATAACCCGCATTGAGGACAAAGAAGGAAACGTCATCAAAGAATATAATCCCGAATATCGGGATGAAGTTATTAGTCCCAAGACGGCTTATATGATGGTTGATATGATGCGCGGAGTCATCCGCGGCGGTGATGACTATTACGGAACAGGAGTTCGTCTGCGCAACGTCTATGGCGTGCGTCAAGATGTAGCCGGCAAAACAGGAACCACCCAAAATAGCGCCGACAACTGGTTCGTAGGTATGATGCCCCACATTGTGATGGGCTCATGGGTAGGCGGTGAAAACCGTATGATTCGCTTTCCCACAGATCTAAATTATAGTATCGGTCAGGGAGCCCGTTCTGCCCTGCCAATTGTAGGCAAGTTTATTAACTTAGCATCAGATGATCCGGAAGCGCCTTGGAGCTACGATTCCTTTCAACAACCGCCGGGCTTTGTGATGCCTCAGGATCCCGACAGCGTAGACAACAGCCGTAAAACTGGAACCGGACGTATCGACTGGTAATTGCAGCTGTTTACAAAATACTGGTTTCGTCTATGAAACTGATCACATCAGCTTTATAGAAAATGGATTGAATATCACGTACCTACTATACCAAAAACTTATCTTATCCATCATTCTATTTTGGGGATCTCCTCTCCCACTTATCAGACTGTAATAAGTCAATTTATTTTCAACTCCACTACCTCTTACCAGACTTCATAGAAGCGTCTGTTCCTTCTCCCAAGACCAAACTAATCAACAAAAAAATATTAGACAACAGAGCGCTCTTGGTGAGAGAAGCAGGAACTTAGCTTACGATATAAAGTATATTTTGTGCATAATAGCTTTTTTACAAAGTAGAGAGATTGAAATATTTAGAGCAACGATTATAAATTTTGGATCATACCATTTGTATTTTTTTTATACCAATAAAAAAGGCAGCCTTCGATAAGGCTGCCCTTAATATATACTCAATTATTACCAGCTGCTATTGGGTATTCACTGTAATATCAGCAGCCAGTTTAATTCTATTTTTAGCTCGCTTGAGTGCTTTTTGAGCCCGCTCCTTATCAATATCAGCATCATCAGCATCAAGACGTTCCTCAGCTCGCTGTTTGGCATTTTTAGCTCGCTCAACATCGATTTCTTCGACTGGTTCAGCGGCCTCAGCCAATAGTGTAAGCTTACTATCAACTACTTCTACAAAACCGCCGGTCACAGCAAAGTGCTGTTCTTCTCCGGTTGCTTTGCGAATCAGAATTTTACCTACATCAAGCGAAGAAATGATATTCGCATGAAGTGTCTTCACTTCAAAGCTTCCCATTTCTCCGGGTACCCGAACCCCAGTCACCTCTTCATCAAAAAGAGAACCTTCCGGGGTTAAAATTTGTGCATGAAAGTTATTCATCAGTTACCTCTATTCAGCAGCTTCGGCTTCTTCTTCGGCCAAAAGCTCTTCGCCTTTTTCTTCAGCTTCTTCAATGGTTCCTACCATGTAGAATGCTTTTTCCGGCAGGTGATCAAGCTCACCATCCAGAATCTTCTTAAAGCCTTTCACGGTGTCATCCACGTTAATGTACTTACCAGGCTGACCCGTAAATTGCTCAGCAACAAAGAATGGCTGACTGAGAAAACGCTGAATGCGTCGGGCACGAGCTACAACAGTTTTATCTTCATCAGAAAGCTCATCCATACCCAGAATAGCAATAATATCCTGCAGATCTTTATACTTCTGTAGGATCTCAATCACACGCTGGGCTGTGTTATAGTGCTCTTCGCCCACAACGTGGGGATCCAGAATTCGAGAAGAAGAATCCAGCGGATCTACAGCAGGATAAATACCAATCTGTGTGAGTCCACGGTCAAGAACCGTCGTTGCATCCAAGTGAGCAAAAGTCGTAGCCGGTGCAGGGTCCGTCAAGTCATCCGCAGGAACATATACAGCCTGTACAGAAGTAATGGAACCTCCTTTAGTAGAGGTAATACGTTCTTGCAGGTTACCCATCTCGGTAGCCAACGTAGGCTGGTAACCTACGGCTGAAGGCATACGCCCCAATAGAGCTGATACCTCAGATCCGGCCTGCGTAAATCGGAAAATATTGTCAATAAAGAGCAGAATATCGCGGGAAACCTCTTCACGGAAATACTCAGCTAGCGTCAGCCCTGAAAGAGCTACACGAGCACGAGCCCCGGGGGGTTCGTTCATCTGTCCAAATGCAAAGGTCGCCTTAGACTCTTTCAGTGCGTCCTTATCTACCTTGCTAAGATCCCAGTTTCCTTTTTCAAATTCTTCTTTAAACTCTTCGCCATAGTCAATAATTCCGGCCTCAATCATTTCGCGAATCAGATCATTCCCTTCGCGAGTACGCTCACCAACACCGGCAAATACTGAGAGTCCACCGTGACCTTTAGCAATATTGTTAATCAATTCCTGAATAAGAACCGTCTTGCCTACACCGGCACCGCCAAACAGCCCGGTCTTGCCACCCTTAGCATACGGACATAATAGATCAATAACCTTAATGCCTGTTTCGAGCATTTCAGTTGACGTTGCCAGATCTTCGAAGTCGGGTGCTGATCGGTGAATAGGATACTTGCGATCACCTTTGGGCGGCTCAATACCATCAATAGGTTCGCCGACTACATTAAATACGCGGCCCCTGATATCTTCGCCTACCGGCATAGAAATAGGTGATCCGGTATCGACCACATCCATTTCGCGAACCAGTCCGTCGGTTGAATCCATCGCAATGGTACGCACGCGACTTTCACCGAGATGCTGGGCAACTTCCAGATAAAGTTTAGAATTGTCTTCACGTTCGATATAAAGTGCATTAAGCACCGGCGGAATGTCTCCCTGATCAAAATCAACATCCACTACCGGACCAATAACTTGTGCAACGGTTCCTTTATTCATTATTTATGGCAGTTAAAAATGATTATTTATTGAAAATGTTAGAGCTGTAAAATCTTATTCTCCCATCAGTCTGGAAGCGGGAAAAGTTAGGGCTTTTTACTAAAAAAGGCAAAGTCTTACTTACAAATTTATTCAACCTTTATTGGAGAATTTTGTTCAATAATTTCTCATCTTTAATCGTTGTATCGTCATCTTTAATTATTGTGATAATAAAATAGTATGCTATGAATCTACTGCTTTCTATCATTTTCACGCTACTTGTTGTTCCTTTCCAACCAACACAGTCTGCTGATAATAGCCGGCCTCCTTCAACTATTGAACATGCCACCGTATTTCGGTCGGGCGCACAAATCAGGCGATCTGTAGAAATTACTTTACAAGAGGGTATTAATGAAGTGAGTCTGGATGGACTTACAAATTCGTTGTCCGAAAATTCTATCACTGTTTCAGCCAATCAGCCTGTGACACTGCTTTCAGTACAGAAACAAACCCATAGTCCGACGGTAACAGATTCTTTGCATTCTCTGCAAGAAAGCTTGGAAAATATTAAAACCAATATTTCAAAGAAAAAGGCAGAGCAAAAGGTTTTGAACTATGAGCTCGATATCCTGATGGATAACAGGAAGTTACAAAAAGGGAATGAAAAAATATCAGTATCAGAACTTAAGCAGGCCATGCAATACTTTCGAGAGCAACTTACTGATATTGAACAGGGAAAGATTAAAATTCAAGATACAATCGACGAGTTGAGCGCGAAGAAAGAAAAGGTCCAGAAAAAGATCGATAAGATACAACAAGAACAACAACGTAAGTCAGCCGTTATTCTGGCAGAAATTAGATCCAAGAAACAGCAAACGATAACACTTCAATTCAGCTATTTTACTTCCCGGGCCGGGTGGAAACCTCGATATGATCTACGAGTCAATAATATTGCTGATCCGGTCCAACTCACGTATAAAGCTGATGTATATCAATCAACAGGTATAAACTGGGATAATATTTCACTGAGCATTTCATCAGCTAATCCCAGAAGCAATACCACTCTCCCCTCTTTTGAGCCCAGCTTTCTCAGCTTTTATGAATCCCCTACAGCCAGAGCCAACATGCAAGCAAGAGAGGCCAACATGGATGCAGCTGCCAACACACCTAAAATGTCTGGTGTCGAAACTAGCGTCAGCCAAAACCAGACCTCTTTTCAGTTTGATATCGCCGTACCCTACTCTGTGCCCGGCAACGGCTCGGCCAAGACGGTAACCGCTAAAGAGTATAGCATTCCTACCAATTATGAGTACTACGCCATGCCCAAAGCTAATAAAACGGCATACCTTACAGCTCATATAGCAGACTGGGAAAACAGAAATTTATTATCGGGACCAATGAATCTTTATTTTGAACAAAAATTTGTAGGACAATCAAGCCTCAATCCCAATACCGCCAACGATACGCTTACAGTTTCATTGGGCAAAGACGAAAATATTGCACTGGAACGCACACGAATCAAAAAGTTTAGTGAAAAAAACTTTTTTGGAAATAAAGTACGCGAAACTAAAGCCTGGCGGCTGACAGTCAAAAACAATAAGAAACGTACCGTAAAACTTAAGCTGGTTGACCAAATTCCGGTATCCACAAATGAAGATATTAAAGTGAACCTACAGGAACGGTCCGGAGCACAGTATGAATCATCTACCGGTAAACTGCACTGGACGCTCAACCTCGAGCCTGGGCAATCACAAAATAAACAAATTCGCTATGTGCTGGAATATCCATCAGGGAAGAAAATTCAGAAGAACAATTAACCTTGAATTTCTGGAAATATCCATTAGCAACTCCTCTGCGAAAACTGTATTTTTGGCAACCTGTCATAATCCAATATGATTATTGATCTATGAAAGTAACATTTGGATTAAACAGTAATAAATTTCGTCAAATAATCGTACGGTCTCACTGTAAAAATTAACTTAAACGAATATTGCATTGGAAACTGAAGCATCTGCTCGTTCTGTAAGTGTAGAAATACTAATTGAATTTGATGAAAATAACGTTCTCAACTATTCTAAAGCGGATCGTCTTGAGTCGCGTGGTCGCGCAGAAGTGCGTGAATACGTCCAGAATATTTTGCGTCGGCGCAGCTATCTTGATTTTCTGATTGACCAGTTTTCTAATGTTACAATTGACGAAATGAAAACCAGCCTTAAAAATATTTTGCGGCTGGGTGTCTATGATATGGTTTTCATGGATAGCACGCCTGACTATGCGGCAATTAATGAATCTGTTGAAATTTCCAAGCTCAAGTTGGGGTCTCGTACCGGCGATCTGACGAACGCTATTCTTCGCAACCTACAGCGCGATATTGATGATCTTCCAAAACCAAATTTTGAAGATCGCACAAAACTGATTGCTACTACCTTTTCACATCCCGAATGGCTGGTGGAACGATGGACCGACCGCTTTGGCGAACGGGAGGCCTTCAAGCTTATGCGGGCCAACAACAGCCGACCGGTTTATTTTATCCGCGCCAATAACCTGCGCACTAAGACAGAAAATTTTAAGCTGCGGATGACCAAAAATAATATTGAGTTCCATCAGAGCGACTGGTTACCCGGCTACTTTGAAGTGGAAAGTGTAGCACCATTTATCTCAAAAGGATGGCTGGATAAAGGATTTTGTCAAGTCCAGGATATAGGTGCTGGCTTTGCTCCTTACCTGCTGGATCCTCAATCTGACGAGTCTATTTATGACCTTTGTGCTGCACCGGGAACAAAAAGTATTGTATTATCAGATCTTATGGATGGCGAAGGTGATATCCTTGCTGTTGACATCTCTTCTGACCGGCTCGACAAGCTGGCCGAGAGTGCTCTTTCCTACCATGCAGAAAATATTCGGGTCCGCCGTGCCGACGTTACCGATGTTGAACTTGACGAAGCCGACGCCGTACTGCTCGACGCTCCCTGCACCGGTACAGGTGTACTCAGCAAGCGTGCCGACCTGCGCTGGCGCCGCGATAAGGAAGGACTCGAAAATGCAGTAGAACTGCAGTCAAAACTGCTTGATTCGGCGGCCAAGATGGTCAAAAAAGGCGGGCGACTAGTGTATAGCACTTGTTCCCTGGAAGAGGAGGAAAATATGGAACAGGTGATGCAGTTTCTTGACCGACACGATAATTTTGAGCTACAAACAGTCGAAGGTTATGTGCCGGATGAAACTATTGCTCACGGTGGCCTAGCCTACCAAACTCTGCCGCACAAGCATAATTGCGACGGACACTTTGGCGTACTGCTAAAGCGAGTGAAATAAGCCACAGATCAATATAAATAAAGCAGGTTAGTAAACGGATATCATACCCACCTCTATAGCCTTAACCTTGGCTCTTTCAATCAACTCGACCTAACCTTTTTGTGATCTTAAAATAATATCTCTGATTCTGCCCTTGTTCTTTAACCCCAAATAAGCTCATTCTTGTACCATACTTTTGTAGTATAGAACGAATTACTGTCACCTTGTTTTTGAATTTCAAGTGTATCAGTTGAGGAATAGGGAAAATTAGTTAAAATAGAGGCCCGGTCATCTTTAATAAAAGGAGATGAGCTTAATGTGAGTAGTATAAAATTGTTTTTCATCTTCTACTGTAACAATCTCAAAGTTCAGCTCCTCCTCCCCCCCCGTCTTTTTGATAGTAAAATCCAGATTATGTGTATTCAAAGTATTCTCGTGCTTCAGATTTAGCAGAGCATTCCCCGCCTGCTCTTCAAATGAAAGAGAAATGCCAATATTCGTAGGATGGAAATAACCGCGAATCTGTGTCCTCCCCTCCATAATACTCTAAACTAATTAGATGAATAGATATTTTAGCTTATCCAAGTCCAATTATCATATATTCAAAATCCAAGAAACAATTGTTATTTAGCATTAATTAGCCAATAACTCTTTTTGCAGCAGTTATCCTTAATCAGGATCATTATTTCTGATAAAACTGGATCGTTCTACCTGCGATTTCTTGTTAAATAGATTTGGGAATCTACTCTACATCTTCTTTCCTTTTTCGTATCTTCCCGATCTTATTAGCGATAACATCAATTTGTAAAATAGTTTATTGTAATTTTGGATACCCCCACGGCTTCGCAAGACATTCCTAAACATTTTGATCCCAGTAGTATCGAAGACAAATGGTACGACTTCTGGGAGGATAACGGCTTTTTCCATTCCGAACCCGACGACCGCGAATCATATACCGTCGTCATCCCCCCGCCTAATGTGACAGGTGTACTGCACATGGGACACATGCTTAATAATACCATTCAGGATGTGCTAGTTCGCCGCGCCCGAATGCAGGATAAAAATGCCTGCTGGGTACCAGGAACCGATCATGCTTCTATTGCTACTGAAGCCAAAGTAGTGCAAAAACTGCGGGATGAAGGTATTACCAAAGCCGACCTGACCCGCGAAGAATTTTTAGAACACGCCTGGGACTGGACTGACGAGCACGGCGGTATTATCCTGCAGCAGTTGCGCAAACTCGGAGCCTCTTGTGACTGGGAGCGAACACGATTTACGCTGGAAGATGATTTATACGAAGCCGTTATCGACTGTTTTATAGAACTCTACGAACGCGGCTATATTTATCGTGGTAAGCGGATGATTAACTGGGATCCGGAAGCGCAAACCGCCCTCTCTGATGAAGAGGTTATTCACCGTGAGGAAACCTCCAAACTCTATCACGTCCGTTATAAGATTAAGGACAGTGACGAGTGGGTTACAATTGCGACAACACGTCCCGAAACAATTTTAGCAGATACCGCTGTATGCGTACATCCTGATGATGAACGCTACCAGGACCTAATCGGGAAAACAGCTATTATCCCCGTTGTGGAGCGCGAAGTACCCATTATTGCAGATGATTATGTGGATATGGAATACGGCACCGGTTGTCTAAAAATTACGCCAGCCCATGACGAAAATGACTACGAGATCGGGAAAAAGCATGATCTGGAAATTATTGATATGCTCAATCCCGACGGAACGCTCAGCGAAGCGGCCGAACATCACATTGGTAAAAACCGCTTTGAGGCTCGAGAGCTAGTTATACAAGATCTCGAGGATGCGGATCAGCTGGTAGAAATTGAAGAGATGACCAACAAGGTGGGCTATTCCGAGCGAACCGATGCTATCATTGAGCCGCGGCTGTCGCTGCAGTGGTTCTGCAAGATGGATGAGCTCTCGAAGCCGGCCCACGAAAACGTGATGAATGACAATATTCAGTTTCATCCATCCAAGTTTAAAAATGAATATAACCACTGGATGGAAAATATCCGCGACTGGTGTATTTCTCGACAGCTCTGGTGGGGGCAGCGTATTCCGGCCTGGTACTACGGCGATGACAAGGATGATTATGTGATCGCTAAAACACAAGATGAGGCTATTGAAAAGGCACGCGAAAAATACGACAATAGCGATTTAACTGCTGACGATATCAGCCAAGATGAAGACGTGCTAGATACATGGTTTTCATCATGGCTCTGGCCAATTACTGTTTTCGATCCTGAATTCATCAAAACGGGCGAAGCAAATGAAGAACTTGAATATTACTATCCTACGCAAGATCTGGTTACAGCTCCCGAAATTATGTTTTTCTGGGTCGCCCGGATGATCATCTCCGGATATGAATTCTGTGACGAAAAGCCATTCAGCAATGTTTATTATACGGGGATTGTCCGCGACAGTCAGCGCCGCAAAATGTCAAAATCGCTGGGCAATTCGCCCGATCCCATTAAACTGATGGAAGAATACGGGACTGATGGCGTCCGCGTGGGGATGTTGTTCTCCTCCCCTGCCGGTAATGATCTTCTTTTTGAGGAAGAACTTTGTGAACAGGGGCGAAATTTTGCCAATAAAATCTGGAATGCGTTTCGATTCCTCTCCATGAATCGTACAGAGGATTCAGAATTGGATCAGGAACTCGATATTAACGATGACAACTTAGTGGATCGCTGGATGCTCTCTCGTCTGCACGAGACCATCGATGCTATCAACAAAGATTTTGAAAATTTTCGTATCAACGAAGCACTACATAAAATTTACTCACTAATCTGGGATGATTTCTGCGACTGGTACATCGAGCTGATTAAAGCGGATGAACCGGGCGCCAGTATTCCCGAGGAGCGCTTATCTCGCGGATTCAATTTCTTTGAACAGCTGATGAAGCTGCTGCATCCATTTATGCCGTTTATCACCGAAGAAATTTGGCAGCACATCCGCAATCGCAATACCGATGAAGCAATCATTGTTGCCGAATGGCCGGAGTTCGACCAATCAGCGGTTGCAGAATCTGATCTACAGCTCTTTGATGTCATTCAGCGGATGATCTCATCAGTCAGAAATATTCGGGCCGAATTTAAATTAAGCCCCAATGATGATATTGATCTGATGATTAAGGCCAAGGATGAAGAAATGGCTGAGGCTCTTCGCGAAAATGAATGGATTTTCCATAAGCTGCAGTCCATTGCCAATCTTGAAGTTCAGGCAGATCTGAAAAAGCCGGATACATCCGCTTCTGCTATTGTTGAAGGAACGGAAATTTTTGTGCCCCTTGAAGGACTCATTGATCTCGACAAGGAACGGGAACGCATCCAGAAAGAAATTGATCGCCTTAAAGGATTCTTAAAATCTATTGAAGGCAAGTTAAATAATGACGGCTTCATTAATAATGCGCCTGAGGATGTGGTTCAGAAAGAGCGAGATAAAAAAGAAGACACCGAAACGAATCTCAAAAAACTGCAAACAATTTTAAACGAGCTGGATTAATAGAACGCAGAAAGTACTTTTTTCGGTACACCCAATAAATTTCTTTTGCTTATACGAACATCCATGTTTGCTAAGCTTAAAATTCTTTAGATCCATTTATGCCCCAAGAGCCTGATTTTATTCACGATTTAAATAAACAACAGCAGCGTGCAGTGCGGCACGGTGAGGGTCCCCTACTTATTGTAGCCGGAGCCGGAAGTGGCAAAACACGCGTACTTACTTATCGCATTGCGTATCTTATCCAACAGCAAAAAGCAACACCCAATGAAATTTTAGCACTTACTTTCACCAATAAGGCAGCCACCGAAATGAAAGAACGCATTGGTGAACTTATTGGAGACCAAGCTCGTCGGCTGTGGATGGGTACCTTCCACTCAGTATTTTCCAAAATTCTACGATATGAGGCAGAAAAAATTGGGTTCAACTCCGATTATTCTATTTATGATACTGATGACTCTAAGAATGCAATTAAGCAAATTCTGCGGGAAAACAGCTATGATCCCAAAGAAATAAAGCCACGTATTTTGCAGCGGCGTATCAGCGATGCCAAAAATGAGCTTATCCATCCAGGTCAATACAACGAAAAGTTTGTCCATAGCACGCTTGATGAAATTACAGCTACCATCTATGATATTTATGTACAGCGGCTAAAGCACAACAATGCCATGGATTTTGATGACCTGCTCATCAAACCAATTGAACTCTTTAACAAGTATGATGAGGTGCTCGCCAAATATCAGGATCGGTTTAAATATATTCTTATTGACGAGTATCAGGATACAAATCATGCCCAATATACCGTCACCAATATGCTGGCCGAAAAGTACAAAAACTTGTGCGTAGTAGGTGATGATGCTCAAAGCATTTATTCATTTCGTGGAGCCGATATCCGCAATATCCTGGATTTTAAAAATGACTATGAAGATGCTGTAAAAATTCCACTGGAGCAAAATTATCGCTCCACAAAGGCAATATTGAAGGCAGCTGATTCTATTATTAAAAAGAATGACAGCCAGCTAGATAAAACCCTGTGGACGGATAACGACACAGGTGATATGATCACCGTACTTGATAATTACGATGAGCGAGATGAAGCAAACAGAGTGGCTGATTATATCCAGAAACTTAAGAGGCGCAAGGGGTATGATTTCGGAGATTTTGCCATTCTATATCGCACAAACTATCAGAGCCGCGTTTTTGAAGAAACTTTTCGACGCAAAGGAATTACCTATCAGCTGGTAGGCGGACTTTCATTTTATCAGCGCAAGGAGATTAAGGATGTCCTAGCCTACCTGACACTGCTGATCAATCCCCATGATGATACTAATTTGCGACGGATAATTAACGAACCCTCCCGAGGCATTGGCAATAAATCAATGCAAGGCTTGATGCTTCGGGCGCGCGAAACTGGCCAGTCACTGTGGGAGATTCTTAAAAATGTAGAAGAAGCGGATATCTATACTCCTGCGGAAAACAGTGTCAAAGATTTTGTGGCAATGATCAACGAACTTAAACGTGACCTTGCCAACGGTAAAAAGCTTATTGATGTAACCAAAAAACTGCTTGAAAAATCAGGATATATGAAATCGTTGGTCGAAGAAAATTCGCCCAAGTCTATGACCCGCCGCGAAAACATCCTGGAGCTCGAAAACGCTATCTCCTATTTTGAAAAAGATAACGCAAATGCCACGCTCAGTGCTTTCCTTCAGGAAATAAGTCTTATTACTGATACTGACAAATATGATGAAGACAAACCGGCAGTAACAATGATGACTGTCCATGCTGCCAAAGGACTTGAGTTCCCTGCGGTCTTTGTTGTAGGATTGGAGGAAGAGCTTTTTCCTGTAGGTAGCCGAGATAATGAAGAAGTTAATATTGAAGAAGAGCGACGGTTGTTCTATGTAGCTATAACCCGTGCCCAGCAGGATTTGTTTTTTAGTCATTGCCGAAGCCGCTATAAATATGGCGAAGAACAACGAAAAAAACGTTCTCGGTTTCTCGATGAGGTAAGCTCCGATGTCGTCCGTACAGAAACAGGAGCATCTATCAAACAAAATGACAACGCCTTTTCTTCGTCTAAGAATAGTAATCAGAATAACAACAGCGGCAACCACGTTGAATATGACCGGCAAAAACCTCAATACAACAAAAACAATAAATCCTCGGGCGGTACAAAGATTCACTATGACAATCCCGATGGAGATCCTTTTCAGGTAGGAGCTCAAGTAGAACATAATGTTTTTGGGCCCGGTAAAATTATCAGCCGAAGCGGCCAAGGCGAAAAGACAAAAGTAGTAGTGTTCTTCAAAGATCGCGGACGTAAAACATTAATGCTTCGTGCCGCTAAACTAGAAGTTGTCGGATAAACGTATTCAGTATTATTAGGACATGGTGGAATCCATCTTTCCAAACAAAAGGCTTTTTATAGCCATCTGCAGTATTATAGTGATGGTGCTAATTCTGGGGTTGGTCTCACTGCAGGCACAACCTATTCTCGGAGCGCGAAACACCTCACTAGGCAGCGGCGGTACAGCCTATATCAGTGACGTTGAAGCTACCTTTTGGAATCCCGCAAACCTGGCTATAACTGATCAGTCCGGACGATGGCATCTGCAGGTAGGCAGCATTGGCATCCTGTATGAACCCGTACTTTCAAGCGGTGCAGCAGGCCGGCAGTTCTTTAATTTTACTGATTCTTATTTCCCTCCTAACCCTAATACTACTGGGATTACAAGTGAACAACGACAAACTATTTTAGATCAAAATTATGCCGGGAAAGACTTATTGTCGCAGCACCAAAGTCGGGCAGATATTCTGCTCGGCGGGGCCGTTTGGCAAGGTAAAGACAAGGCTTTTTCTATTGCTGCACGAGCACGGTATGGCTCTCGTATCGAAGTAGGACGCGGATGGTATGATCAGAACTTCACAACCTTAGAAAATAGTTCGGTACGGAATTTTCAACTGACCCAACAGCGCAATCATTTGTATGAATTTTCAGTAGGCTATGCCCAGAGCTTTACGTTTGTAAATGGTTGGTTTTCCGGTGTTAATGAACTCTATATCGGTATCTCACCGAAATTGGTGCTGGCCGGTCCTAGTTTGAATTTTTCGTATGATGCCAAGTATTTCAAATCAGGCGATAATCAAAATACGTTATTGACAGATCAGTTTACGTATAGCTCAACGGGTAAATATTCACGTTCTGTTGATGACTACCGATCGAACCCAAATGCCCGGCAAGCGATCCAAAATAACTACGACCGGAATTATAGTATTGACAATACCGGTTACGGCATGGGCGTCGATTTTGGACTTACCTACCTGATTCCATTGGGTAAAAAATTACCTTCTGTTGGTGAGGATGATGGAGTAATCAATCGATCAATACGAGTAAGCTTTTCAATTAATGATATTGGATTTGTACGCTACACTGATGATCCGATGCAAATTTCAACGCCGCGCGACTCGCTGATAGTTACCAAACAGCAATCAGCAGCCCGGTCAATGTTTATCGGGGCTGATGGGCAGTATATCAATTACTTCGATTCCGCTAACAAGCTTCCAAATCCCCTACTGGCAGCACAAAAAAACAATCTGGATAACTACACTGCCCTACTCCCCAGCTCTATTAATACTGGCATATTGCTCGAACTCAAACGGATAAAACTTATGGGAGACTTAACGCTCGGGCTTAGAAATACTGCTTTCACGAGTACAAAACTGGCACTTCATCTGGGGCTAGAAGCCCGTCCGCATCCGAATGTTCCTATCAGGACGGGAGCTCGCTTGGCTGCAGGAATCCCTACTCACCTTAGTATGGGAACGGGAATTGAAACACAACACTGGGATTTTAATGTGGGAGCACAAATCCTATTTCGCTCTAAAACCTTTACCACTGATTTTGGGGGTGGGGCTTTTGCCGGTATCGAACTTCATTTGTAAACGATCGTATATGTCAAGCTGTCAATCTTATTCTATAATACCTCCACTTATTGTTATTTTGCCAGTAATCCTGACTAATTGGTAGGCAGTTTAAGCTTGGCTTCTTATTTGCACCACTACATATCAAATTAAGAAAATTTTGAACAAATAATTTATCCATGGATAACATCTTCAACAATATTGCCGATTTTGAAGACCTTGAAGATCAGTTTGATGACTTTGAGCAGGCTATTCCTCTGATGTCCGAAGAAGAGGAAAAAGCATTAACAGATGCCGAAATACCGGATGAATTGCCTATTCTTCCCCTTAAAAATACTGTTCTTTTTCCGGGAGTAGTTGTTCCCATTACTGTTGGACGTGATCGTTCCCTCGAACTTGTTAAAGAAGCATACGAATCCGATAAAACGATTGGCGTGGTCAGCCAAAAGGATGAAGAGAACGAAGATCCCGATCCGCAAGACCTGTACAAGGTTGGAACGGTTGCAGAAATCTTAAAACTCATTAAGATGCCCGATGGCAGCCGGAGCGTTGTTATACAGGGTAAAACTACATTTGAAGTTGAAGAGTTTTTGCAAAAAGATCCTTATTTCAAAGCTCAAGTAAAACCCTATAAACAAGAAATAGATGTTGAGGGCGTAGAGCTTGACGCCTCCATCCGTTCGGTCAAAGAGACGGCAACCAAAATTGTCAACCTCTCTCCGAACATCCCCTCTGAAGCTTCGGTGGCAATCAACAATATCAGCAGTCCCAATTTTCTGCTGAACTTTATTTCTTCGAACCTGAATGTTTCTATCGAAGACAAACAGGAAGTTCTTGAGATTCAATCTTTTTCCGAACGCATTGAACGCGTGATGGAATTCCTGAACAAAGAATTACAAGTACTGAATCTGAGCGAAGAGATCCGTACGAAGGTCAAATCTGACATTGATGAACAACAGCGCGATTTTTACCTGCGCCAACAGATGAAGGCCATACAAGAAGCACTGGGAGAAGAAGGTCAACACCAGGAAGTTGAACAACTGCGAAAACAGCTGAAAGAAAAAAATCTGCCCGAAGAGGCACAAGAAACAGCTGAAAAGCAACTTACACGGCTTGAGCGTACACCCAACTCATCGCCTAATTACGGCGTTATCCACAATTATATCGAATGGATTTTAGACCTGCCGTGGGACACCTATTCGGACGATAACCTGGACTTGGAAAATGCCCAAGAGGTACTTGATGAGGACCATTATGGACTCAAAAAGGTAAAAGAACGTATCATTGAGTATCTGGCTGTGCTAAAGCTTAAAAATGATATGAAAGCCCCTATCCTTTGCTTCTACGGCCCTCCAGGCGTGGGAAAAACCTCACTCGGTAAATCTATTGCACGGGCACTAAATCGCAAATTTGAACGCTTTAGCTTGGGTGGCATTCACGATGAAGCTGAAATTCGTGGACACCGCAGAACCTATATCGGTGCCCTGCCGGGACGTATTTTGCGTGGAATGAAAAAAGCTGAAACTAGCAATCCGGTGATGATGCTTGACGAAATTGACAAGGTAGGCTCGGATTATCGTGGAGATCCCACCTCTGCCCTGCTCGAGGTACTTGATCCGGAGCAAAACGATAGTTTTGCCGATAACTACTTAGAGCTGGAATATGATCTGTCGAAAGTATTATTTATCGCCACGGCAAACTCACTGGATACTATTCCTGCTCCGCTGCGAGATCGTATGGAAATCATCAACATCAGCGGATATACACTACAGGAAAAAGCTAAAATTGCTGATGAGCACTTAATGCCAAAGCAAATCGAAGAAAATGGTCTTAATGAAGATCAAATCTCAATTTCCGAAGACGCCATAAGCAAAATAATTGACCAATATACGCGTGAATCCGGGGTACGATCACTCGAACGTGAAATTGGATCAGTCTGTCGTGGCATAGCTGCGAAAATTGCCAAAGGCGAAGATGAGCCCCACAGTGTTGAAGCTGATGACTTGCAGGATTACCTCGGCAAACGCAAGTACTTCTCAGAAGTCGCCGAACGTACCAAAGTACCGGGCGTAGCTACCGGCTTGGCATGGACACCCTATGGCGGCGATATCCTCTTTATTGAAGCAAGCGTATCCAAAGGTACGGGTAAAATTCATATTACAGGTCAGCTGGGCGATGTAATGAAAGAATCGGCTATGCTGGCAATGTCATACCTTAAGGCCCATTCTGAAGAGCTTAATATCCCTGAAGAAGCATTTAACTATTGGGATCTGCACATTCACGTACCCAAAGGCGCAGTGCCTAAAGACGGACCTTCTGCCGGGATTTCAATCTTCTCAGCCGTATCGTCAATCTTTACTCAGCGTAAAGTAAAAGGCACGCTGGCTATGACCGGCGAAATTACCCTCCGGGGACTCGTTCTTCCTGTTGGCGGTATCAAAGAAAAAGTACTGGCAGCCAAGCGTTCAGGTATCGAAAAGGTACTGCTTCCCAAGAAAAACGAAAAGGATGTAGCCGAAATCGAAGATGATGTGCTCGGAGATCTTGAGGTCCAATATCTTGAACGCATGGATCCTCTGCTGGATATTGTGCTTGAAGATGAACCGGTTAAAGATCCCGCTAAACGCTTCGAAGTTAGTGAGATGTACAAACAGAAGAATGGCAAACCGTCTCAGGACGCTACTAAAGAAACGGTTGTCATGGAATAATTTTCTGTGTTGTTAAGAATGTGAAGTCACCTCGATTTATCGGGGTGACTTCGTTATTTTTAGACTTAACACAACCTCTTAACCAAACTTCTTTTTATTTGGCACATCGTGGACAAGTTGTAGAGTCAACCGGTAGCTGGTATGAAGTTTCTTATGATGAGCAGGAAAGTACAGCAAACATACAGTGTAGGCTCCCCGGTCGATTTCGCCTTGATAACAGTGCCCTAACCAACCCCATTGCGGTGGGTGACTTTGTACATTTTACGATTAATGATGACGGATCGGGAAGTATCAAGGAGATTGAAGATCGCCAAAACTATCTCATACGTAAAGCAACGCACCACCAGCAAGGGAACCAAATATTAGCAGCCAATATTGATCAGGCCTATGTTGTCCAATCCATCAAAAAGCCAAATATAAAGCAGCAGTTTATTGACCGCTTTCTGGTAACCTGTGAAGCCTATCAAGTGAACGGTCGCATTGTCTTTAATAAAATGGATCTGTGTGAAGATTCTCGTCACCAAGTACATTATCTTACCGACCTGTACCAATCAATTGGCTATGAGGTATTGCAAACAAGTATCTATGATGAGGATTCTATTGAATCCCTAAAAAACGATTTGCACCAAAAAACATCTGTCATGGTAGGTCTTTCGGGCGTGGGGAAAACAAGCTTACTGAATCATATTAACCCCAATATAAATCGCAAAGTTCGTGACATATCATCCTACAATGAAAAGGGTAAACATACTACCACTTTTGCCAAGCTATTGCCGCTGGTCAATGACGGTTACCTGGTTGACACGCCCGGCATTCGAGAATTCGGGCTCGTAAATTTTGATCCTTGGGAACTCTCCCTTTTCTTTCCGGAAATGCTTGAGCCCCGCAAGCAGTGCAAATTTAATAACTGTACGCACAGCCATGAACCTGGCTGTGGCGTTGTTCAGGCTTTTGAAAATGGCGATATTGATGCCAGCCGTTATCAATCCTATTTGCACATGCTTGAATCATTGGAAGATGATTAATATTTAGAGTATAATAGAACAGTAACAAAAATTGTATTATCATCAGGGATCCTGTTAACCTTAATTAGCTAAATATTATGAAGAAATTATTTCAAACATTTATTGTTCTTCTTGTTTTAGGTTTTTCAGCTAATACTGCCAAAGCACAACTCGGAGATGTTAGCCAAATTTTACAGTCGGGAATAAACGATGCCAATATTCTGGTCGAAGAATATCTAAAGCCTTTTGGAAATGGCTCTGGAGCCGGACTTAATACCGGTTGGACCAATACCGCAAAAACGCACAGTAAATTTGGTTTTGATATCACCCTGTCTTCGGGACTTGCCGTTGTGCCAGGCGCCGATAAAACTTTTGATGTAACTCAAATTGGACTACAGGAACTAGAACTGCAAAATGCAGGAGCGAATCCTATAGCTCAAACTATTAGTGGTAGTGACGCCTCAGGACCTACATTAGCTTCTTTTGACGATGTTGACAGTGATGGTATTCAAGAGGAACTCTTTAATTTTGACCTTCCCGGCGGTACTGGTTTTGGTTATGTACCGGCCCCTGAGTTAAAAGCAGGATTAGGATTAATCAAAGATACCGAAATTATGCTACGGTACATTCCCGAGTTTGAAGTACAGGATTACGGTAGCTTTAAACAGTTTGGTTTCGGCGTAAAACACGGTCTGAATCAATGGTTACCCGGAGGAAACCGTATTCCTGTAGATCTTTCAATTATGGTGGGCTATACCAAGCAGAATGTCTTTTCCGGTTTTAGAATAACAGGTGAGGATGTCGTTGGAGGGCGAAATAATGTCAAAAATCCATATACCCCTCAATCATCAACCTGGGATGGCCAAAAAGTTGACGTTGATACGAAAGCTTTTACTGCGAACGCTCTCGTTGGAAAGACACTACCTTTTATTTCAGTGTATGGCGGAATTGGCCTTGAGTCTTCAACTGTGTCAATTTCTACCCCGGGAAGCTATCCCACTGTCGGTGCAAATCCGAACTTTCAGCCATCAAATCCCACTGCAGCAGAGCCACTCAGAGTTGAAACCTTAGACGAACCCATTGATATAGAACTTGACGGCAGCAACAGTTTTCATGCCCTAGCCGGCTTTCGAATTAAACTTTCTGTTATTCATATATCAGGCTCTTATAAATTGGCCGATTATTCAACCTTTAACCTTGGTGCAGGAATCAGCTTTCGATAATCAGCCCATTAGTAAATTTCAAAAAGGGAGTTCAATTTCGTTGAATTCCCTTTTTTCTTTTAAAATATGAAAAGTTCGCCTACCAAGAACTGAGTTACCAACAAGAATAAATGCTAGACGAAATTCAACTGCTATATCTTCTTGATCTGTTTGGGGTTGGCGTATTTGCTATCTCAGGTGCACTGGCCGCAGGACGCAAAAGCCTGGACCTGTTAGGGGTCGTAATCATTGCTGTAGTCACTGCCGTTGGTGGCGGTACCACGCGCGACCTTTTGCTCGACCGACATCCTGTCTTCTGGATTGCAGATCCACTTTACTTATCCGTAATTATTATAGCAGCACTTCTAACCATCTGGTACACCCGTCATAAAGAACCACCCCAAAAATTCTTGCTATTGGCGGATGCACTGGGACTAGCCGTATTCACCATTACCGGCGCACAAATTACCCAAACGGTCGTATCCAATGATGTTATAATTGTTATTATGGCTGCCATAACCGGTACCGTAGGAGGACTTATCCGTGATGTCTTAAGTAATGAAATACCGCTCATCATGCAGCGGGATATCTATGCTACTGCGGCACTGGCCGGTGCTACTGCTTACCTCTTGCTACAGCTTACCGGCTGGGCCTCTTCTCTTGTTATCATCTTAAGCATGGGCATTGTCATTGGTCTGCGACTGGCAGCTATACAGTGGAACTTACACCTTCCACGGTTTAAGCTAGAGGAATAATATTTGTTAATGATACCTAAAAGTATGTATCATTTATCATAATAAGATGACACACCCAACGGTCATTAATTTAATCTTCTTGCTATGAACATTTATAAAGTATCTCTTTTAGCTCTTTTCTTATTTATTTCTGGCATCGCTCACGCCCAAAACTTAGAAGTTGAGGATATCAAACTGGCTACCGCTGTTGAAAAACACGAAGCCATAGGCATTGACACTACTTTTACTGCTGATGTTGGCACAATCTATTGTTATACAATAATCAAAGATGCCACAGACAGCACTCAAATTAATCATGCTTGGTATTATGATGGCGAAGAGAAAGCACGCATACCCTTAACTATCGCTCCCAGTTCGCGCTGGCGAACCTGGAGTTCAAAATCTATTTTACCAACCTGGACAGGAGATTGGCGCGTAGAAGTTGAAGACAGTAAGGGAAATGTGATTGCGGAACAATCTTTCACCATACATAATTAATGTGCCTCAAGCCAGTCATCGGCTAACCCCATATCAACCTTTAGCGGACATGAAAGTTCATACGCTGCTTCCATAAGTTCCTTAAGCTTCGCAGGTGTGGTATCACACTCCTGATCGGGGACTTCAAAGATAAGTTCATCATGCACCTGTAGCAGCATGTTCGTTTCCAGTTGATGCTCTTCAAGATATCGTTGGATATCAATCATGGCCTGTTTAATAATATCGGCGGCTGTTCCCTGTATGGGCATATTTATGGCCGTCCGTTCAGCATAAGAACGGACATTCCAGTTGCCGGCATTAATCTGCGGAATATACCGGCGTCGTCCCATCAGTGTCTTTACATAACCGTGCTCTTTGGCAAATTCCTTGGTTTCGTTAATGTATTCTAAAATACCTGGAAAACGCTCAAAATACTGATCAATCATCTTCTTGCCCTCATCATTGCTAATGCCCAGCCTGTTAGCTAAGCCGTAAGCACTTACTCCATAAGGGATACCAAAGTTTACCTCTTTAGCCTTACGGCGATGATCTGAAGTAACATTATCAATGGATTCCAGATCGAAAATTTCTTTAGCCGTACGAGAGTGAATATCCTCGTCGTTTTTAAAAGCCTCAATCATATTTTCATCTCCCGACATTGATGCGATTACGCGAAGTTCCACCTGCGAATAATCCGCCGAAAGCAACTGCATGCCCTCGGGAGCTACAAATGCTTTGCGAATTTCTCGTCCCCTCTTCGTACGAATGGGAATATTCTGCAAATTCGGATTCGAAGAGGTTAAACGTCCCGTTGCAGCTATGGTCTGATTAAAATCTGTATGGATGCGTCCCGTTTCTTCATTAATCAGTTTTGGAAGTGCATCAACATAGGTTGATTTTAATTTTTTTAATGCCCGGTACTCAAGAATAAGATCCGGCATCTCATAGTCAGCTGCCAACTTTTTAAGTACCGACTCAGCAGTCGAATATTGCCCCGTCTTTGTCTTCTTGCCCGGCGGCAATCCCATTCGGTCAAACAGTACTTCTCCCAGCTGCTTGGGAGAATTGATATTAAACTCAGTGCCCGCTTTCTCATAAATTTTTTCTTCAATTTCCAGTAAATCTTCGCGCAAGGTACCCGAAAAATCCTCCAGCATTGACCGATCCACCAGTATACCATCAAGCTCCATCTTGGCCAATACTTCCATCAATGGAAACTCCAGGGTCTCTGCAATCTCAGTTAGATCGTCCTCAGCCAATGCTTCGGACAATACCTTATAAAGTTGTAAGGTAATATCTGCATCTTCACATGCATATACCGTAATTTCAGAAGGATCAAGCTCATCCATCGTTTTTTGCTTCCGTCCCTCTCCGATCAATTCAGTAATCTCAATAGTCTCATAATTCAAATATTTTTGGGTTAGCTTATCCATTTTTAACTTCTGATCGGCATCAAGCAGATAACCGGCAATCATCGTATCAAAAGCCTGTCCTTTAACATCTAATCCGGCCCGGCGGAGCATCATATAATCAAACTTAAAATTATGAGCCACTTTTAAAGACTCTTCATTCGTAAAAAGTGGTTCTAACAGTGATCTTGCTTCATCAAGATCAATGCCGCCTTCAACATTTACCGGAACATAATAGGCCGTTCCCTGTTCGACAGACAGTGAAATACCCACTAAATCATTTTCTATTGGATCTATACCATCGGTCTCAGTATCAAAACAGAGGGTACCACTTCCCTGAAGTTCTGCTACTAAATCCTTTAACTCTTCGGCAGTATCTATTAACTGATACTTTACCTCTTCCTCCTCGTAATGATCTAATGACGATGATGATCCTTCATCATCACTAACGAACAGGTCTCCTTGGTTTTCATCCGCTGGCTCAGACTTTTTATCCATAGATCGCTCGATTTCCTCTCCGAGATACTGCTTGGTGAGTCTACGGAATTCCATCCGTTTAAAAAATTCGCCAAGCTCTTCGTCGTGGGCCCCATCCCAATCCAAATCTTCCCAATTAATCGTATTGGGCACATCCGTTTTGATGGTTACCATCTCCTTTGCATGCAGCGCTTCTTCTTCATATTCCTGAAGCCCTTCACGGTGTCGTTTTGAACTCATATTCGGTGCATCTTCAATAGCAGCCTCCAGCGTACCATATTTATTGATAAGTTTCGGGGCTCCTTTTTTGCCTATACCCTTAACGCCGGGAATGTTATCAGATTTATCACCCAAAATGGCTAATACATCGATCACCTTTTCGGGATAAACACCAAAATAATCTTTTACACCCTCACGATCTATGAGATTAAATCCACCTTCCTGATTATCGGGCTTATACATTGTAATATGATCGTGCACAAGCTGCATAAAATCTTTGTCCGGAGTCACTAAAAAGACATCCACATCCTCTGCATTAGCACGATCAGCTATCGTCCCAATAATATCATCAGCTTCAAAACCATCCTGTTCAATATTTTCGATGCCGTAATAATCCAGCATCTCTTTGATCAGTGGAATTCCGACAGTGAGCTCTTCGGGCTGCGGCGGGCGATTGGCTTTATAATCTTCATCCATTTTGTGACGAAAAGTTGGGGCATCAGTATCCCATACAACCGCAATATGACTGGGTTCATGCTCATCAAGCAGTTTTTCCAAGGTATTGGCAAATCCCATAATTGGTCCTGTGGGAATACCCTCGGAATTCTGTAAATTACTGTTGATAAATGCATAATGAGAACGGTATGCCAAAGCCATACCATCTAGCAAAAATAAAAGACTTTTCGACATTCTGGTTTAATTTTTTTGTAATTAATGAAATATTGATCTCGAACTTATTTGCCGACCCAAGAAAGGTAAAACTTTTTGCAATCCTTTTCGAATAAGTACTATACATCAACACGCAAATGATCATTTTATATGGGACTAAAAAACGAAGCACAATCAGCGTTTCAAAATACAAAATCATTCTATAAGGAATATGTCTCCGGGATGACCCGGGAACGTATTGGTAAAGAGTTTACCGATGATACTGACCGGTTGAAACAGCTCTATGTGGATGCCTTACATGAAGATTCAGAGCAAACAAAAGTTTCCGATTTACCGGGACATGTCAAATTTTTGCGCTTGTTTTCATCTCTTACCCAGCGACTTAATCCTACAAGAAGACTTTTATTTGGACTTTCACTCGTCGCCTTTCTGGGTCATTATCTCTTCAGCTTTTTTCAGATATCGGGTTTTATCATCTTCTATGATCTTTTATTGCCTTTTGCTTTTGGATCTATGTTGATGCTTCTGCTCATGGAGTTACTTGAAAAATCGGATGTAAAACGTGAGATGGACCTTGCTCGTGAAATTCAACTGAGCCTGCTACCCAACATGGAGCATAAGAAGGACCTTCTTGAAATTTACTCTTTTGCCAATACAGCTAAATATGTTGGTGGCGACTATGTGGATATTATTGAAACAAAAACAGGTACGTATATTATCATCGCTGATGTGGCCGGCAAAGGACTTTCTGCCGCATTGTATATGGTTCGTATGCAGGCGCTTGTTCACCTCCTCATCGAAAAAAATAACCCGGGGCCCAAAGAACTATTTATCGAACTCAACAACTATGTGAAATCCAGTATTAGAGATCAAACATTTGTTACCGCTTGTGCTGCGTTTTTCCCTAATGATGAAGACAACTTTATTTTTGCACGTGCAGGTCACAATGCCCCTCTGTTTTTCAGTAATGAACGGGATGCTACCTTTGATTTACGCTCTGACGGTTACGCACTGGGAATGACTTCTTCTGAAAATCTCAAAGCACACCTCAAAGAAAAGAAATTTCATTTCAAGCCCGGCGACAGCATTCTTTTCTACACCGATGGGCTTACGGAGGCGCGTAATGAACTGGGAGAAGCCTATGGTGAAGACCGGTTGGACGGCATTCTTAGCGTATATGGATCCCTACATGCCAAAACAATTATCCAAAAAATAACATCATCGCTGGAAAATTTTATGGGTACCGAAAATCAAACTGATGATATCACATTCACATGTGTGCATCACAAAAAGTAGTGAGTG
The DNA here is from genome assembly GCF_008124865.1 of Fodinibius salinus. NCBI lineage: Bacteria > Pseudomonadati > Balneolota > Balneolia > Balneolales > Balneolaceae > Fodinibius > Fodinibius salinus. The sequence continues at coordinate 384,843 of NZ_VNHY01000001.1, read as the reverse complement.
ATTACGCTTATACCAGTTGTTCAGCTTCGTCGGCAATTCGTTGCGGTGTAATCCCAAATTTATTATAAATATCCTGGTAAGGAGCAGAAGCGCCAAAGTGATCAAGTCCAATTGTTGTTCCTTCGGTACCTACCCATTCGCGCCATCCCAGCGTAGCAGCTGCCTCTACCGACAAGCGGGCTGTAACTTCTTTGGGTAACACTTGCTGCTTGTATTCCTCTTCCTGCCGACGGAATAGCTCCCACGAGGGCATACTTACTACCCGAGCATCAATATCACGCTCTGCAAGGATCTGCTTGGCTTTTACAGCATACTGTACTTCTGATCCGCTGCCCATTAAAATGGCATCCGGCTGGTCTTGTTCAGAATCTGCCAAAATATATGCACCGCGCATTGTTTGAGAAACATCATTATCAGTATTACGCCTAAAAACAGGAATACTTTGTCGAGTTAAGGCTAACAGCGATGGTCCTTCTGTATGTTCTAGCGCTGCCTTCCAACACCATGCTACTTCATTAGCATCAGCAGGACGAAGCACCAAGGTATTAGGCATAGCACGTAGCGAGGCCAAATGCTCAACAGGCTGATGGGTAGGACCATCTTCACCCAATCCGATGCTGTCGTGCGTAAATACAAATATTGAGGGGATTTCAGAAAGGGCTGCAATTCGAATGGCCGGACGGCAATAGTCAGAAAAAATTAAAAATGTGCCACCAAATGGTATGGCTCCCTTGTGCAAAGCTATACCATTAAGAGCTGCTCCCATAGCATGCTCACGCACTCCAAAGTGGATATTTTGTCCACTGTAATCAGAAGAATCAAAAATGCCGGCGTCATCAATCCACGTTTTATTACTGCCGGTTAAATCAGCTGATCCCCCTAAAAGATGTGGAACCTCTGCCGCAAGCGACTGTATGACCGTACCCGAAGCGGCGCGGGTAGCCATTCCCTCTGCATCGGCCTCAAAATTCGGCAGAACGTTATCAAAATTAGTGGGAAGCTCACGCGATAATGCCGCAGAAAATGTTTGCCCTTGATTCGAGTACTCCTCTTCATAATTTTCAAAAAGTACTTTCCACTGTTCGTAATCTTGCGCCCCCTCCTCTTTAGCTGAACGAAAATGATTGAGTACATCCTCGGGAATATGGAATTTAGCACTGGGATCCCAACCCAGATTTTCTTTTGTCTTTTTCAGTTCCTCTTCTCCCAGTGGAGCTCCGTGTGATGCAGCACTGTCCTGTTTGTTTGGGCTCCCAAATCCAATATGGGTGTGGCAACGGATAAGTGATGGCTTATTAGGTTCAGCCTGTGCCTGCTCTATTGCTTTTGATATCGCACCGCGATCATGACCGTCAATTTCTTCGGTGTGCCATCCGCTTGCTTGAAACCGCTGTGTTACATCTTCAGTAAAAGCTAAGTCTGTGCTGCCGTCAATAGAAATCTCATTATCATCATATAAATAAATGATTTTTCCAAGCTCCAGATGTCCGGCTAGTGATGCCGCCTCCTGCGAAATGCCTTCCATTAAATCTCCATCACTAACGATACCGTATGTGTAATGGTCAGTAATTTCGAAGTTCTCTTCATTAAATTTGGCTGCCATATGCCGCTCTGCCATTGCCATTCCGACGCCTGTAGCAAACCCCTGTCCCAACGGACCGGTTGTTGTTTCTACGCCGGGTGTATGTCCATATTCGGGATGACCGGGTGTAAGGCTATCCAGTTGGCGAAAATCTTTAAGCTCCTGCAATGATAAATCGTAACCGGTAAGGTGCAAAAGACTATACAGAAGCATAGATCCATGGCCCGCTGACAAGACAAATCGATCTCTGTCATACCAGTTGGGATGTGCAGGATCGTGCGTCAAAAATTGAGTCCATAGTACATAGGCAGCATCGGCCATCCCCATCGGCATGCCCGGGTGGCCCGACTCTGCTGCTTGCACAGCATCCATTGATAACGTTCTTATGGTGTTGACACATAATTCGTCGAGCGATTTTATGTTATGGTCCATGGTGGAATGTATGGCAAAATTAATGATTAAAATCTTAAACAGGAGGCCAAAAATAGTTAAAGACCAACCCACATAAAAGTCTATAAAATAAAAAAGGCCTCCGTTTCGGAGGCCTTGTAAGAGTAGGTAACTATTATACTCTAGTTGGTAGTATTTTCGCACTTAAGATCATATTCCATAGCATGTTCTGCCGGTGATTTAAATGAACCATAGGCTGCGTTGCCAAAAGCCGTGCACGCATTTTCCTTATCACCCATTCCCTGATAGGCAGTAGCAAGCTCAAAGTAAATTCTGGCCTTTTCTGTTTTTCCACCACTTTCGTTTTCAAGTCCTTTCTGTGCATGGTCGAGAGCTTTTTGCCAATCTTGTGTTTTATTATACGCTTCTGCCAGTCGGTAATGTGTTTTGGCAGAACTAGAATCGTAGGTTAACGCACGTTGTAAAAGCTCAAGTGCACGATCAACTTTTTTATTTTCTGTAGCCTTAACGCCACGATATACAAGTTCGTCACGAGCAGATTTACGAGCTTTGGTAACAATTTGATTATCACCCGTCTCCTCAGCTACTTCTATAGCTTTGTCGAACTGTGTTATAGCCTTCTCCAAATTTTTGGAATCCATATTCTTTATCACAATTCCTTTCTGGTAATAGGCCTTGGCATAGTTGGCATTGCGTTCAATGACCTGATTTAAAGTAGCTAATGCCTGCTCATGATTTGACTGATTAAATTGTACTAGTGATTTGCTGTACATGAGCTGAGTAACAATCCCATTTGCTTTCTGGGCTCGTTTATCATCACCATATTCTTCGGCTACATCTTTTGTATTTCTAAATTCTTCAATAGCCGCATCAATATTCTCCAAGTTCTTATTATTTTTAAATGCCTTGTATTTTTCAATAGCCAGCTGATAGTGAACCTGCGGCAGCTTTTGTTGCGAACGTTTGAGAATATCTTTCCCTTCTTCACCCAATTCTTCGGCTTGTACCACTACTTGAGTTAAAACATTAATCGCTTGCTCATATTCACCGGATTTGGAAAGGTCAAGAGCTTTATTATAAGATTTGATAGCAGCTCTTTTACTCTGGGCATTGGCCTGCATATTCAATCCCAATAACAAAATGCTTACTATTACGGTTGTAAGACTTAATTTTAAGAACTTCATTATTCGTACAGTTTGGTGTTAGATTTTAAAAACAAACTAAAGTAACTAATTAAATATCCTTTTTAAAAGGAAATATACATTAGTTAACAACTTTAAAACATCTTTCCTTTGTAACTTAATATCCCAAAGCTAAAATTTTGTTTCAATTATTACTATAACAGTAAATATCGATATTTATTGTAAATAATAATATGAACTTATTGCAACAGGTAGTCTAAAAATTGGGGCTAAGCGTATGCTTTTGATAAAAATCACATACAATATTTATCGCTTCATCAGGGTCATCAGTCAGATGAAATAAATTTACATCATCTGAAGCAATAGTTCCTTTCTCCACCATTCTCGTTTCAATCCAATCAGCAAGACCACCCCAATAATCAGTACCAACTAAGACCACCGGAAATTTTGATACTTTATTTGTTTGAATCAAGGTCAATGCTTCAAAAAACTCATCCAAGGTGCCAAAACCACCCGGAAAAACGATGAAGCCCTGCGCATATTTTACAAACATTACCTTACGAGCAAAGAAATAATTGAAGTAAATGGTATAATCCTCATCCACATATTTATTTAATCCCTGTTCATGGGGCAAGGTAATACCTACTCCTACTGATTTACCGCCACCTTGCTGTGCTCCGCGGTTGGCCGCCTCCATAATACCCGGACCGCCGCCAGTTATAACTCCAAACCCCTGCTTAGTCATTTCTTTGGCCGCATATTGCGCCATCTCATAATATGGATCTTCTTCAGGAGTACGTGCTGATCCAAAAATGGACACACACGGTCCAATTTTGAACAGCTTGTCAAATCCCTCCACAAACTCTCCCATAATTTTAAAAACACTCCAAGTATCACTGGAATGCGTTTCATCAAATTTCTCAGGGACCTGTAGTTGTTCCTTTTTTTCAGAATTACTCATAAATAATCACCTTGTTACAAAATCTATTGATAACGAAAATCCCGGCGCGGCCTGAGCCGTAACTGTCGGGCCTATATTGGTCCTTAAGCTAAGATCATCTGACACATCAAATGATCGCATGTGAGCATAAACAAATGCATCAACAATATTAAGTCCATACGCCAAAAAAATACCCACGTAAATCAGATCTCTGCGGTTACGAAACTTATTTCGTATGGATCTAAGCTGTTCAGTATTTGCATTCTGAGAAATATATCCCGGAGTAGGACCAAATTTCATATCATCAGGCGTCTTGGGATTCAGATTATAAAAAGCGGCTCTGTAATCATGGTATCGTTTAGTCATGCGTACGCTGTACCATCCCAGCCCCCCTAAAAGACCATAGACAATAGGTACCTTCCAAATCTGATCATTCGCCACCTGTCCCCAACCGGGTATCATCATGGATTTAAACATTACGCTTTTGGGATTCGGCAACCCAGGATTACGATCTGACCATGTGGTATCAGTAGCTGCATTAAAGTAAGTAGGATTTTGCAGCTGTGAGGCAAGAAAGTTCTCTTTCGCCGAAATCGGTGACTGCGAATAACCTGTAGTAGCTAAAACTCCAACAAGAGAAAGGCTAAGAAATAGAATCAAACAAATCGAGCAGGCGATCGAGTTCATCATCCGAATAATATTCGATATGTATTTCGCCACCATTCTTTTTGGGCTTAATATTAACTTTTGTACTTAGCTTACGGCGCAGACGGTCAGATATTTCATCTAATATAGCCTCATTTTTATCATCTTCTTCAGTCTCAGCACTTTGTTTTTGTTGAGGCTCTTTGGAAAGTGCATTTACAGCCTTTTCGGTTTTTCTTACAGAGTAGCCATTGTCGATGACTTTATTAAAAATCTCTTTCTGATCCTCTTCATCTTCTACCGGCAGAAGAGCCCGCGCGTGCCCCATTGATATCTGCTGATCTCGAAGGCCGGCCTGAATATAAGCTGGCAAGTTCAACAACCGTAACATATTCGTAACAGTCGTTCTACTTTTTCCCACCCGTTCGGCTACTTCTGCCTGAGTATATCCGGCTTCTTCTATCAGACGCTGATAACCTAAAGCTACTTCAATAGGATTCAAATCTTCGCGCTGAATATTCTCAATCAGCGCAAAAGAAATAATATCTTCGTCATTTACTTCACGAATATAAGCAGGGATTTCTTCAATACCTGCCTGTTTTGCTGCGCGCAGGCGACGTTCTCCGCTGATTAGCTCAAATCGTTTTTCACCAATATACCGAACGGTGATCGGTTGAATTAATCCATGCTTTTTGATAGAACCAGCAAGCTCAGCAAGGCGATCCTTATTAAACTCACTGCGAGGCTGATGCGGATTGGGACGTATATTCTCAACCGGCACTTCAAGTACTACATTAACTCGCTTTTTGGGCTCTACATACGGCGATTCCCCCTCTTGACTAGCTTCCGATTCACCTTGAGAAGTTGACGCCTCATCATCCTCATTATATTCCGGAAAAAAAGCACCTAAACCTTTACCCAAAACTTTTTTTGAAGCCATAAATGATCAACGGTTTAACTTTCAGCCAGCACAGGACTATTTTCAAACAAATCTTTATTTCGATGAATAATTTCGCGGGCCAGTGCCAAATAATTCTCTGCCCCAACACTCGTCGAATCATACAGCACCGCGGGTTTACCAAAGCTGGGTGCTTCTGCCAAGCGAACATTACGGTTGATAATAGACTCAAAAACACGATCCTCGAAATATTTGCGGACCTCATCAGCTACTTGATCAGACAACCGTGTACGTCCATCATACATTGTAAGAAGCACGCCCTCGATTTCGAGTTCGGTATTCAAATGCTGTCGTACGATCTTAATGGTGTTTAACAACTGTCCGAGCCCTTCGAGCGCAAAATATTCGCATTGTACGGGAATAAGCACCGAGTGTGATGCCGTAAGAGCGTTAATGGTAAGAAGCCCCAACGAAGGCGGGCAGTCAATCACAATAAAATCGTACTGGTCTTTTAAATCGCCAATGGCTTTCTCCAGGATGCGTTCGCGTTCATCCCGATCAATCATTTCTATCTCTGCTCCTACAAGATTAATATGAGAAGGCAGAATTTCCAAAAAGGGAAGCTCCGTCTCACAAACAGCATCAGCGGCCTCAATCCCGCCTACCATAACCTCATAAATAGAGTTGGTTATGGTCTTGGCTTCAATTCCAAGCCCACTGGTTGTATTACTCTGCGGATCAATATCAATAAGAAGAGTAGAATGTTCAACAGCAGCCAAACTTGCAGCTAGATTAATAGCGGATGTTGTTTTACCAACACCTCCTTTTTGATTGGCAATGGAAATGATTTTACCCATGTGCAAAGTATATAAGAATTAATAACGCTGTGAAAAGAAAATATAATAGGATGTTACTCGGTAAACAAAAATACTTATTAACAAATTGTTAACCCACTTATCAACAATCCTATTAGACTGCATCACATGATATTACAACTTATCAGCTAATAATTTATTTTACGCCTATTTTTACCAGAAAAACCGGGAAATAATATTCCCGAAGATCCATTATACTACCTCGGATATATCGGTATGAGGCATGTCAAAGGCATCAGCTACATCACGGTAAACAATCTGTCCGTTAGCAATATTGAGTCCTTTTTGCAGCTCACTATCGTCTTGTAACGCCTGCTTCCAGCCTTTATTAGCAATATTCACGGCATAAGACAGCGTTACATTCGTGAGCCCCAGTGTTGAAGTATAGGGAACAGCACCAGGCATATTTGTTACGCAGTAGTGAACGATATCATCAACTTCGTAGATAGGATCTTCATGGGTGGTAGGTTTTGAGGTTTCAAAACAACCGCCCTGATCAATTGCCACATCAACTAATACTGCCCCTTTCTGCATATCTCCCAACATTTCACGAGTAACCAAGTGGGGAGCTTTTGCTCCGGGTTTGAGTACAGCACCAATAATCATATCAGTATTCGGGAGCAAGCTTTTGATATTCGCTTGTGAGGAAAACATGGTGTCCACATTATCTGACATTACATCATCCAGATAGCGCAAACGCTGCATATCAATATCCATGATGGTTGTATTGGCGCCCATGCCGGCAGCAATTTTTGCAGCATTAACCCCTACAATGCCGCCGCCAATCACCATTACATTGGCTGGTTTTACGCCGGGGATACCTCCAAGCAGTATTCCACGGCCGCCCTGTGATTTTTCAAGATATTTGGCCCCCTCCTGCGAAGCCATCCGTCCGGCTACTTCACTCATAGGCACCAGCAACGGCAAGGAACCATCAGCTTTTTCAACAGTTTCGTAAGCAATAGCAATACATCCCGAATCAACAACGGCTTCAGTCAACGTTTGGCTGGCAGCAAAGTGAAAATAAGTGAAGATTATTTGTCCCTCCTGCATCCGGTCATATTCTACTTCTATAGGCTCTTTAACTTTCATGATCATCTCTGATTGTTCCCATAGATTGTCCACATCATCAACAATAGATGCTCCGGCCTCTTCATATTTCTCATCGGGGAACCCACTATTTATGCCAGCTCCTTTTTCAATGAGAACATCATGACCGTTACGTTTCATTTTCATCACGCCCCCGGGCAAAAGAGCTACTCGGTTTTCATGCGATTTAATTTCTTTTGGTACACCAATAACCATAGTTATAAAGTTTTGTTAGTAAATAAGTTGATAAAATCCGTGCAAAAGGTAGGTAAATTTTATCAGAAAATTAATATAACAACATGACTTTCTTTACTCTTTTTGTTTTTCAAGCTCTCTAAATTTTGTCAAACCCGATTCAGTAATAGAGATATGGCCATAAAGCAAGGGCCCACCAATAGTCTGGATATTAATGTAACCCAGCTCTTCCAGATATTCCAAGAGGTTCTTAATCTCTGTGCGATCAAGACATAGATTTGTATTAATGTCTTTAACTGAAATTTTTAATGATGTATCCCCATTCGCTAACTTTCCAATCTCAATAAGAAATTGATGGTACTTTTCACTAAATTTATTTCCAATAATCATGTGCTGATGTATAACTGTATCAAAAAATATGATAGGCTGTAATACAAGCATTTCATCTGAACAAACAGTTACCTAACCATTAATAAACTGTTAAGAACTGTTCTAGAAGATGGGCAATTAAAAGTCTAAAGCAGACTCATCAATTAAGAACAAAGATCGGCAAATCCCTTTTTTAAAAAAAATAAGGCCTCACAAGTATCAGTTGTGAGGCCCTGACTATTCATCAAGAGAGACACCCGTTTCAGGGCGCTCAGTAATATCAGCTTTTTTTCATAAAAAACAAAACTTATATCCCATTTAGAGGCTCCCAAAAATACCTAAATCTTGAGCTTTCAAATACCACGTAATTGCATTATCCTTGCAATGATCATGTAAGTAAAAATCCGGATTATGATTTCAAAAGAGATACTCCAAAAAGTTCGAAAGATCGAGATTCGAACTAAAGGAATGGTTAACAATATCTTAGGTGGTGAATATCAATCAGCCTTTAAAGGGCGCGGAATGGAATTTTCGGAGGTCCGTGAATACAACTATGGCGACGACATTCGTCAGATCGACTGGAATGTTACTGCCCGTACCGGCGACCCTTTCATCAAGCAGTTCGAGGAAGAGCGTGAACAAACCCTGATGCTGTGCGTAGATATTTCTGCCAGCGGAATTTTTGGCAGCCACAATCAAAGCAAAAGAGAACTTTCTATCGAAATATGTGCCGTACTGGCCTTTAGTGCCATCAAAAACGGCGACAAGGTAGGCCTTGTACTCTTTTCGGATGAAATTGAAAAGGTGATTCCACCCAAGAAAGGCCGCAAGCATGTATTACGACTTATCCGCGAATTGTTAACCAACGAGCCACAAGGAACCGGCACAGATGTGAGCGGTGCACTCTCTTACGTAAATCGGCTGCTGAACCGTCGCGCTATTGTCATTCTTGCTAGTGACTTTCAAGATGAGGGATACGATAAGCAAATGAAAATCACCAGCCAGAAACACGATTTGGTAAATATCCTAATCAATGATGAGCTCGAGGATGAACTACCTGATCTGGGACTTATTCCGCTCCGCGATGCCGAAACGGGTGAAGAAGTATTGGTTGATTCATCCAGCGAAGCTATCCGAAAGAAATACAAAAAACAACGGAAAGCCCTCAAAAACGAACTGCGGGATCAATTTTTACGGATGAAAATTGATACTATCGAGTTAAACACAAATACTTCTTACGTTCGTCCGCTGATGTCATTTTTTCGCCGCCGTGTACATCGGTACTAACCACTGTACGTCAGCAGTCAGAGACGTTATTTTTTGTTTTTCCTTATCCTTTTCGAGCTGACGAGCCAATGCTTCTCTCCTTTCCATAAAATGATCCATCAAACTGTCTGGTATACCCTTTGAAGATGGTAAATCAACTGTTCGGGAGTTGACAGCACGGTCATTTTTATACAATCGATAATCCAAATGCGGACCTGTGGATCGACCTGTAGAACCAACATACCCAATAATTTGTCCCTGTTCTACGGAAGCTCCACGGTGAATACCGTCCGCAAATCCATGGAGGTGTAAATAGGCCGTCCGGTAGGTAGAATTATGATCTATTTTAATAATATTACCGTTAGCACCGCGATATTGCGCTTCGGTAACAACCCCATCCCCTACCGCCAATACTGGCGTACCAACAGGTGCTGCATAATCTACCCCGCGATGCGGCATATTTTTTTTTAGGATCGGATGATAACGACTTGAGGTGTAACCTGAACTAATGCGCTGGTTAAATTCAAATGGAGCCTTCAGCAAGGCCTTTTCCACGCTATTCCCTTCCTCATCAAAATACCCGTCAATCCCACCTCGGCTAAATTTATAGGCTTTGTAGGTCTCCCCACGATGAGTAAATTCAGCAGCTAAAATATTTTCCACTCCTAAAAATTCATCTTCGACAAATGTTTTATCGTACAATACCTTAAACGAGTCGCCGGGACGTAATCCAAAAAAATTTATTTGCCATGCAAAAATATTGGCCATTTTATACGCTAAAACAGGATGGGCGCCTTGTCGATGAATTGTTTTATAAAGTGAGTTCTCTATCGTACCCGAGAACATCGCTTTTTTGGTATTCAGCTGCCGGGCAGCTCGAGAAATTTCTAACGAATCCTGTGTCCAGTTGAAAACAACATATTCCAATTTACTCGGCTGCCAAAGAAGTTTTTTGACCCGATTCGTACTGTCGGCAGAAAAATATACACGGTATCGTTGACCAGGCTTAAAGTTATCTAAATCTATAACCTGTTTTGCCCGACGCGAAGCATTATATATTTCCTGAGCATTAAACCCCAGCTTATTAAGTATAAGATATAGGCTTTCATTTCGTTTGACAGTATAATCTGCCACTTTTATTCCATTGATAGGGAGCCCAAATTTATCTTGATGAGGAATACACATGGTATCTTTTGCAGCAGCTACTGTAACCTCTTTTGACTGATCGCTATCAACAGGCCGGTCAGGGCTACATCCCATGATTATCCCAAAGCCAACAATACTTAATAAAATTATGCGATACATAGTATTTCTTGTTTTAAAAACTGTCTGCTAACATAGCATTTTCATAAATCGAATTCACATCAAAATAATCTTAATTATTTTATCTGTGGTATAGGTTTTTCTGAATGGATAGATTTTTTCTATTTTTAGCGGCGGTATTAACGGTAACTACTGATAAACATTGCAAATCACACAGAATTATCACCGGCAAAAAAGTGAGTAAAAAGACTTTGCGAAATTTTATCATCACTATCTGTATTGGTGTTACCAGCCTTTTTGCAACCCATGCCAATGCACAGTCGGTAAGTGAGTTTGCAGCTATTGACTCACTACAGGTAGGAGATATTTTTGGCTACACCATTGTGCTGGACCGCAACAAAGAATACGATAAGATCATCTTTCCCGACTCCTCAAATTTTGGTGACGTCTTTGATATTCGATCCCGTAAACAATACCAAGCTTCATCTTTTAAAGATAGTGTAGCCTACAAAATACAATTCTTTGGTACCGCTGATACTACCATTCCCCAACTACCGGTGATGCTGATACTGGGACAAGATACCACTACCCAATATACAAATCCCGTGCCAATACGCTTTAGCAGCGTACTTTCTGAGCAAGAACAATCTTTCCGTCCCCTAAAACCTATTTTCGCTTTTGCATCTGCATGGTGGCCTTACATTTTAGGTGGATTACTCCTTATCGGCGCTGGTTGTTATTGGTATTACTACTATTATTATCAAAAACAGGAAGAGACAAAAGAACCAGAATCCCAGCCATCATTTCAGCCTACGGCTTTCACCAACCCCATTACGCAGCTGCAACAATCTATTAAAAAGCTCGAGGACGCCAATCCTCAAACTCAGGAAGAATTCAAGCAATTCTACATCACGCTGGGTGATGCTATTCGACAATATTACGAATCCACCTATACTCTGCCTGCATTGGAATCCACCAGCAGAGAACTACTATTAATGCTTAAAAAACGTGCAGTAGATGACAAGCTTCTTGAAGACACAAAAGCAGTACTACAAGAGGCAGACATGGTCAAGTTTGCTAACTTTACACCTACGACCAAACAAGCTAACCGTGCCATAGCAAAAGCTAATCAATTTCTGGGTCGCGCCAGTGAAGTTGACAGTCCCCGTATCGATTACCTTCGTCGCCGACACCGTAAAAAAATGGAGAAGAAACGCCGTCGTTTTCAACAAGAACAGCAAGAGACCACAGAGGGTGAAGCATGAGTTGGGCAAATCCACAATGGTTATGGTTATTACTTTTACTGATTCCGATTATCGGATATCATGTCTGGAAGATCGGCTGGAAAAACACTCCAAGCCTTCTGTTTTCGGATACCTCAGAGTTGCAAAAACTATCCAAAAGCTGGCGTTCGTACGGCATTTGGGCTGCACCGATATTGCAATGGATTGCATTCGGACTCGTAGTGCTTGCACTGGCTCGCCCCCAGTACGAAAACACCACAGTAGAGCGCAATGCTGAAGGTATCGACATTGTGCTTACGCTTGATATTTCAACTTCTATGAAAGCCCAAGATCTTAAACCCAATCGACTGGAAGCGGCCAAAGACGTTGCTAAAAGCTTTATCAATAAACGTGTTTCAGACCGCATTGGGCTCGTCCTTTTTGCCCGCAAAAGTTTTACCATGGTGCCCCCTACTTTGGATTATGATTTACTCAAAAAACTTCTTGGTGACGTAGAAATGGGCACAGTAGAAGACGGAACGGCTATCGGCATGGGCATAGCCACAGCTGTCAACCGCTTGAAAAAAAGTGAGGCCAAAAGTAAAGTCATCATTCTGCTTACCGACGGACAAAACAATTCCGGTGAAATTGACCCTGTTACAGCCGCCGACCTGGCACTTTCGTACGATATTAAAGTTTATACCATTGGCGCCGGAACACGGGGTACCGCCCCTTACCCTGTCAATGATCCCGTTTTTGGGCGTCGTACACGCAATATTGAAGTAAATATTGATGAAGAAATGCTCAAACAGATTGCTAACATGACGGGCGGCGCCTACTTTCGTGCTACAGATACCGAAAGTCTTAAAGAAATTTATAACAAGATAGACCAACTCGAAAAATCAGAAATCGATGAGATTATCTACACGGATTACACCGATCTGTATCCGCGATTTCTGTTGCCTGCCATCCTGTTGTTTATTCTCGCACTTGTTTCTGACCAGTTCCTTTTCAGAAAAGCAATTGAGTAGCAATCATAAACAACTCTGAACCTTCCAATTGTGTTAAAAAGATCCCCTCAGAGAACAGAAAAAGACTGTTTAATTACTTATTTTTAAGCCAGCATTTCTAAAAGCATAAATTTTAATCTCTTCTTTTTTCATGGCGTTACAGTCTGTTCTTAAAACATTTTCTGCCCAAGTGCCGTGGCAGCAATTGCATACCCAAATCAATAATAAGCATACAGTATTTCTGGACCACTTCGTGGGATCTACCCCATCCATGCTTGTTGCCAAACTTGCACAAAAATATGATAAACTGGTTGTCATCCATCCAGATACAGAATCTGCTGAATTTATGCAGGGTGATCTCGAAAATCTTGATATATCACATGCCAATTTTTTCCCCACCACGGGACATAATCCCTATGATGAACAGCAGATTACCAACAGCGCACCGGTAGTACAACGTTCGCAGGTACTTGAAAAAGTAATAAATGATCCTAAATCTCTCACTATCACTTCAGCTCCTGCTATTTTTGAAAAAATAGTAGCTCCAGATGATTTTGCCCAAGCTTCCATCACAATAGAGATTGAAGAAACTGTTGATCCAGCCCAACTAAAAGAACAACTCGTAGATCAGGATTACGAACCGGTAAAATTTGTAAATCACCCCGGAGAATTTGCCCATCGGGGCGGTATTTTGGATGTCTACCCTTTTTCAGGTGAATACCCTATCCGACTGCAATTTTTCGGTAACGAAGTTGATTCTATTCGAGAATTTGACCCTGATTCTCAGCGGTCTGTCTCATTTTTAAATGCCGTTCGATTTGTCCCCGATGCTTCAGGACTTCGCCAAGACCAAAAAAGTAGTCTTCTCTCCTATTTCGATGATGATACCGTCATCATCATGCTTAATCACTCGCTTATCCATGGTGAAATAGAGGATCAATATACAGAAGCTGTAAGCACTTATGACGAACTGGACCAGGATGAAGAACACCTATCCCCTGATAAACTTTTCGTGAGTCCTGAACATTTTGAACAGTCACTGGATAATCATCCGCTTATTTATATGGGGGGCTTTTCGGAGGAAGAAACTGTGGATTGGACTTACCGTCTCGACGCCAAGCCTCAGCCTGATTTTAACGGCAGTATTAAACTATTGCGCGACAAAATAAAGTCGCTGACCAATCAAAGTTTTGATACCTATATTCTCTGCGATAATGAGGGGCAACGTGACCGTTTTGAAGAACTGCTTGGTGAACCATCTAAAGAACTGCGCTACCATCTTTCTGTAGAAACTATCCACGAGGGATTTACCCTTAACAAACAAGGGCTAGCCGTATTTACGGACCATCAGATTTTTAATCGCTATCACCGGCCAAAGGTCCGCCGTAAGAAGCACAAAAATAATATTTCAGTAAAGGAGCTGCGCGACCTCAATGTGGGAGATTATGTGGTCCACGTCGATTATGGGATCGGGAAATTTGCGGGATTCAAAAAAATAGAAGTTCGCGGTATTGAACAAGAATCAGTGGTACTGCGATACCAGGAAAATTCGGTGCTTTACGTAAACGTCTCGAGCCTGCATAAAATTCAGAAGTATTCTGGTAAAGAAGGGACCAGTCCCCGTATCAGCAAGCTAGGATCAGGCCGCTGGGCACGCAAAAAGGCCGAGACAAAAGACAAGGTCAAAGACATTGCGCGTGATCTTATAGAACTGTATGCAAAACGTAAATCTAAAAAAGCCTTCGATTTTTCGCGGGATACTTCTTGGCAAACTGAGATGGAAGCCCGCTTTGAATTTGTAGAAACGCCTGACCAGCGCGAGGCTATCGAGGCAGTTAAAGATGATATGCAAAGCACCACGCCCATGGACCGTCTTATCTGTGGCGATGTGGGTTTTGGTAAAACTGAAGTGGCTGTCCGTGCTGCTTTTAAAGCTGTAATGGATCATAAACAAGTAGCTGTGCTGGTACCAACCACTATTCTGGCCGATCAGCACTACAAGACATTTGCTGAGCGGATGGAAGATTTTCCTATTACGGTGGATGTCCTCTCCCGCTTTCGATCGCGAAAAGAGCAAAAAGAAACTATCAAGAAGCTTAAAGAAGGCAAGGTAGATATCGTGGTAGGAACCCACCGGCTGACATCCGAAGATGTGGATTTTGATGATCTGGGACTACTTGTTGTGGATGAAGAACAACGTTTTGGCGTCAAAGCAAAAGAAAGGCTCAAAGAATACCGTGCTACTATCGATGTTCTAACCCTGACTGCCACACCTATCCCGCGGACACTACAGTTTTCGCTGATGGGTGCACGTGACCTCAGCATCATCAACACACCGCCAAAGAACCGTCAGCCGGTACAAACACAAATACATAGCTTCGATGAAGATTTAATTCGGGATGCCATTACCCAGGAAACGGCCCGCGGCGGGCAGGTTTTCTTTATCCACAACCGAGTTAAGAATATTGAGTCGGTAGCTAATATGGTACGTAAGATGGTACCCGATGTGCGCATCCGCTACGCCCACGGACAGATGAGCTCTTCAAAGCTCGAAAACATTATCGAAGATTTTTATGACCACAAATTTGACGTACTGCTCTCTACTAATATTGTGGAAAACGGCATCGACATCCCCAACGCCAATACAATGATTATTAACCGTGCCGACCACTTTGGGCTGGCCGAACTGCATCAGCTTCGTGGACGTGTAGGCCGATCCAACCGCAAAGCATTTTGTTATCTGATTACACCAGATATAAAATCGCTTACTGATGAAGCAAGAAAGCGGCTACTTGCACTCGAAGAATTTTCAGATCTCGGATCTGGCTTTAATATTGCCATGCGTGATCTTGACATTCGCGGTGCCGGCGACATCCTGGGTGCTGAACAGAGCGGTTACATTAATGACCTTGGCTTTGACTTGTATCAAAAGATTCTCAATGACGCTGTTAAAGAGCTTAAAGAACAAGAGTTTAACGATGTGTTTGATGATGTAGAAGTAGAGATAGAGCGCCCCGATACACAAGTTGAATTTGACCGCCCTGCCCTGCTTGAAGACGATTATGTATCGGATAATGTAGAACGGTTGAACCTCTATCGAAAGCTGGCCGGTGCTGAATCGCTTGAAGAAATCCACGAATGGAAAGAAGAGGTGGAAGACCGATTTGGTCCCATTACGGATGCAGCACAAAATCTTATTACCTCTACTGTTATTACACATTATGCTTCAGAACTGTTTGTCACCAAAGCACGCATCCGTTCTGATCGTATGTGGCTCAATTTACCCAAACATGATTCTGAACTGGGTGAAGAATTTTATGGGGACCGATTTCAAATGTTGCTCAAAAAGATGCAGGACAATGCCGAAGATCGGTTTAAGTTGGTTCAAAAAGACGACCGTGTACGCTTTGTAATTCACGATATTCCGAATCTGGAGGCTGCTGCAGAGTTTTTAAAGGAACTAACTACATCAAAACGTAAAGAGGTTAACCTTGCTTAATCAATATATCTCACTCATAAAAGAAGGGCAGCCGGTAGCCTTCCCGACCGAAACAGTGTATGGGCTGGGTGCAGATGCTCAAAATCGAAATGCCATCCAAAAGGTATTTAAAATCAAGGGGCGTCCCGCGGACAACCCGCTTATTGTACATGTTTCAGATCGTCGACAAGTACAAGATTTTGCAACAGACATTCACGATGATGCCGAAAAGTTAATGGATGCCTTCTGGCCCGGTCCGCTTACGTTAATCTTTCGTAAGAAACCGGAAGTGCTGGATATTATTACTGCAGGACTTGATACCGTAGCGCTCCGCTGGCCCAATCATCCACTGTCTCAACAGCTTATTACACAAACCGGACCGCTGGTCGCCCCTAGTGCTAATTCCTCGGGACGGCCCAGCCCTACCAAACCTAAACACGTAAAAGAAGATTTTGGCGATGATTTTCCCGTCATTAATGCGGGTGAAACTAATATTGGGCTAGAATCAACGGTGCTTGACGTATCACAAGAGCCATACCGTATTTATCGTCCCGGTGCCATAAGTGCAAAGCAAATTGAGCAGGTAATTGATAAAAAAGTTGAGATCACTAAAAGCACCGGCGACAATACCCCAGCTAAAAGTCCGGGTACAAAATATACCCATTATTCCCCAACAGCTACGGTTCGATGGATGACAGAAGACGCTGACCTTACTGATGATAGTACCCTCTATATACTGCATAACCGTCCTCAAAAAACAACAACTGATAACATTCTACATTATCAGGGAGATTATGAGCGTATGGCTCACGAATTGTACGACCGATTTCGACAGGCTGATCATGGTAATTTTACAACCATCGCCGTAGAGCCATTTTCCAAGAACCTGCTAACAAAACCAATGGTATCTCCACTACTCAACCGCATCGAAAAAGCTATTGGGTAGTAAAAAAAACAGCACCTTTTTGGGAAAAGGTATTAATAAATAAAAAAGGTCTGCTCATCAACGAGCAGACCTTTTTGCTAGATTTATTTATTCTTAATTACCGGACGAACCCTTCATTTTTTTCTCATCCGTCGGTTCTGACTTCCAAATATTGTTCTCGGAATTCACATCTGGAAATTCCTTCTTCGGATCAATCACAACCTTTTCAATTTTCGAATTCGAATTGTAATCCATAGTCCAGCTGTTACCGCGGTGCCAAACTTGCACCGGCAGGCGAACCGTCTCGGTATTACCATTAGACTGCGTAATTTTCATTTTCACCGGCATTACCATCTTATCATTATTGCTGATGCTGATCAGAGAACCCTCAGATGGGTCGCCCTCAATATAGCTAACGGAATCTACAGCCTGATCCAAACTCCATGCCTTTTTAAACCATCCTCTCCAGAACCAGTCTAGCTCACGACCACTTACATCCTCCATCGTATTAAAGAAATCATTGGGTGTAGGGTGCTTGTAAGCCCAGCGATCGAGATATTCGGTAAAGGCTTCATCAAACAACTCCGGACCAATAATAGATTCACGGAGCATCTGCAGCCCTAATGATGGTTTATAATATGCTACAATGCCCAAGTTACCCGGCTGTACCTGGTCAGGTGCCGAAAGGATAGGCTCCGACTTTGGACTATCAAGCCAATCAGCAACATCGCGCGGCGTCGAAGGACTGTAGTATTCTCCATCATTAAAATTCTTAGTGCTTAAACTATTGATAAACGTATTGAAGCCTTCATCCATCCAGGCGTGTTCGCGCTCGTTTGATCCTACAATCATGGGAAACCAGATATGACCAAACTCGTGATCTGTTACGCCCCATAATCCTCCCTCAGTAGCCTTCCAGCTGCAAAACACAATACCGGGGTATTCCATGCCGCCTACTGTTCCTGCAACATTTATGGCAGTGGGGTAAGGATATGATTTCAGATAATCTGAATAAAATTCAATACTGCCTTTTACATATTCTGTTGACCGTCCCCAAGCAGAGTCTCCTGCACTTTCTTCGGGATATAGCGACATAGCCAGCGACTGCTTACCGTCAGGTAAGTTGATGCGTGCTGCATCCCAGATAAAGGATTTTGAAGCAGCCCAAGCGACATCGCGGGCATTCTCAATCTTGTATTCCCAAGTAAGCTTCTTACTACCCTGTGGACGAGAAGCATCGGTGCCTACCTCCTCTTTGTTGATAATATACACACGTTCATCACTATTCGTTGCCTTCTTCCATCGGCGCTGCTGTTGGTTCGTTAGTACTTCGTCAGGATTCTCCAGCTTTCCGGATGCTGCAACAATATAATCCGACGGGGCTGTAATGGAATAATCAAAGGTTCCGTAATCCATATAAAACTCACCCGCGCCTAAATAAGGTAGAATATTCCACCCTTTTACATCGTCATAGACGGCCATGCGCGGATACCATTGCGCCACTTGGTAAATAATACCGTTCTTCGTTTCCAGACGGCCCAGACGGTCGGATCCGTATTCAGGAATAATAAACGTGTAATCAATCGTGATTGTGGCCTTACCACCTTTGGCTTCGAGCGCATCCTGTAATTCGAGCTTCAGGTTTGTACCAACGCTATGTTTCTCCGGATTGTAAGAAGATCCATTTTGAGAAACTGACACCTTGTTAAGCGTAATACCGCCGTCAAAAGCCTTATTCCCAAATCGTGAACCCTCATAAGGTGTTAGCTTAGCTCCCCAGGAATCTTTATCAAAAAGGTTTTGGTCAAGCTTGAGCCATACAAATTCCAAATCATTGGGGCTGTTATTCGTGTAGTGTATGGTAATAGATGTTTTTACTTTATGCTTCGAAGGCTGAAGCTGAGCATCAATTTCGTAATCAGCTGAATTTTGCCAGTAATCAGCTCCCGGAGCCCCGCCGGCCGTTCTATAGTCGGTACTACGACCGGTATCAAAGGGTAAAAAAGCTTCTTGAACAGTGTTTGTCTGCTGGCCATATAATGGAGCAACCATAAACAGCGCCAAAAGCAGAACAAGTGTAGATCTTCGTTTCATAAGAATGATCGGTTTAATTTGCTTTATAATTGCAATGTACTATTGGTTTAACGTCTGGATCACTCCAATACGTGAAAAGTTTGGTCGGGATCCAGGGCTAAAATTGATTCGGTCATTAATGAGATAAGAGACTGTACATCCGTCATAGACGTTGTCTCAACGGGCGAATGCATATAACGTAATGGCAGAGAAATCAGCGCACTTGGAATACCTGCTTTCTGATAGAAAATACTGTCGGTATCAGTGCCGGTACGTACACTCGTAGCTGCATGTTGGATATCGATTTCCTGCTCGTCACTAACATCTTCTACAAATTCTACAATATTGGGGTGGTTCGCACCGCCGTGCTGCATAACGGGTCCTTTTTTCAGTTTTACTTGCCCGTGTTCTTTCTGACTGATACCGGGCGTATCCGTAGCGTGCGTTACATCAGTCACCATGGCAAAATCGGGATCAATACGATAACTCATCATACGGGCCCCATACCCGCCTACCTCCTCCTGTACGGAGTTCAGAGCTACCACATTTACATCCAGCTCATCACGTCGTTCGGTCAAATTTTTGAGCACCTGTGCAATCATAAATCCGCCAATGCGATTGTCAACACCACGGCCCGACAGAATATCATCAGACAAGTAATCAAACTCATCGGCATAGGTAATTGGGTTACCCACCTGTACCATCTTCTGGGCCTCTTCTTTATCTTCGGCACCAATGTCGATGTAAATATCTTTCCAAGCAGGTTCCTCACCACCACCATTTTTCTTCTCTTGTAAATGGATAGCTGTATTACCTGTTACACCTGATACTATACCCTCTCTTGTATGGATATGAACACGTTTAGCACGTGCAATAGTCGAATCGCTGCCACCCAGCTTGTTTACGTAAATATATCCCTCGTCAGTGATATGCTGCACAATCATGCCAATTTCATCACAGTGAGCTTCAATCATCACCGTAACCACATCAAAACTGGTATTGAGTTTAGCACTGGCAGAACCGTAAGCATCCGCCTGTACCTTATCAGCGAAGTCGGTGACATAATTTTTCCAGACCTTTTGTCCAGCGGATTCAAAACCGGTGGGGCTGGGAGTGATCAATAATTTTTCGAGAAATTCTTTTTCTGTGTTGTCAAACATAGTTCAATATTACATTCATTTTTCTTTTCAAGTTTCAGAATATAAACATTCAACAGTGATCAACTAAATGTAATTTCATAGTGATCATCTTTTGATTTAGCCACAGAAGATCACATCTTTGAGTTCACCATTACTAGCTTATAATCAGACTTATGCATCGACCAAAATATCAACAAGACCATTTCCCGTACTGGAGTAAGCTCCCCATTCGCTTTCGGGATTTAGATCCGCTAAACCATGTTAATAATGCTATTTTCAGTACGTATTATGAGGAGGCACGCATCAATTTTATCCGTCAGGTCCCCAGCTTTGCCGAGCAGATGAAAAGCCACTATAGTTTTGTACTGGCGAATATTGAAATTGACTTTATTTCTCCCGTGGAATACCCCGCCGATCTGCTCATTGGATCCGGCATTAAAGAACTCGGTAACTCCAGCATCACCAGCTTTCAAGCTATTTACACAGCTGATGACAAGAAGCTGGCTTCGGTGGCCAAAGCGCACGGTGTTTGGTTTGACCTTGAAAAACAGCGTCCTGCCCGACTACCTGACATCGCCAACACAAATGAAGTTATATTACCAGATAGCCTTTTTGACTAACATTTTTATTTTAAGCAATTCAGGATTTGTAAAAACTGATATAATGAAGTTCTAATAATAACCAGATGGATAAGAGTACGCAGTACAAAATTTTTAACGATCCCATTCACGGTTTCATTACCGTGCCAAAAGGTATTATCCTAGACCTGATCGACCATCCGTATATTCAGCGATTACGACGTATTAAGCAAATGGGACTGGGATATCTAGTCTTTCCTGCAGCCGAACACTCTCGGTTTTCTCACGCCTTGGGTGCCATGGAGCTTGCCCAACAAACGCTCAATAATCTTCGCGAAAAAGATACCACTATTAGCCCGGCCGAATATGAAGGCACACTAATTGCAGTCTTACTACACGATGTTGGCCATGGTCCCCTTTCGCATACGTTAGAATTCAATCTTATTGAAGATTTCCACCACGAAAAGATGACTCTGGCCGTCATGCGTCATCTCAATGAAGAAATGGACGGTGCACTGGATACAGCTATAAAAATATTTACCGATCAGTATCCTAAGAAACCCTTCCTGAACCAACTTATTTCATCCCAGCTTGATATAGACCGGCTGGATTACCTGAAGCGCGACAGTGCTTTTACATCTGTATATGAAGGGTCGGTAGGCATTGAGCGTATCCTGAAAACCATGCGTGTACATAAGGGAAACATTGTAATCGAAAAGAAGGGCATTTATGCAATAGAGAACTATATTCTTGCGCGGCGATTAATGTATATGCAGGTATATCTTCATAAAACTGTATTAAGTGCTGATATTTTAATTCGCAACATTTTTCAGCGCGTGCGGGAGCTTATACAATCAGGAACAGATCTGTATCACGCCTCCCCTGCCCTGCAGTTTTTCCTTGAAGAACAACCAAGTGCAAAAAAAGAAATTCCCAAAAAGGTACTTAAAAAATATCTGCGCCTTGACGATAATGATGTGTTCCAAAGTATCAAATACTGGCAATATGAAGATGATCCTGTTCTCGCTAATCTTTGCAAACGATTTCAATCGCGGTCTTTGTTTAGAACAACCTTTTTGGATAACAAGCCCTCAGACGAACTTACGGAAAAAGTAAAGGTCAAAACCCAGAGATCGCTTAAAGATAGAGGACTCCCTCATGATGAGACTTCATCAAAATACTACTATAACTTTGCTGTGAGCTATAGCGAAGCCTATCGCTATGAAAATGAAGGTATCTGGATTTTAGAGGAAAAAGATAAAGCGGTTGAGTTTTCAAAAGCAGCGGATACCCAAAATATTATTGCCCTCACTGAACCTGTGGTAAAACCTTATGTAGTACATCTGAAAGATATTGAAATATAAACAATCACTGAGAGAACGAGAACGTTTTTACCCTCGGCAGTACTCAGTGTGCTACCAAACGAATTAGCATAACTTTTGTAATTTTTTCATTGGATAGCAGCTACAAGCCAGATAAGATAGAGAAAACCCGTCGTGTTCTTAGTACCTCAATGGTAACATATCTAATCTACCCGCTCATAAACGACAAACGAAAGATCATCTTTGTCCTCACGGCTAACTTCTTTCCACACGTTGCCAATTTCATCGCGATATTCCGGAAAGAAAGTATCCCCCTCATATGCCTGGTGAATTTCGGTTACATAAAGTTTATCCACCCGAAACAAAAACTGTCGGTAAATTTCTTCGCCGCCGATCAAAAACACCAGCTCTTCATCTTTAACGTGCTCAATAGCATCATCAAATGACGAAAAAGCAGGCACATGATCATACTCTTTGCTGCGGCTGAGAACAATATTTTCGCGACCGGGCAGCGGCTCTTCACCTAGCTCTTCAAAAACAATACGCCCCATAATAATGGGATGCCCCATTGTTGTTTCTTTGAAATACTGCAGGTCCTCAGAATAATGCCACGGCAAATCACCTTCATTGCCAATGACCAACTGGGGATCGTGCGCTACAATTGCAGCAAGGGTCATACAGCCACCTCAAAGTTAATAGCGGGATGATGATCATAATTTTTAAGTTCAAAGTCCTCAAAGACAAGATCATCAACCGGCTTATCAGCAATTTCAAGCGTTGGGAGTTCGCGTGGCTCACGCTCTAACTGTTCTTTTAGACCCTCCACATGATTTTCATAAATGTGCGCATCCACAATGGTGTGGGCAAACTCTCCATATTCTAGCCCTACTTCATTGGCAATAGCCATAGTAAGCGCCGAATAGCACGCCAGATTAAAAGGAATTCCAAGTGCAATGTCTCCTGAACGCTGAGTAAGATGGCAATTGAGCTTACCATCAGTGACATTAAAAATGTACATCACATGGCAGGGCGGCAGAGCCATTTGGTCGAGCAGGCCCGGATGCCAGGCACTTACAACAATACGACGGCTGTTGGGATTTTCTTTAAGCATATTAATAGCACGCTGTACCTGATCAAATTCTTTCTTAACCCACATCGAATTTACAATGTGCGAGGCATTCCCCTCGAACCGTACCTCCTCCTCTTCATGATAAGGGAAACGTCGCCACATAACCGGATAGATAGGTCCTACATTGCCATCCTCGTCTGCCCATTCATCCCAAATATGACAGTCTTTTTCATCTCGGAGCCAGCGGATGTGATCTTCGCCGCGCAAGTACCACAGCATTTCAAGGATAACAGACCGAAAGTACATTTTTTTAGTCGTCAACAGCGGAAAGCCCTCAGAAAGATCGACCTTATAAAATTCCGAAAAATTCGAGATAGTATCGATACCCGTACGATTTTCTTTTTGGGTCCCATTTTCTAATACGCTGTTTACTAAATCCAGATATTGTTTCATGAGTTTATCACTGCTAACAATTCATCTTTTGGTTAAAGTACTACCCCTTCAAGTAAGGCAATAGCAATGGAAAAATAAATAACAATTCCAGTAACATCACTTAACGTTGATACAAACGGAGCAGAGGTTACAGCTGGGTCTAATCCCATTTTTGAAAGTGCAAACGGTAACATAGAACCACTTAGATTTCCCCACAGCACGACTCCAATCAGGCTAAGCCCCACCACTAATGCACTTAACACAAGTTCCTCACTTAATCCACCTGTGGTAACAAATCCCCAGCTTATGATCACCAAAAAGCCAACAATAGCCATAATCAAACCCAGCATTAACCCGGACAACAATTCACGCCCTAATACCCTAAACCATTCACTCATACTAATATCATCGGTAGATAAGGCACGAATAATGAGTGTCGCTGCCTGTGTCCCAGAGTTACCACCCGTTGATATAATCATCGGAATAAACAGTGACAGAAATACCGCATTGGCAATGACACTTTCATAAGCTCCCATGGCAGTAGCAGTAAAAAGCTGTCCCACGAATAAAAATGCCAACCAGCCAATTCGTTTTTTCACCATGTGAAATATTGAAGTCTGGGAATAGTAGTCATCCAGCACATCCATACCGGCCATCAGCTGCATATCCTCGGTGGTTTCCTCCTCGGCTACATCAATAACATCATCTACTGTTACAATACCTACAAGAATGCCATCTGAATCAACCACCGGCATGGCCACCCGATCGTATTTACTGAGCATCTTTACCGCATCTTCCTGATCATCAAATGCACTCAGTGCCTCAAAACTTTCGTCCATCAAGGTGTCTAT